>JARXAF010000131.1 GCA_029865985.1 Verrucomicrobiota bacterium
AAACGGCCCGGTGGCGGTGGGGAGGTCATGCCTCTCCCTTCGCCCCGGGCCGTTGTGCGTACTGGTCGGTCGGATGGTCGGTCGAAGAACCCTTCCTCGGCCAGGCCAGACGTTGAACTAGACGTTGAACTTGAACACCAGCACGTCGCCGTCGGCGACCACGTACTCCTTGCCTTCCATCCGGTAGAGGCCCTTGTCGCGGGCGGCAGCCACCGAGCCGCAGGAGACCAAGTCCTTGTAGGCCACGGTCTCGGCCTTGATGAAGCCGCGTTCGAAGTCGCTGTGGATGACGCCGGCCGCCTTCGGCGCGGTGTCTCCGGCATGGATGGTCCAGGCTCGGACTTCTTTCTCGCCGGCCGTGAAGTAGGTGCGCAGTCCGAGGAGGTGGTAGGTCGCCCGGATCAGTGAACCCACGCCGGACTCGGTGACGCCGAGGGCGGAGAGGAATTCCTTGGCCTCCTCTTCGGACAGGTCCACGAGATCGCTCTCGATCTGGGCGCTGATGACCGTGGCTTCGCAGCTCAGTTGGCTCTTGGCATACTCGCGCACCTTGACCACGTAGGGGTTGGTGTCGGCGGTGGCCAAGTCGCCCTCCTTCACATTGCAGGCGAAGAGGGTGGGTTTGTCGGTCATGAGCCAGAAGCTCTTCGACAGGGCCTTCTCCTCAGTGGTCAGTTCGCAGGTCAACGCGGGTTTGCCGGCGTCGAGGTGCGGCTTGAGCTTGCTGAGCACGGCCTGTTCGGCCTGCGCTTCCTTGTCTCCGCGTTTGGCATCCTTGGCCACCTTGTCGAGGCGCTTGTTGACCGACTCCATGTCCGCCAAGACGAGTTCGGTGGTGATGATCTCGATGTCCCGAACCGGGTCCACGCTGCCGGACACATGGTGGATGTCGGCGTCTTCGAAGCACCGGACCACTTGTACGATGGCGTCGACCTCGCGGATGTGGCTCAAGAACTTGTTGCCCAAGCCCTCACCGGCGCTGGCCCCTTTCACCAGACCGGCGATGTCCACGAACTCGATGGCTGCCGGGATGACGACATTGGTCTTGGCGATTTTTTGCAGCACCCCCAGACGTTCATCCGGCACGGTGACGATGCCCACGTTGGGATCGATGGTGCAGAACGGGTAGTTCGCCGCCTGCGCCTTTCGGGTGCGGGTGACTGCGTTGAAGAGGGTGGACTTGCCCACATTGGGCAAACCGACGATGCCGGCCTTAAGCATAACGAGGAGCGGAGGAAAGCCCGACGGAGCCCCGGGGGAAAGGGGATTCCTCGACCAATCCCAACTCTTGCTGGTGCGACGGGTGACCCAGACAGACGCCTAACGCGGGCGCAGGTCCGTTTTTCCGAGGGCCAGAGTCGCTGGCTGGAGGAGGCGATGGGCCGCTTCCGGGAGGGGGGTCTCGAGGGAGTTCATCCAATTTGCCCAGTCACCTTCCGAGATGTCTCTGGGGCGACACGGTTCGGCGAGGCCTCGCAGCAAGGCGCCGGCGTAATGCAACAGCCCTTGACGGTAGGGCAGGTTGAAGGCGGCCAGCGCCACTCCAAAAACGATCGGGTTCCAAGCCTGTGCCCGCCCCTCTTCCACCGCGTCCAAATAGCGCTGCACCACACGGAGGTCGCGGCAAGACCGCAGTCGCGCCAACTGCCTTCGACCCACCCGGACCGAAGCTTCGGTCCATGGCCCGGCGTGCTGCACGGGATAATTGCGGTCCAGTTCTACGAGATCGCGATGCCGCCCCAAGCGGGTGAATTCCGCCGCCTCGATGATGACCGGCCAATCCACCGCGATGACAACACGGTCACGGTGCGATTCGAGGAAAGAGCGGGAATTCAGTGAGGGATGGGCGTCGGGGTAGGGGTTCTGTGGAGCTTGATGGGGAAGGGCGTCCACAAACCAATCTTCCGTCAACGGAAAGGTGGTTTGTGAAATCCTATCATCGGATTCATGGGTCCGACTCGGGAACGCCCGGCTCATCAGGTCGCCATCCTAGCCGGAATGACGGATTGGGCCAACAGGAGTTCCTTCCGGGGTGTCCAGGCTCTTGAGCTGAATCCCATCTCAGACTGTCAGCTCGGCGCATTGCCGCATTGAACCCGAATACTGGCGTGGGTTAAGATCAGCCCCTGCGGTCGGTGGGGCGGTTGGCGCAGCGGTTAGCGCAAATGCTTTACACGCATTGGGTCGGGGGTTCGAATCCCTCACCGCCTACCATCTTGCAGAGATCTTCTCTTTCGCATGCGAATCCTCTGCGTTCACGCTCACTTCGACGATTTTGAATTCGTGGCTGCGGGCACCTTTGAACTCTTCCGCCGCAAGCATGCCGGGGACTTTCGGGCCAAGGTCTTGGTTTGCACCGATGGACGCTCGGGCCACCACTGGCGAACTCCTGAGGAAACCGCACGCATCCGCCTTGAGGAGCAGGCTGCCGCCGCTGCCATTGGTGGGTACGAATTCGAACGCCTATCCCGTCCGGACGGTCGTCCTTTCGGTGAGGCTCGATTGCTCAGCAACGACTTGCTGGCCGCCCTCTGGAAGAGCATCCGGGACTTCGAGCCCGATTATCTGTTCTGCCCGCCACTGCCGGCGGATACCCGGGCCGGAGTCCATCCCGACCACATCACGGTGGCCGATGCGATCCGACGAGTGGCCTACATGATCAACGTACCCCATGCCTTCGTGGACGAGTATCCGGCGGAGGGTACGGCCGAGGCGCGTTGGATCCGAACCCCAGTGATCCTCAACACTTGGGACAGCTACATCGGCGAAGGGCCTCAATCCGTCCCGGATCTGGTGGTGGATGTCGCTGATTCCTTCGATCAAATCGCCCGTCAATCGTGGTGTCACCAAAGTCAGATACGCGAATGGTTGCCTTGGGTGGGGCGGCACGGCATCGCACCGGTTGAGACCCTTGATCAATGGGAGGCATCCCTCCGTCAACGCTTCCTGAACCAGCGGCGAGCACTGGGGTTGGGCGAAGGAGCGCCCGTGGAAGTTTTCTCGCTGACATCCTGGGGATCGGTGGCCTCATGGGATCAGGTGGTCGCTGATTTTCCTGCATTTCGAAGGCAATCACGCTGATGGGTTGTTGAGAGGGATCCTTGAAACCCGCCGCGATTCGTCATTTGGCAAAAAACCGGAAAACAGGTTGACACTCAGCGCTGAACTTCGAAGACTCCAAAGGTAATCAAGCTCCGCGTTCCAACGACGACAGAGCCGTCTAAAAACGGATTTCGCATGAAAAACTTCATTCCCAGCATGAGCGCCCTTTCTATCGGCGCTGCGAGCCTCGCGGTCACCGCTGCCCTTCAAGCCTCCGAAGGCGGAGCCAAGCCTTGGACGGTGCGGGCCGGCGTCTCTGGTTTCTACAACGACAACGTCTACACTCGTAGCGACCTGCCGAAGGTGGACAGCTTCGGTTTCGAGGTGACTCCGGGCTTCAGCCTGAATCTGCCGATCAACGACGGCCAGACCACGTTGGGGCTGCGTTACGACTACCTGCTGCGTTATTTTGAAAACCGGGAAAAGTCCCTGGACCACAACCATGTGGTGGACGCCAGCCTGACCCACAATTTCAATTCCCGCTACAAGATCAACGTTTTCGACAGCTTCGCTCAGGCTCAGGAGCCTCAGCAGCTGGGCGCTGGCGCCGGTGGCGCGGGTATCCTGTTCCGCGCTGAAGGCACCAACTTCCGTAACATCGCCGGCTTCGACTTCACCTCTGAGCTCGCTGAGAACTGGAGCGCGGTGACCGGTTTCCGGAACAACCTCTTCCGTTTCGACGACCTAGCCTTCGCTCAGTCGCTGGACCGCGTGGAGTACCTCCCGTCTGTCAACGTCCGCTATCAGGTGGCTCCGAAGTCCAGCGTCGGTCTGTTCTACCAGTACGGTATCACCGATTATGATGGGCCTGGCAGCAACGTTGGTTTCGTTCGTGACGTCAATTCGCACTTTGTTGCGGCGACCATCGATCACGACTTCGCGGCCAACCTGACGGGTTCGCTCCGTGGTGGTATCCAGTACAACGACTTCGCTGATGTGGCTGGTATCAAGAGCCGCGACGGCGTTTCCCCCTATGTCGACGGACAGGTGTCCTACGGTTTTCTGCCTGGTTCTTCGCTCACCGTGGGTGTGCGTCATCAGCTGACGGCGACCGATGTGGGTATCTTGGGTGCTGTGGGTGGCGGTCTGTTCTCCGATCCGATCCGCGGCAGCAGCGCAACCTCTGCTCGTCTCGGCGTGTCGCACAGCTTCACCCCGAAGCTGGTGGGTTCCATCAACGGTTTGTATCAGATGGGTAACTTCATCGGTGGCGGACCTGGCGTCGACGGCAAGAGCGACAGCTACGCTTCTGGCGACGTGACGCTCTCCTACCGCATCACCCAGAACATCTCGACTCGTGTGTCCTACGCTCACGACCGCGTTGATTCCGACTTGGTGAACGACTTGCGTGAGTTCGCACGTAACCGGGTGTTCCTGGGCGTCAATTTCACCTACTAAGAATTTCCAACTCTGGCGAAGGAGGCTGGAACATCCATTCTAGCCTCCTATTTTTTTGCACATGGAAGTATCGAAGGCACCCCAGTCGCAGGACTCGAAGCTCCACTTCCTCGATTACTGGCGCATCATCCGTATTCGTAAGGCCGTCATTCTGGCGGTCTTCCTGCTGGTGGTCATCACCACGGCGATCATCACACAGTTCCAGCCCGAGTCCTACTCGTCGCTGGCGCGGATGAAGGTGGAGAAAGACACACCGCTGACCCAGCTAATGATGGGCAGTGGTCCGATGACGCCCGCCTTTGACCAATACTTCCTCCAGACCGAGTTTCAGGTTATCCGTTCCCCGAAGATCCTCAACGAGGTCATCAAGGATCTGAAACTGGCCCGTGTCTATGCCGAACGCGATAAGCAGCCGGGCGAGCTTCCCATCCAGGATGCTTACGAAACGCTGTCGCGCGAGGTGGACATCACCCAGTACCGTAATACGGCTATCATCGAAATCACGGCCTTCAACGAAGACCGTGAACTGGCGGCCCGAATCGCGAACAAGATCGCGGAGATCTATGGCAATTACCGCAACAAGAACCGTTCCGGTCGCAGCGACGCTGCGTGGACCGCTCTGACCAATAAGCTGACCGTCTATGATCGGGAGGTGTCCGAAGCACGTGACAAGATGGACAAGTTGCGTCTGGATCTGAAGGTGCCCGAGGAGATCGCAGACTCTGGCCAAGTTCAAGGTATCTCGGCTCAGGAGCTTTCGCGCATGTCCGGGGTGATTCAGGATTATCAGATCCGGATCACACGCAACAATCGCCTGCTTGAACAGTTGTCTCAGCTCAAGGGCGACCGCCTGCTCAATGCGTTGGTGGTGGCCAATCCGACTTCTGAACTCAACACCTTGATCGGTGCCCGCAATTATGCGTTGCGTCAGGCATCCGTCCTGAGCCCGGACTTTGGCCCTGACCATCCAGAGGTGCTGAAGTGGTCCCTGCAAATCGCCAAGTTGGATGAACAGTTGGATGCAACGGTGCAGGGTATTCTCAGCGGTATGCGTTCGACGCTGGAAGCCGAGAAGGCGGCCATGGAAAACCAGAAGACGTTCCTTCAAGAGACCATTGAGAAGAACTCCAAGGATACCCAGCGGTTCCGGCCCTATATTGTGGCTCGCAATGAATTCGAGAGCGCCCGCCGCATCCGGGACGGTATCAAGATCCGTGTCGCTCAAGAAGACATCGACCGCGATTTGAGCAGCACTTCGTCGGTCGAAACCATCAATGAAGCCCTTCCTGGAACGAATCCGGTGCGGCCCAAGAAGGCCGTTAACATCAGCATCGGTGTTGTCTTCGGTTTGATTCTGGGCATCGGTCTGGCCTTCTTCATCGAGTACCTCGACACCTCGGTCAAGACCATCGACGACGTCGAGCAAGCCTTGCAGGCGCCCGTGCTGGGGGTCATTCCTCAGAACGTCGGTACGCTCATGTCCGAGGGCACCGACAGTCCTCATGCCGAAGCGTATCGGGTGCTCCGCACCAATATCCTCTTCTCACGCAAAGACACCAACTGGCGTACTATGACAGTGGTGTCCGGTGGCGCCGGCGAAGGCAAATCCACGACGATCTTCAACTTGGCGACGGTGTTCGCCCAGAATGGTAATCGAGTGCTGATCGTAGACTCGGATCTCCGTCGTCCCAGCCTGCACAAGATCCTCAATGTGGCCAACAACTTGGGGTTGACCAATTATCTTCTGAAGCAGAATCGCCTCGAAGAGGTCATCCAAACCACGCAGGTTCCGTCTCTCGACTTCCTGCCTTCCGGTCGTCTGCCGAGCAGTTCCATCGGTATCCTCAATTCGGCGGCCATGAAGGAATTCATCGCCGAAGCCAAGAGCCGCTACGACTTCGTGTTCTTCGATTCACCGCCCATCATGGGTGTCAGTGACGCCTCGATCTTGGCCAGCGAAGTGGACATGGCCGTGCTCGTGGTCCAATACCGCAAGTACCCGCAGCAAATGACTCTCCGCGCCAAGCAAATGGTCGAGAAGGTGGGTGGTCACCTCCTGGGTGTCGTGTTGAACAACATCAACATCAGTCAGGATAGCTACTACTACTACTACAGCGGATACTACTACGATTACTACTCCAAGAGCGATGACAGTACGCCGGAGGGTGAGCGCAAGTTGTCCAAGAAGAAGCGCTCCGAGGCCAAACCGGCCGAGATCGCCGTTGCGGGATCCGAAGCCAAGAATCCTGAGATCAAAAATCCTGAAGCCAAGCCGGGCAAGGAGACCCAGTATTGAGTCGCTGTCGGGATGCCAATAGAATCTGCCAATTTATCAACATGATGCGTCGATTCGGTCAAAACGGGATGTGTGCTTTGGTGCTGCTGCTGGCCGTCCTATGGGGCGGTTGCCAGACAAGTTCTGATTCGGCGACCCCTCAGGCAGCCACGAGTTCCGTGAACGATCCCGCAGCTCAGGCCGCGGCAGCTTCGAGCACGAACAGTGTTTTCAGCATTGATCGCATTGCGGTCGGAGATGTCATTCGCGTGATGTATGAGGCTTCAGTGCCCATCACCCCAACGGAGATCCAGGTTCCGGAGACCGGATTGGTCACCATCCACATGGGTGAGCAAGTTCAAGTTGCCGGCAAGATGGCTGCGGATGTCTCGAAAGAGATCCGCGACCTCTTCACCGTCAAGAAACAGATGTATAAGCGTCTCTCGGTGAATGTGCAGGTTTTGGGCCGCACCATTTCCGTAGGTGGAGAGGTTCGGACGACCGGATCATTTGGCTTCGAAGGCGGTATGACCGTCCTCAAGGCCATCAACCGGGCCGGTGGGTTCACCGAATATGCCGACCGTCGCAAGGTGCGCATCACCCGCATCAACGGCCAACAAATCATGGTGGATTGCAAATTGGCCCTGAAGAAGCCAGATTTGGACGTTCCATTGTATCCCGGCGACCGCATCGAAGTGGTTCGCAGCATCCTCTGATGTTCGAGTTCCGCGTCTCCGGATCGTCAGGCCATGCCTGGAGCGGGGATGTTCTCACGATCGGCCGGGATCCGTCGAATGGTTGGGTGCTTTCGACTTCGGGAGTATGGGCACGGCACGCAGAGGTTCTGCGGGGTGCCGATGGGCGTTTGACGATTCGTAGTCTTGGCGACGCCGTGGTGGCCCTCAATGGGGTTCCAGTCCGTGAATCACCCCTGCGTTGGGGTGATTCCGTTTCATTCGGAACGACCGTTGCCCGGTTCCATTTGGCCGCACCTGACCAGCGTGGTTTATTCGGCTGGCAACGTGTCCTGTGGATTACCTTGGGCCTTTGCCTCCTAGCCCAAGCTTTCCTTTTGGTATGGCTGCAGCGCTGATGGAGAGCCTACAGCGGAGAGCAAATTCGAGCGCAAAAAGCCGGAGACGGAATGGGATTGCTTGCCCCACTTTCAGATCGGCTCGTGGACCGCAACCCGTTTAACCCGAAGCCAAGGCCAGATCCTTCAGGTCGGCCCGGATGGACTCGTAGCTGATGGCGAATTGTGCGGCTGTGTGATCAGGGGTCTTGCCATGGCGCTCGCAGTATTGGGCGTAGGCTCCGGTCCACCAGTTGGCGTGCTGGGTGAATCCGTCGGTGCGCCACCGTTCCCAGTTCATGAGAACCTTGCTCCAGCAGGCGTCCCCGTAGGCAACCGCCTCATGAGGCGAGGGCATGTCTGAGACATACCAATCCCGGCCGACCCGGGCATGCAGCACCTCATCGGCCCAGTCGAAATCCTGAAAGGTCGCAGCGAGTGGGCTTCGCGCCATAATGGCCGTTTCCCATTCGTGCCGCTTGCCGGTCTTGGGCATCAAACCCTGTTCAATGAAGTAGAGCACGGCATGCCGTTCCTTGGGAGTGAGTTGGGTGTTCAACCCGAGGGACCAGGTGAAGTTCACCGCCACCTGCTTGGGCCAGTCGATGCCGGCACTGGCGAACCCGACTTCACCCATCATCGCATGGCGGGCTTCGTCCCAAAGTTGTCGGCTCATGTCCCGGTAGTAGCCCCACGGTTTGTCGGGCGTCTCGGTGATGATGCTGGCCATCATCTCCGGCACATCGATTTCCCGTAGCCGCTTGTAGTACATCATCAGCACCTTGGCCTCGGCCGGTTGCTTCGGATCGTAGAGAAACACCTCCGCGTTGACGCCCATGTTGTAGGGGTCGGGAAAGCGTTCATCACGCTGGGGTTTCGGATCGTACTTCCAGGGCTTTGCGGAATGCAGCTTCTCTGGCAGCGGCAAACCGGTGCCTTCGGTTGAGGTGCCATCCAGTCCACCGGCTGCTGCCAAAGCCTGATTCAATACGGCGAGAGCGGTTTGAGCCGCGGCCCGCTCTTCGCCGGACACCAGACTCGAGACGGCTTTGCGTCCGTATTGCTGCAAGTCTTCCAGATCCATTCGGGCGATGCGCAGCAGGCGGATGGTCGGCTGGTCGGCCAAGGGATGGGTGTCTGCGGCATGCTTGGCCATGCAACGCAGCAAGGCGGGCACCACGATCTCGTAAAGCCCCATGAGCAGCAGGTCGCGGGGTGCCGCCATGAGTTCATTGAACGCCAACGCCAGGCCTTCATGCGGGACCTTGTCCAAACCCAGCGGCGGTTCGCGCATTTCACCCACTCGAGCCCGAATTGCACTGACCTGCTCGGCACAAATCCAAGCCTGATGGCTCCAGGCCATCTTCAGTTCATAAATCGGCTCGGAGGTGATCCGGGCGGTCAGGATTCCGTGGATGCGGCGCAGCGCGTAGTGGTGCCGCTTGAGTCGACGCACGCTCTCCTCGACAGACAGACCGGGCCGATTGGCCTCGGCCATGGTGCAAAGACCGGCCAGAGCAGGAAGGTTTCGATGGGTTCGGTATTCGGCCGTGAACGGGCTTGGTGAGGAAGGATCAATGGGCGCATTCATGGGTTTCCTGATAGGTAATTCGCTGAAGGTGGTCCGGCAATGCTGGTCTGGAATGGGCTTCAAGCCGGATCAGAGGGTTTCCAATCGATGAGGCGCAGTTGAAGGAAGCGGCGTCCGCCGTATTCACCGGCCTCGGGAATGACGGCCAGATCAAATCGGCCTTCGGGAATGGGACGGTCTCCCGCTCCCCACCAGACGGTCTCAACCGGAGCCACGCCATCGGTGACCCAGAATTTCCAGTGGAGCTCCTTGAGCCTCTGCGGCGGGCGGGCATGAGTGAGTCCGCGGACGGCCAGTTGGACCACTGGATTGCCGATGCCGAACGGTTCCAGGCGCCGCAAATCGCCGACCACCGGAAGACTCAATGCCCGGAGTGGAATGGATGCATCGATGCGGACTTCGGGCTGAAGGTGCTCGGGCCGCAGGCGTTCCCTTGCCAGATCGTTGATGCGCTGGCGGAAGGTTTCCAGTCGCGCCGGATCGATGGACAGGCCAGCAGCCATGGCGTGCCCTCCATGCTTTTCCAGCAAGTCGGTGCAGTCCCGCAAGGCCGCTGCCAAATCGAATCCAGAAACGCTTCGGCCCGACCCGCGCCAGACGGTTCCGTCGCCACCGAGGATCAGGGTCGGTCGGTGGAATTCGCGCAGCACCCGCGAGGCGACGATGCCGACAACGCCGATGTGCCAGGAAGCGTCGCCTTCGACGATCACCAGATCACGCTGCGGGTCGAACCGGTTTCGCACCCGTTCCAAGGCTTCTTGGGCGATGCGTTTCTCGACGTCTTGCCGCTCGCGGTTTTGCTGGTCGAGCACTTCGGCCAGGCTTTGGGCCTCGGTCTCGCGGTCGCAAAGTAGCAATCGCAGGGCGTCTTCAGCGGTTTCCAAGCGTCCGGCGGCGTTGAGGCGAGGCCCGAGTTGGAATCCCACTTCATAGACTCCCATGGGGCTGCGGGTTCGGGCCACCCGCTTCAGCGCCTGCAAGCCAAGCCGGGCGGTGGCATCGAGCCGTTCGAGACCCGCATGCACCAGAACCCGGTTCTCGCCCACCAATGGGACCAAGTCGGCGATGGTGCCCAGCGCCACCAGGTCGAGCAGCGGTTTGAGGTTGTAGGTGTCGAAGCCGCTGAGGCCGGCCTCGCGTCCGTGTTTGACCAAGGCATGGGCCAGCTTGAAGGCCAGACCTGCCGAGCAGAACGGGGCGATGCCTGCCTCGGGTGAACGCAATGGGTTCACCAGGGCCAAGGCGGGCGGCAATGGATCGCTGAGTTGGTGGTGATCGAGGACCAGCACATCCACCCCGCGACTGTTGAGCCATTGGATCGGTTCCACGGCGGTGGAACCACAGTCCACTGCGAGCAGCAGGGCGGTCGGGTGACGGGCCAAGCAGTTTTCCACGCCCGCTTGGCTCAAGCCATAGCCCTCGTCGCGCCGGTGGGGCAGGTATTGGGAGCAGCGCCATCCCAGTGTCGTAAAGACTTCCGTGAGGATTGCGGTCGAGGTGACGCCATCGACGTCGTAATCCCCGAAGATCACCACCGGTTCATTCCGCTCGCGGGCGAGGAATAGTCGGTCGATGGCCAGCCGGATGTCCGGGAGGACCATGGGATCGGAGAGGGATCTTAGCCGCGGATCGAGGAACGTGTCGGTGGATTCAGTGGTGACGATGCCCCGATTGACCAGACAGGTGGTCACCAGTTCAGACAGCCCCCGCTCGCGGCGAAGCACTTCCATGCTGGCGGTGGACGGGGTCGCCATGACCCAACGGGAGTTCAAGACTCCGAGCCCTTCCCGTCGTTTGGACTTTTGGGTTTGGAAAGCACCGAGGCCAAGATGGACAGGGCGATCAGAGAAATGACCACTGCGAGGGAAACGTACTTGAGTCGGTCACCCAGGAGTTTCAGGAGCGGTTCTTCGGCCAACATCTTGGCTCCGATGAAGACCAGCACCAGGGCCAGCCCGGTCTTGAGATGTCGGAAGTAATCCATGGCGCTGGCGAGGACGAAGTACAGGGATCGCAACCCCAGGATGGCGAAGATGTTGGAGGTGAAGACGAGGAAGGGTTCCCGCGTGATGCCGAAGATGGCCGGGATGGAATCGAGCGCGAAGACCACATCGGTCGTCTCCACGACGAAGAGCACTACGGTCAGCGGGGTGATCATCCAGCGGCCTTCGGACCGGGTGGTGAAGCGTTCTTCATCGAAGTGGGGGCTGACCGGAAGGCAGCGACGGACCAAACGGACCACCGGGTTCTGGGACAGGTCGGGCTGAGCCTCTTCATCACGGATAAGCAGCATCTTGGTGCCGGTGATGAGCAGGAAGCCGCCAAAAACATACAGTGTCCAATGCACCCGTTGGATGAGTTCGCTTCCCAGCCAAATCATGCCGCCTCGGAGCACCAGGGCCCCGAGGATGCCCCAGAAGAGCACCCGGTGCTGCCACCGCTGTGGGACGCCGAAGTAAGAGAAAATGACGGCGATGACGAAGACGTTGTCCATGGAGAGGCACAACTCCACGAGGTAGCCGGTCAGGAAGAGGGCCGAGGTCGATGCATCCCATCCTTGAATGGTCCGGGGTGCCACAACGGTGCCAAAGAGGAAGGCGCATCCGGCCCAGATGAGTGTCCAGACGAGGGCTTCGCGTGCTCGGACTTCATGGCTTTTGCGATGGAACAGGCCGAGGTCGAGCGCCAATGCGCCGAGGACGAAGGCGAAGAAGCCTGCCCAATGCCCGATGGAGATGTTCAAGATGGGAGCCATGTGGAAGTCGCGACCCGAAGCCTGTGACTCAGACTCAGAAACGGCGTCGATGCAAGTTTCGGACATAGTGCTTCTGGGGGGCAGCGGGATCGGTCCTTCGCTCGCAGGAAGGCTCGAGGATGCTGAGGCGCACAACCGGTGCGTTCTGAAGGAACGGCGCATAACCCCGGGTGCTCTCACCTGTTTTGCGGTGGCGGAGTGCTGGGGCTGGCGCTTGGGGCTTGTGGGCGGTGGGGGCTCCGCGGGATCGGTCCTGCGCTCGCAGGGAACGTTGGGACCGGCTAAGCTTTCGCGCTATCGCGCGAAGGGGATAAGGATGTCGACGTTCCTATGCTTGCTCCGGCCCGATCCCGCTGCCGCCCGGAGCACCCTCCCGAATCCGTTATGTGAACACAGACGACAAGGTCGATCCCCAGCTTTGAAATACATTGGGTCGCTCTCACCTGTTTTGCAGTGGCGGAGTGCCGGGGCTGGCGCCTGGGGCTTGTGGGCGGTGGGGGCTCCGCGGGATCGGTCCTGCGCTCGCAGGGAACGTTGGGACCGGCTAAGCTTTCGCGCTGCCGCGCGAGGGGGATAAGGATGTCGACGTTCCTATGCTCGCTCCGGCCTGGTCCCGCTGCTGTCTCTTGGAGGCGACGGGGTGTTTTGATGGTTCAGACCGAGAGGCTTTGACCAAAAGAGGGGTTGCGGTTCCCGGGGCGGCATCGGAGCTTTTGTAAAGGATGCCGATTCATTCCAGAAGCCATTCACGCGGACCTTGGGTCCGGTGCTTGGCTTTGATGGGACTGGTTTCCTACCTCGGTGGAATGGGTTGGTTCATGACCTTGTGCACCGCGGCGTTGGCGTTGGTCGATGGGGAGCATTCGGTCCGCATTGAATCCCGGCAGCAGGGGTTCTTGGTGATCCTCGGGCATGAACACCTGTCCCAGGGTTCCGGTTCCATGCACTCCCATGACTGGATCTCGGCCGTGTTGACGACGATGGCTGCCGATTCCTTGACCCCCGGGGGTGATCACGTCATCGACTTGGATCGCGATCCGGGTTTGGCGGATCGTTCGAGTGAGGCGTCGCTGCGGGGTTCGATTGCTCGGAACTTGTCCGCTGCGACGTTTCAGCCGATGACGATGCCCAATGTGGCTCCATCGAGCCTTCCCCTCCGTCAGGCTTCCCTCGGGGTTCAGTCGATCCTGAGTCCTTCCC
Source organism: Verrucomicrobiota bacterium (assembly GCA_029865985.1). GTDB lineage: Bacteria > Verrucomicrobiota > Verrucomicrobiia > Limisphaerales > UBA9464 > SXXZ01. The sequence goes on from JARXAF010000131.1 coordinate 13,394, forward strand.
TGCGCGTTAGCCGCACTCACGTGCTCCGCTGCTGAGCCCATCGGCTCCGTTTCCTTCAGTCCATGGGTTCCGATCATCCGGGATCTGTGGGATTCCTTCGGGCTGCGATCCGCCGAGTCGTAGCCGGGATGCTGTCACTGATTTTCGGCAAGCCGTTCGTTTCTCAAGTCCATGAATCCGTTGAATTTCCGTTGGTTGTGCTCCCTGTTGGGGATTGCCGTTGCTGTCAGTCTGTCTGCCGCCGAAACCCCGGTGGAGGTCGCTCCCGAGGCCCTAGTTTCCGAGGCTCTGGAAGCCAATGCCGAACTGGGGTTTTACCAGGCCCAGCTCGAGGGGGCCAAGGCGGCCACTCGGCTGGCAGGTCGACTCGATTTGCCCAAGGCTGAACTGCAGGGAGGACAGATCCGTAGCAAGAATCTCGATCACTCGATGGCCGGTGAAGGCGCCATGTGGGTGGCCTCGGTGCGACAGAGCTTTGAATGGCCGGGGCGTCTGGGTCTGCGCAAGGCCATCGCCAATCAGGATGTCGCCCTGTCCACCTTGGGCCTGGAGGCCTTCCGCCGGGAATTGTCGGGCAAGGTGCGTGAAAACGCCTTGGGGTTGGCCAGTGCCGAGGAGAAGTCCCGGGTGGCCCGCGCTGTGGCTGATCGCTTCCGGGCCTTGCGCGAGGTGCTCGTGCAGCGGGATCCCGCGGGCATCGCCCCACAATTGGAGGTCCGCATCCTGGAGGCCACTGAATTGACGCTGCGTCGTCGGGCTTCGGAATTTGCGCTGGCGGTCGATGCCGAGCGGGTGCGCCTGAACTTGCTTCGGGGAGCCGCTCTCGATGCTCCGCTCCAGGTGAAACGGGCTCTGCCAGAATTGCCGGAACGACCGGCCCTCGATCGCCTCATGGCAGCGGCCAACACCAACAATTTCGAACTGCGGACGCGCGCCGCCGAGTTGGTTCAGCAGGGATTCCGCGTGGACCTGGCCCGCAACGAACGCTGGCCGGCCTTCGAGGTCGGTCCGATGACCATGGGTCAGGATGGCAGCACTCTCGACCGGATCGTGGGCGTGGGCGTGGCCTTCCCATTGCCCTTGTGGCGTCCCCGAACGGCCAATATCGCCGCGGCCGAAGCCAAGCGGCAACAGGCTGTGGCGGTCCTAGCTGTCGCCCGCCGTGAGGTGGAACGACGGGTGGTGAGCGCTGCCCGTGGCTACGATTCCCGTCTCGCCGAATTGGCCCATTGGCGCTCCGACGTGGTATCCCAGTTTGAATCGGCTGCCGAATTGGCCGACCGCCATTACCGGCTCGGAGCCGTTCCCGCCACGACTTATATCGAGTTGCAAAAGCAGTATCTGGATGCGGTGGAAGCCCATCTGGACACCCGTCGTGAGGCCTTGGCTGCGTTGCTGGAACTCGAGCAGGCGACGGGTCTGAGTCTGGTCTCAGCCTCGAACACTCAACCGGCCCGGCCATGATCGAGCGCATCCTCGAATTCTCCCTGCGCCAGCGGGCGGTCGTCTTGTTGGCGACGGCGGCCTTGTTGGCCGTGGGCGTTTGGTCGGCGCGCGAGCTGCCCATCGATGCCGTTCCCGACATCACCCAGCCGCAGGTTCAAATCAACACCCAGGTCCCGGCCTTGGCGCCCGAGGAAGCCGAAGTGCTGGTGACCCGGATCCTCGAGCAGGAACTGGCCGGATTGCCGCAGCTCCATGAATTGCGCTCGCTCACCAAGTACGGGCTCTCGCAAGTGACCCTGCAATTCGAGGATGGCGTGGATGTTTATCGGTGCCGCCAATTGGTGGCCGAGCGCATCCAAGCCGTCCGCGACCGCCTGCCGGCCGGAGCCGACCCCGCCTTGGCTCCGATTTCCACCGGTCTGGGCGAGATCTTCTACTACACCTTGTCGTGGAGAGCCGATGCCACCAACCGCCCCACCGATGCCTTTGCTCAATTGCTCGAACTGCAGGAAACCCAGGAATTCATCGCCAAGCCGTTCCTGCGCTCCACTCCCGGCGTTGCCGAGATCAACACCATCGGTGGCTTCAGCCGACAAATCGTCATCCAGCCGGATCCGGAAAAACTGCGTGAGGCCAACCTGACCTTCGCCGAACTGGCCGAGACGGTTCGCCGGAACACCGAGAACACCGGTGGGGGCGTCATCCATCGCGGAGGTCGGCAGTTGGTGTTTCGGGCCGCCACCAAGCCCACCACCCTCGAAGAAATTGGGAACCTGCCCGTGAAGTACGCCGCGGCCGTTCAGCCGTTGCGGGTCCGGGATCTGGCCGAGGTTCGTATCGATGCGGCCCCTCGGACCGGCGCGGCGACACAAAATGGCCAGGAGACCGTGTTGGGTACCGTGATGATGCTCATGGGTGAGAATAGCCGGATCGTCGCTCACCGCGTGGGCCTTCGGATTGCCGAGCTTCAGGCGCGCCTGCCCCGGGGGATTGAAGTCCAGGTGGTGTACGATCGGTCCAATTTGGTGGATCGCACCGTAGGCACCGTGAAGCGCAACTTGTCGGAAGGGGCTGTGCTGGTGGTCGTGGTGCTCTTGCTGCTTCTGGGCAATTTCCGCGCGGCGTTGATCGTGGCTTGTGCCATTCCGCTGTCGTTCCTGTGTGCGATGATCGGCATGGCCCGATTTGGGATCTCCGGCAATTTGATGAGCCTCGGAGCCGTGGACTTCGGCCTCATCATCGACGGGGCGGTGGTGATCGTGGAGAACGTCGTTCGTCAGCTGGCCCATCGCCAGCATCAGCTGGGTCGGGTGCTGACGGTCGAGGAGCGCCACCGCACGGTGTTGGCGGCGGCGCGTGAAGTGGGCTCTCCGGTCTTCTTCGGGGTGCTCATCATCACCATCGTGTACTTGCCCATCCTGTCGCTCACTGGGGTGGAGGGTAAGATGTTCCAGCCGATGGCGCTGACGGTGATGCTGGCTCTCGGCGGCGCATTGGCCTTGGCCATGACCCTCATGCCGGTGCTGGCGTCGTTCTTTCTGGGCGGATCGGTGAGCGAAACGGAGAACGCGCTCATGCGCTGGCTCCAGCGGGTGTACTCACGGGTCTTGGCACTGGGCATTGCGGGTCGAGGCTGGGTGGCAGCCGGTGCGGTGGGGCTGTTTGTGGCCTCCGTGGCCTTGTTCCTGAGGCTGGGGGCGGAGTTCGTGCCGACCCTCGATGAAGGTTCCACCACCTTCGCGCTGTTCCGACCCGTGGGTCAGAACATCGACGATTCGGTTCAAGATCAATTGCGCACCGATGAACGCATCCGATCCCGCTTTCCCGAGGTGACCCATATCTTTTCCCGAATCGGCACCGCTGAGGTGGCCACCGATCCCATGGCCCCCAATGAGGCGGATTTCTACCTGTCCTACGCGCCGAGGGAGACCTGGCGGAAGATCGACGGTCGTCCGGCGACCAAGGATGAGTTGGTGGATCTCATACGTCAGGACATCGAGACCACGTTCACCAACACCACCGCCATCGCCTCGCAGCCGATCGCGATGCGCTTCAACGAGATGCTCGAAGGGGTCCGGGCCGACTTGTCCATCAAGGTGTTCGGCAACGACTTCGACCAACTCGATATCATTGCCGCTCGCATCAAGGAACTTCTGGAACCCCTGCCCGGGCATGACGAAATTGAACCTGAGACGGCGGGCCGCAGTTCGATGCTGACTTTGAACCCGCGTCGGGACGCTCTTTTGGCGCGGAACTTGTCGGCGAGCGCCCTCAATGAGGCGGTCTCGGTGGCGCTGGCAGGTCAGGAAGTCGGGCAATTCGCCCATGGGACCCACACTCACGGCATCGTGGTGCGGCTTCGGGGTGACTTGCGCAATGACGAGGCCCAGATCCGGGCCTTGCCGGTGCGGGTGGGTGAGTCGGGCATGGTGCCGCTGGGCCAGTTGGCCGAACTCATGACCCTCGAGTCGGTTCAGCCCATCCGCCACGAGAGTGGTCGCCGCCGGGTGGCGCTCATGGTCAATTTGAACACCTCCGACATCGAGGGCTGGGTCCGAAGAGCACAGGCCCTTCTGGAGGAAAAGGTGCCACTGCCCGATGGCTACATCATCGAGTTTGGGGGGCAATTCAAACGGCTTCAGGAGGCCCGGTCGCGGCTGATGATCGTCGTGCCGTCCACGCTCCTGTTGATCTTCGGCATCGTCTTCATGGCCTTTGGGAGTCTCCGGCAGGCCCTTCTCATTTATTCTGGGATTCCGCTGGCGGTCACGGGCGGGGTCTTGGCGCTGTGGTTGCGGGGTATGCCCTTCAGCATCACCGCCGCGATCGGATTCATCGCCCTGAGTGGCGTCGCCGTGCTCAACGGCATGGTGATGGTGAGTTGCTTCAATCGCCTGCGAGAGGAAGGACTCGGGGTGATGGAGGCCGTTTTGTCCGGAGCGGTCAGCCGCCTGCGACCGGTGCTCATGACGGCCATGGTGGCTTCACTCGGATTCGTGCCGACCGCCGTAGCCACCGGGGCCGGAGCCGAAGTGCAGCGCCCGCTGGCCACGGTGGTCATCGGGGGCATCCTCAGTTCCACGTTGCTGACCTTGATCGTCCTGCCCGTGCTCTACGGATGGTTCGAGCGGGAGAAGCCCTCGGGTGCCGAGCCAGCCGCTCAGAAGCCTGTATCCGTGTAGCAGTTCATCGAGTGCGACAACCGGTACAAAGGTCGGGTTGAAAACCCGTCATCCGTGCGCCACCTTGGCAATGGCATGAAGTTCATTCTCGCAACCCACAATGTCACCCTGACCGACGCCATCGAGCAGCATGTGCTCCAGCAAATCGACAAGCTGGAACACATTGACCGCTGGTTGATCGACGCCCGGGTCACCTTGGAGCGGGACCACGTGGCCCACTCTCCGGAGAAACAGTACAAGTGCGGGATCCGAATCGGTGTCCGCGGTAACGATTTGTTCGCCGAGGATCGTGAGTCGGATCTTTATGCGGCCATCGACCTGACGGTGAAGAAGCTCCAAGCGCAGCTGCGGGCTCGGCACAGCAAGGTCAAAGCCAAGACACACAAGCAGGCTGCCCGCCTGAAGGAACGTCGCCGCGTTGAGCCCGCCTGATCCTTTGATCCTGCGAGCCAGAACGGTGGTTCCGATCGCCGCGCCGCCGATTCACGACGGCGCGGTTTGGATTTCCGGGCATCAGATCCGGGCCGTCGGTCCGTGGTCGGAGATCCGGGAAATCCGGCAAGTCGCCGCGGGCCCGGTGACCGACTTGGGCGAGGTGGCCGTCTTTCCGGGGCTGGTCAATGCCCACTGTCATCTCGACTACACGGCCATGACGGGCCTGTTGATGCCGCCTCGGGAATTCCCGGACTGGATCAAGGGCATCCTCACGCTCAAGTCCCAGTGGACGGACTCCGAGTTTGCGGACTCCTGGTTGCTCGGGGCCCGCCAGCAGTTGGAGACTGGAACGACCACCGTCGCCAACATCGAGACGCGCGCCCATCAGTTGGCCGGCCTGCGTGCGGCGACCCCGCTGCGCATCTTTTCCTTTCTGGAGATGACCGGCATCCGTTCAGGTCGCGAACCGGAGCGCATTCTCGCCGAGGCCATGGAGGTTCTGAAGTCGTTGCCTCCGAACCGGGGCGGCGTCGGGCTTTCACCGCATGCCCCTTACTCGACGTCTCCCGAACTCCTCCGGGTGGTCGCCGACGCGGCCCGCCGAGATGGTTGGCGCATCACCTGCCATGTCGCGGAGTCGGAGCCGGAGTTTGACATGTTCATGTACCGTCGGGGATCGCTCTTCTCGTGGCTGGAGAATCAGCGTACCAACGCCGACTGCGGATTGGGCTCACCGGTCCAGCACGTGCATCGGCATGGATTGCTCGATGCGCCGCTCTTGGCGGTGCACGTCAACTGCCTCTGGGGCGACGATGCCCGGCGTCTGGCGGCGCGTGGTGCCAGTGTGGTCCACTGCCCGCGTTCGCATGCGTATTTCAGTCATCCCCGGTTTCAGCGCGAAGTGCTGACGGAGGCTGGCGTTCCGATTTGCATCGGCACCGACAGCCTAGCCTCCACGCGGGCCTCCCGCGACGGGGCTCCGGTTTTGTCCCTCATTGATGAACTCCGGACATTGGCCTCCGACGATCCGGGGCTTTCTCCGCGGTGCATGCTGGCCGAGGTGACCGTCAACCCGGCGCGTGCGCTGGGCCTCAAGTCGGTCTTGGGCGAACTCTCGACCGGTGCGTTGGCCGACCTTGTGGTCATTCCGCATGCCGGCTCCGTGTCGACGGTGGAAGAAGCATTGATCCACCATCGTGGGTCGGTCGCCGCCACGATGATTGGCGGCCGCTGGGAGTGGATTTCCCCGCAATGGTCTGCTGCAATCCCGGCCATGAGACGCACGCCATGAGTTCCGCATCCTCCCAAGGAATCCTCATCAGTGGTGCTGCTGGAGGGTTGGGTCAGGCCCTGGTTGCTGAATTGGCCCGGGCCGGTCATCGAGTGCTGGCGGGCTGGCACCAAACTCCATTGCCTGCAGTGCTCCCTGGAGTCGAATCCGTGGCGCTCGATGTCACCTGCGACGACTCCTGTGCCGAGGCGGCCGAGGCGGCGTTGGCGCGCTGGGGCCGGATTGATGCGGTGATTCATGTGGCGGGCATCACCTGCGATTCGCTGTTGGCCCGGTCCCGGTCTGAAGACTGGGATGCGGTTTTCGCGGTGAATGTCGACGGTGCCCGGCGATTGGCTCGGGCCACCTTGCCGATCCTGGCCGGGCAGGGGGGCGGGCACTGGATGGGCATCGGCAGTCATGCGGGTCAGGCGGGCTCCGCGGGTCAGGCGGCCTACGCCGCTTCCAAGGCGGCGCTGAATGGGCTAATGCTCTCGTGGGCCCGCGAGTTCGCGGCACACAATGTCCGGATCAACACGGTACTTCCGGGGGTGCTGCCCACTCCCATGACCGAGTCGTTGGATCCATCGGTGATGCACGCTTACGCCCAGGCCAATTTGCTCGGGCGTATCAACGATCCGTCCGAGGTGGCCCGATTCATTGGCTTCCTGCTGACGACTCACAACATCTCCGGCCAGGTCTTCGCGCTCGACAGCCGGGTTCACCGTTGGGCGTGACCCGGCTCGCACTTTCCGGCCATTCTCCGCCCATGCCCGAGCCGTTCGAGGAAACCCTGCGCCAACGCTTGGAGGCGGTGCGCGCCCAGGGACTGTGGCGATCCCTGAGGCCGGTGGACCATCGCTCGGCGTCGGTGCTGGAGACCGGTGGACACCGGTTGGTTTCTTTCGCGGGCAACGATTACCTCGGGCTCTCCTTGCATCCCGCCGTGTTGGAGGCCGCCGTCCGGGCGGTTTCCGACTGGGGCGCCGGATCGGCCGCATCGCGACTCATCAGCGGATCATTGGCGGTGCATCACCATCTCGAGGAAACGCTCGCCGAGTTCCTCGGCACGGAGGCCGCGCTGGGGTTTTCCACGGGTCATGCCGCAGCTACTGGCACGATCCCGGCCCTCGTGGGCCCGGGCGATGTGGTGATTGTCGATCGCCTGGTTCACGCCTGCTGCGTGGATGCCGCTCGGCTTTCCGGGGCGAAGCTGCGGGTCTTTCGCCACAACGACTTCGACGATTTGGACCGTATTCTTCGTTGGGCCTCGGGCCTGTCGCGCAATGATTCCGGCGGGCCGCGTGTGCTGGTGGTCACCGAGAGCGTGTTCTCGATGGATGGGGATTCGTCCCCGCTGGCCGAACTGATCGAACTCAAGGATCACCACGGGGCTTGGCTCATGCTCGACGAAGCCCACAGCACCGGAGTGATGGGTCCGGAAGGCCGGGGCCTCGCGGCGCAGTTGGGTTTGGGCGGGCGGATCGAGGTCCGCATGGGAACCTTGGGCAAGGCGCTGGGGGCTTCCGGCGGTTTCATCGCCGGTTCGCGGGCGTTGATCGATCTCCTGGTGAACCGGGCCCGCAGTTTCATTTTCTCCACGGCTCCCGTTCCCGCCGCCGCCGCCGCTGCGACCGCCGCGCTCGAACTCATGATCACCCAAGACGGTGAGCAGGCGCGCCATCAATTGCGATCGGTCGCAGCCGCGGGAGCCCGTGTGGTCCACCGGGCGTTCCAAAAGCCGTTGGGCTCCGTCCCATCCGAAGGGTCCGTCGGTCACATCTTGCCGGTGAGCGTGGGTGATGAGGCCGCGGCCGTGGCCTTGGCGGATCAACTGAGAGCGGCCGGGGTCTGGGTGCCCGCCATCCGCTATCCCACGGTGGCCCGGGGTTCGGCCCGACTGCGCCTCACCTTCAGCGCCGCTCACACCGCGGCCGACCTGGACTGTCTGGACGAGGCCTTCAACCGGGCTTGCATCCAGACGCCTCCCAACCTTTCCGGAGACGCCGCCTGATGAACCGCCTGGCCCAGCTCGATCACCAGTACGTCTGGCATCCGTTCACCCAGATGCAGGACTGGTTGCGCACCGAGCCCATCGTGTTGGTCGAAGGGAAGGGGGCGGTCTTGCGCGACGTGAAGGGCCGGGAGTACCTCGATGCCAACGCCTCCATTTGGACCAATCTTCATGGTCACCGGAATCCCCGCATCGACGCGGCCATTCGACGTCAGTTGGATCGGGTGGCGCACACCTCGGCCCTCGGACTGGCCAGTGGCCCTGCGGCGGAGTTGGCCGAGCAATTGGTGCGGTTGGCTCGGGGGCCGAAGGGGCAGCCCCGGCTCGCTAAGGTCTTTTATTCCGACGATGGCTCCACGGCGGTGGAGGCCGCGCTCAAGCTGGCGGCCGAGCACACGCGCCGCTGCGGGTTGGTTCGCAAACCGCGCTTCGTGTCGGTGAAGGGCGCGTATCACGGGGACACGATCGGGGCGGTCAGTGTGGGGCAAATCGACTTGTTCCATCGGACTTGGTCGTCCCTGTTGTTTCCCACCGAGTCGGTTCCCGCACCCGGGTGCTACCGGTGTCCCTTCAATCGAGCCCAACCCGAGCGAGCCGATGCCCGGACCTATCGGAGTTGCCAGTGGGAATGCGTGTCGGGTGTGGAGAAGGTGTTCGATCAGGCTCGCGCCCGGACTCGACCGTTCTCGGGCCTAGTCGTCGAGCCCCGGATGCAAGGTGCGGCCGGGATGATCGCTCACCCTGAGGGTTGGCTGGCTCGCGTGGCCGAGATCGCCCGAGGCCACGGGACCTTGCTCATCGCCGACGAGGTGATGACGGGGTTCGGACGCACCGGCGTGGGCTCCCAGAGCGGAGACCGCTTCCACGCCTTCGCCACCCAGCACGAGGGTGTGGTGCCGGACTTGTTGGCCTTGGCCAAGGGACTGACCGGCGGATACTTGCCCATGGCTGCCACGCTGACGACGCAAGCCATCTTCGATTCGTTCCTCGGTGACTACGCCGATTTCCGGACCTTTTTCCACGGGCATAGCTACACGGGCAACGCCCTGGGTGCGGCGGCCTCCTTGGCCAGTGTGGGATTGCTGTCGGCCCCGGCCGGGGTGAGTCGCCGTCGGGCTCTCGAGGCGGCATTTCAGACCGAGTTGGATCTCCTCTGGCGACACCCGAATGTGGGTGATGTGCGCCGGGTGGGACTGGTTGCCGGCATCGAACTGGTCCGGGATTGGCGTCAGCGCACCCCATTCCGGCTGGAGGAGCGGGTGGGAATCCGGGTGTGCGAGGCCATGGCCCGCCGGGGCGTGCTCACCCGACCCATTGGCAGCGTGATCGCCCTGATGCCGCCTTACTGCACCACTCAAACTCAATTGCGCCGGATGGTGTCCGCCTTGGCCGATTCTCTGGAGGAAGTCTTCCCACAGTCGGCCTGTTCCGCTCCGGGCTCTTGACGCGGCTGCACTTTTGCAACGGACTCGCCGGGACGATCCCGCCTCGGAGCCCGTGCTCCGATCTTCACGGACCATGAACTTTGCTGACCTGCGTTTCTGGGAATGCCTGCTGGCCGCCGTGTTGGTGGCTGCGGGATTCCGCAGTGCATTTCGTGGCACGGCGGCGGTCCGCGACGGGCGTTTCGATCGGTGGTTCCTGCTGATCCTCGGATTGGTCCTGCTGGGTCTGGTCAGTTGGTTGACCTTCGTCATTCATCTGGGTGTGGCGGTGTTCACGTTTGCGTGCGTGGCCTGGGGTTCTCGGCGGCCCGCCGCGCACGGGCGTTGGATCTTGGCGGCGGTGGTGCCGCTGCAACTGCTGCCGCTCTTGTATTACAAGTACGCGGACTTCCTTTGGCGGGATGTCTGGGGCGGCGCGGGTTCTTGGACGGGTACGGTGGCGATTCCGGCGGGCATTTCGTTCTACACCTTCCAGTTGGTGGGTTTTGCCGTGGACACGCTCATTCGTCGTGAGCCGCTGCCTCGCTGGTTTGATTTCCTCAATTTCGCTGGATTCTTCCCGCAAATCGTGGCTGGACCCATCGAGCGTCGTGACGCCCTGCTCCCGCAAATTGAGGGATTCCGGCTGAGGTGGTCGGCCGCCGACATCGATGCGGGCTTCCGCTGGATGGCGCTGGGACTCTTCTTCAAGTGTGCCTTGGCCGACAATTTGGCCGGGCAGTTTCATCGGGGACCCAGCACCAATGCTTATCAGATCTGGCTGGCCAATGGGATCTTTGGACTGCGCATTTACTACGACTTCGCCGGCTACAGCCTCATCGCCGTGGGCATCGCCCGGTGCCTGGGGATCCGGTTGTCGCTCAATTTCCTGAGCCCCTACTGCGCCACGGGGCCGGCGGAGTTCTGGCGTCGGTGGCATGTCACCTTGAGCCAATGGTTCCGGGATTACATTTACGTTCCGCTGGGTGGCGGTCGTGGTCGGGGCTGGGCGTTCAACGTGGCCGTGGTGTTCCTCGTTTCAGGCATCTGGCATGGGGCCGGTTGGAACTTCGTCCTCTGGGGCGGGTTGCATGCGCTGTGGTTGATCGCGGCCCGGCTCACCGCCCGGGTGAGCGTCCCGGCACCGCTGGGCTGGTTGGGCACGGTGATCATCGCCGCCTTCTCCTGGCTCTTCTTTTACGAAACCAGCCCGTCGGTACTGTGGGCCAAGCTGGCGACATTGGCCCAGCCTGCGGCTTACGGACCGGCTGCGTTGGCGGCTCTCAGGTCCTCCTTCACGGCGGCAGACCTGGTGACCCTGGGAGGAACGTTGGGACTGTGCGCCCTCACGTTGTTGGCCGAGTGGCGTTCGCTCAGCCGTGGCGGCGAACCCTATTCGCTGTTGTTGCGTCCTTGTGTGCTCGTGCTGTTGGTGGTGCTGACCGTGTGGTTGGCACCGGGGGATCAAAATGACTTCATTTACTTCGCCTTCTGAACTGGCCGTTCCCTCACGGGTTCCGCGCCTGGCGCTCGCGTTGCTGACGGCAGCGGTCCTGGCGTGGGTATTGGGGGCGGTGTACACGCTCCGGTGGAACCCGGAGGTGCGTTTCTTTCATCGCGTCCACGAAGCCAAGCGGGCGTGGGCGGCGGGCTTGTCGCCGTCGAACCGAGTGTTGCTGGTTGGCGGTTCGGGCTGCATGACCTCCATGGATCCGGTGCGGATGCGCGAGGCGCACGGGTTGAATGTCCTGAATTTGGGTCTCGGCGCGGGCGCGGGCGCAAAGTTTTTAGGACGTTATGCCATGGACTGGGCCCGTCCCGGCGACCTTCTGATCCTGAGCATTGAACCGGGAATCCTAACCGGTGCCATCGACTGGAAATCGCTCGGCGTCCAACTCGCGGCCGCCAATGGTACCTGGCAATTGTGGGAAGAGCCGGGGTCTTGGGAATGGCCCAGCCGACTCCTGGGATTACGACCGGGCGGTCAGCACCTCTTCACCTTGCTCGGCAAGGCGGTGCTGCGGCAGCCGTGGTACCGTTATGGCATCGACGAGATTCGACCCGGCGGCTGGCATGAGGTGGCCGCCCGTCGCGAGGTGCCTTCGCCGGGTCCGGGTCCGGTGGCCTTGTCGCCGGAGGCTCGGGCCTGGCTCGCCGATCTGAAGGCCCAATGCGACCGGAAGGGCGTGTCGGTGGCTTATGCGATTCCGTGGTTCTACGGATCTGAAGCGGACCGCCCGGCCATGGTGGAAGCCCACCAGCGGTTCCTTGAGGATGTGGGCCGCATCGTGCCCATCCTTCCGGATCCGTCGATGGGCGTGAACACGCGGCGCGAAGACTACGCCGATTCGCTGGTGCATCCCACGGGCGAGGCCGCCCGGCGCCGGACCGACGACTTGGCTCGCATCCTTCGAAATTGGCACCCGGGTTCCGTCACCCGTTGAACCGCCCGGGTATCGATTTTACTGCGGGTCCATAAACGCGCTTTCCCGAGCCGCCTGCTCTTCACACACTGCGCCTCGCACATGAGTTCCAATACTTATCGGATCGCCGCGCTGGCTGGCGATGGCATCGGCCCTGAAGTCATGCGGGAGGCCTTGAGCGTCCTCCGTGCCGTGGGCGAGAAGTTTTCCCTGAAGTTCGACGTTACCGAGGCGCCCGTCGGCTGGGCCGGCATCGACGTCGCGGGCAAGGCCCTGCCCGACGCCACGCTCGAGCTGTGCCGCCGCTCCGATTCCATTTTGTTCGGCTCGGTGGGCTTGCCCGACCGCGACCCGACCATCCCGAAGGAACAGCGCCCCGAGCGCGCCGCCCTGCTGCGTATCCGCAAGGAGTTCGGCCTCTTCGCCAATCTCCGTCCGGTGCGTCTGCCCAAGGCCCTGGCTCATGCCTGCCCGCTGCGCCCTGAGCGTCAGGGCGACGGCATCGACATCCTGGTCGTCCGTGAACTCACCGGCGGCTTGTACTTCGGTGAGCCCAAGAAGACCGAAGACCTCGGCAACGGCCAGACCCGCGCTATCGACACCATGGTGTACACCACCTCGGAGATCGAGCGCATCGCCCGCGTCGGCTTCAAGGCCGCCCAGTTGCGCCGCAAGAAGCTGACCAGCATCGACAAGGCCAACGTGCTGGAAAACGGCGTGCTGTGGCGCGAGGTGGTCACCCGTATCGCCCCTGAATTTCCCGATGTGGCCCTCGAGCACATGTTTGTCGACAACGGCGCCATGCAATTGCTGCTGAGGCCGACCCAGTTCGACGTGGTGCTTTGCGAGAACCTCTTCGGCGACATCCTCAGCGACGAGGCCGCCGCCCTGGCCGGTTCCCTTGGCATGCTGCCCAGCGCCAGCCTCGGTGCGACGAATGGTCAGCAAACCTTCGGCTTCTATGAGCCCGCCGGCGGCACCGCCCCGGACATCGCCGGCAAGGATCTCGCCAACCCCATCGCCCAAATCCTCTCCGTGGCCCTCATGCTGCGCTACAGCTTCGGGCTCAATGCGGCGGCCGACGCCGTGGATGCCGCGGTCGGCAAGGCCATCGATCAGGGCCTGCGCACCGGCGACATCTTCTCGGCCAGCGAGACCGGAGCCCGGCGCGTCGGCACCCGCGAAATGGGTGCGGCCATCGTCGCAGCCCTGTGAGTTTCCCGGCTGTCTCTATTCTGCGATGAAGATCGCCGTCATCGGTTGCGGGGCACTGGGCAGCTATTACGGCGCCCTGCTGTCCCGCGCTGGACACGAGGTGTGGTTCCAACTGCGGGCCGACCACGAGGTGGTCGCCCGCGACGGCGTCCAAGTCGTCAGCGACCGGGGCGGCGAGTTCCACGCCCGGCCGAAGTGCATCCGCGTGCCCGATTCCGCGGGCGTGGTCGACCTGGTCCTCATCGGCCTCAAGACCACGGCCAATGGCGAGTTCCCCCGGCTGGTTCCCGGTTGGGTTGGTCCGCAAACCGCCGTGCTCACGCTTCAGAACGGCCTCGGCAACGAAGACGCCCTGGCCCGCATCGTATCGCCTGAGCAGGTCTTGGGTGGGCTGTGCTTGGTGAGCCTCAACCGCACGGCCCCGGGCCGGATCCGCCACATCGACCTCGGCACCATCTTGCTGGGCGAACATGGTGGCCTTCCCACTGAGCGCACCCATTCCCTAGCGGCCGTGTTGGAATCGGCGGGCATTCCCTGTGAAGTCTGCCCTGACCTGCTGCAAGCCCGCTGGCGCAAGCTCGTCTGGAACATCCCCTTCAACGGCCTCGGCGTCGCCGGTTCGGCCGGCCTCGACAATGTCTCGTGTGGGCGGTGGCAACCGGGGCAGCCCCTGGGTCGGGCGCTCACCGCAAAGGACGTTCTCGAGACGCCCGCCTGGCGCGCCATCGCCCGCGACCTCATGGGCGAAACCATCGCCGTGGCCACGGCCCTGGGCCATCCCATCGACCCCGCCCACGCCGACGCGGAGTTGGTGCGCACCGTCTCCATGGGAGCCTACCGACCGTCCACGGTGGTCGACTTCGAGATGGACCGTCCGATGGAACTCGACGCCATTTTCTACGAACCCCAGCGCGAGGCCCGCCGAGCCAAAGTCCCGACCCCGCGCCTCGACGCCCTCTGCGGTGTCCTCCGATCCCTCGAAGCCGCAAAAGCCCGGCCGCTGAAATAACGACACCTCAGCGACTTGAAGCCCCAGGGCATTTCCGTCGCCCGGCGAATGGCTCATCCATGACCGAAGAGGTCACCGGCGGCAGCGGGTCAGGGCCGCAGCGAGCATTGGAAGCGAACAACAAATCCCCTCGCGC
>JARXAF010000133.1 GCA_029865985.1 Verrucomicrobiota bacterium
GGGAACCATCCGGGTCTTCGGGCTGGATCCGGTGCGTGAAGAAGAGGCCGTGAAGGCACGCCTGGCCTACGTGCCCGACTTCGTGGCGTTCTATCCGTGGATGCGCGTGGGCGAGGCGCTCGATTACTTGGCCAGTTTCCGACCGCGCTGGAACCCGGACCTCGAGAAACGATTGCTGGAGCGCTTCCAGCTCGATCCCGCCGCGCCCACCAGCGGGCTGAGCAAAGGGCAGCGCACGCAGTTGGCTTTGATCGGGGCCATCGCCGCCGAGCCCGAGCTGCTGGTGCTCGATGAACCCACTTCGGGCCTCGACCCCTTAATCCGCCGGGAGTTCATCCAGACGGTCATCGGCGCCTATCAAGACGCCGATCCCGGAGAACGCACCGTGCTCGTTTCCACGCACCTGATCAGCGAGTTCGAAGGGCTCATCGACCGCTTCACCATCTTGGATGCCGGCAAGGCCGTGATGACCGCTGACGCCGACGAGGCCCGGTCGCGATTCCTGCGCGTGCAGGCGGAGTTCGCCCAAGACCCACCGCCCGACTCGGCCGTGCCGGGAGCACGTTCCATTCGACGCCGCGGACGGACCCTCGAGGTACTCATCGAAGGCGACCCGGGCCCGATGCGCCAGCGTCTCGAAAGCCTGGGCGGCCGCGACCTCGCGGTGAGTTCGCTGACCTTGGAGGAGATCTTCATGGAAGTGGCAAAATCGGGAGGTCGGCCATGATCGCAACGAGAATTCCCTGGCGCAGCCCCTGGGCCCGGCTGATACCGCTGATGTTATTGGTGATGGCTCCAGCCGCCGGTCAATGGCTGGGCTGGATGATGGCCCCCGAGACCTTGGAGCTGGATTTCCTGCAGCCCAGTCTAGCTCCTTGGGCGGTGATCGGGACGTTGCTGGTCCTGCTGGTGAAATGGAGTGGGCTCTTGACCTGCCCGATTCTCCGGATGGAGACCAGCGCCCAAATGCCCGGAGCCAGCCTCGCGTTCCTGGCCGTAGCCGTGAATGCCATGTCCGCGCAACTGGGGGTGTTCGAAAGTCTCTCCGTCTTTGCAGCCCTGGCATACACCCTCGCCTGCCTCTGGATCTGCGCCAACGCCTTCGGCAGCGAGTTCGAACACCGCACCGCGGGGCAATTGCTGGTCCAACCCCGGAGCCGTGGCGATCTCTATCGTGATAAACTCGGGGTCGCCGGTGGGATTGCGGGAACGGCTGCCTTGATCTTTTTCCTCACCACGAATCGATCCATGGCGGGTGACCTGCATACCTTGCCTTTGATCTTGGGCACCCTGATCCTGGGCCTGGCCTCCGCCCCGTTCTTCACCTTGATCAGCCGCAGCACCCTGGCGGGCTTCGTCTTCACCCTGGCGGTGCCGATGGCCCTCTATTTGGTCCTCCAAACCCTGCTGGATGTGTACCATGCCCGGGTTTATCCGGACCTTGTCGATCGGAGCCGCGAGGAGCTAGCGCTGCTCTGGGCCGGCGTCGTGATCTACCTCGGTGCGATGGCCCTGGCGAGCTGGCGGGTGTTTAAACGACTGGAATGGCGCGAGGGCGGCGCCGGAGGAGGCTCGGCACCGGGTCTCCATGCCCTCACCGGGGCCTGGGATCGATGGATTGGCCGTCGCTGGCTCGGACAGCACGCGACCGCACAACTCATCCGCAAGGAGCTTCGCCTGCATGTCGTGCCCTGGCTGGTGGCGGGCATCCTCGTGGGGCTCTGGGGGCTGAGCCTGCTAGTTCGCAAGTGGGCTCCCGAAAGCGAGTTGGGAGTGGCCGCGGCCAATCCCTCCACAGTGACCCTACTCGCCGGTATCTTCGGGGCCTTCGTGGTCCTCGTCACGGGAGCGTACGCCATCGCCGAGGAACGGGTGCTCGGCACCTTAGAGTGGCAATGGACCCAACCGATCTCCATGGCGCGCCAGTGGAGAATCAAGGTGGGCATTGCCACGGGGTTGGCTCTAACCCTGGGGCTGATCTTGCCGGCCGCCTTGGTCTGGTTGGGCTTCGACGCCGAGGCCTTGGACACCGCCTTCGGCCAGCCAGATTGGCAACCCATCGCCGTCTACACCTTGTCCTTGGCCGCCCTGTTCGCAGCAAGCATCTACGCCTCTTCCGTCAGCCAAAGCAGCATGAAGGCCGTAGCCCTGACGCCCGTGCTGTTGGCAAGCCTCTGGACGGTCGGCATCCTAACGTTTTTTGCGGTGGATGTAACCCTTGCTGATGGATTGAGAAACCGGTGGGTCTTCCAGGATTTGGACAGAGTGACGGATCCGGCGTTCTTGAACCGGACACGGCCCCGATGGCTTCCGTATATGAGGACTTTCGAACAAGGGGCCGGTATCGGAGCCATGATCATAAGCATGATCTGGATCGGGTTCGTGGTTCGATCCACGCAGCTCAATGCTCAACGCCTGCGGATGGGGTGGCCCACCGTGTCCCGCCAGTGGGGACGGCTTAGCGGAGGCCTGGGGATGGCCGGCTTGCTGCTCGTCGGCTTGGGCTGGAAGGTGGGCTACTACGATCAGCTTTCATCATTAAAATCCATGCGCGAGGATGTTATCCAGTTAGCCACCCAAGCAGAGCAAGAGGGCAAGTTCACACCGGAGTATCTCAGCCCGTTGGGGATCACGAACCGACCGTCCCCCGAGGCGTTGGTGGATGCACTTATCCGGCAGCAGGGATTCCGATGGCTGTCGCAGAATTTCATCGAGCATTTCCAAAGAAAGCCTGTGGTCGGAAGCAATCCTCGCTTCCTGATGGATCCAGTGTTAGCCCGACGCTACGGGCTTCAGACCCAATCGACGTCTCCGGGGCCCACGACGCAGGCGACGAACGCACCCTCCCCGGAATCAGAATCCCCGGCCCTACAGCCGATGCCGATGAGTCGGGAACTAATGCTGCGCTATGGACTCGCGCCCCAGCGGCAGCCCGGGACCCCATCCCCGACGCCATCAACCAATCCCGCATCGCCGGAATCGGCGGCCCCGACCCCGGCCCCGGTGCCAATGATGAGTCAGGAACTCATGAAGCGCTACGGGCTCCTGCCAAAGGGGGCGTCCAAAACCTCCGCGACGATGCCACCGAAGGCTTCCACCAACCCGCCGGCCAACCCCGCACCGGGCCAGTGACCCGGGCCGATCCTTGCGCCAAAAAGATCATCAAGCCCCGCGGGATTGAGTTCTCCCGCCCCCATCGCCAGCAACTTCGCCAGCCACTGAATCTCCGACCTTCGAACCGACGCCCCCTATGAGCATTCCTGCCATCGAGATCCGCGACCTGAGCCTCCGCTACGACCGCACCGATGCGGTTCACGGCCTGTCCATGACCGTGGAACGGGGCCGCTGCTACGGCTTCTTCGGGCGGAACGGCGCCGGCAAGACCACCACCCTCAAGTGCCTGCTCAACTTGCTGCGCCCGCAGCAGGGAACGATCCGGGTCTTCGGGCTGGATCCGGTGCGTGAAGAAGAGGCCGTGAAGGCCCGCCTGGCCTACGTGCCCGACTTCGTCGCGTTCTATCCGTGGATGCGCGTGGGCGAGGCGCTCGATTACCTGGCCAGTTTCCGACCGCGCTGGAACCCGGACCTTGAGCGCCGCCTGCTGGAGCGCTTCCAACTCGATCCCGCCGCGCCCACCAGCGGGCTGAGCAAGGGCCAGCGCACGCAGTTGGCTTTGATCGGAGCCATCGCTGCCGAGCCCGAGCTGCTGGTGCTCGACGAGCCGACCTCGGGCCTCGACCCGCTAATCCGCCGGGAGTTCATCCAGACGGTCATCGGCGCCTATCAAGACGCCGATCCCGGGGAGCGCACCGTGCTCGTTTCCACGCACCTCATCAGCGAGTTCGAAGGGCTCATCGACCGCTTCACCATCTTGGATGCCGGCAAGGCCGTGATGACCACCGACGCCGACGAGGCCCGGTCGCGATTCCTGCGCATGCAAGCGGAGTTCGCCCAAGACCCACCGCCCGACTCGGCCCTGCCCGGGGCGCGTACCATCCGACGCCGTGGACGGACCCTGGAGGTGCTGATCGAAGGCGACCCGGGCCCGATGCGCCAGCGCTTGGAGAGCCTAGGAGGCCGCGACCTCACGGTGACTTCCCTGACCTTGGAGGAGATCTTCATGGCAGTGGCGAAATCGGGAGGTCGGCCATGATCGCCGCGAGAATTCTCTGGCGCAGCCCCTGGGCCCGGCTGATACCGCTGATGCTATTGGTAATGGCTCCAGCGGCCGGTCAATGGCTGGGCTGGATGATGGCCCCCGAGACCTTGGAGCCAGACTTCCTGCAGCCCAGTCTAGCCTCTTGGGCCGTGATCGGAACGGTGCTGGTCCTGCTGGTGAAATGGAGTGGATTGCTGACAAACCCGAGTCTCCAGATGGAGATTTGGGCTCAGATGCCCGGAGCCAGCCTCGCGTTCCTGGCCGCAGCCGTGAATGCCATGTCCGCGCAGCTGAGGGGGTTCGGAGTTCTCTCCGTCTTTGCAGCCCTGGCGTACGCCCTCGCCTGCCTCTGGATCTGCGCCAACGCATTCGGCAGCGAGTTCGAACACCGCACGCTGGGCCAATGGCTGGTGCAACCCCGGAGCCGTGGCGATCTCTATCGTGAGAAACTCGGAGTCGCCGGTGGGATTGCGGGAGTGGCTGCCGTGATCTTTTTCTTCACCACGAGTCGCTCCAACACTCGCGAACCGCTGTTCTTGGCCTTGCTCTTGGGCCCCATGATCTTGGGCCTGGGCTCCGCCCCGTTCTTCACCTTAGTCAGCCGGAGCACTCTGGCGGGCTTCGTCTTCACCCTAGCGGTGGGGATGGCACTCTACTTGATCCTTCAAACTCTGCTGTCAGTTTACCTTGCCGGGCTCCATCCGACCGCAGATCGGAGCAGCGCGGAGGAGTCACTGCTCTGGGCCGGCAGCGTGATCTACCTCGGTGCGATGACCCTGGCGAGCTGGCGGGTGTTTAAACGACTGGAATGGCGCGAGGGCGGAGCCGGTGGAGGCTCGACTCCCGGACTCTATGCGCTTTCCGGGGCCTGGGATGGATGGATCGGCCGTCGATGGCTCGGAAAGCCCTCGACCGCACAACTCATCCGCAAGGAGCTTCGCCTGCATGTCGTGCCCTGGCTGATCGCGGGCATCCTGATCGGGTTCTGGGGGCTGAGCCTCCTCATTCGCAAGTGGGCTCCTGAAAGCGAGTGGGGAGTGGCCGCGGCCAATCCCTACACAGTGACCCTATACGCCGGTATCTTCGGCACCTTCGTTTTACTCGCCACGGGAGCCAGCGCTATCGCCGAGGAACGTGTCTTGGGCACCTTGGAATGGCAATGGACCCAACCCATCCCGATGGCGCGCCAGTGGAAGATCAAGGTGGGCGTGGCCACGGCATTGGCCCTGACCCTGGGCCTGGTTCTACCGGCCGCCTTGGTCTGGTTGGGCTTCGACGCCGAGGCCTTGGACGCCACCTTCGGCCAGACGGAGCGGCAACCGATCGCTGTCTACGCGATGGCCTTGGTCGCTCTCTTTGCAACAAGCCTCTACGCCTCCTCCGTCAGCCAAAGCAGCATGAAGGCCGTGGCCCTGACGACCCTGTTGTTGGCGAGCCTGGGCGCGGCCGGCGCGCTGACGGCCTGGGGCGTGGTCACGGTGATCGACCAGTACTGGGGCAATCTGTGGCTCTGGACGGATCTCGATCGATTGAGTGATCCGGCCCTCCTGAATCAGATGCCACCCGCGTGGCTACCGACGGGGCCGAACCTCCGATCGATCACCCAATTCGGGGCGATCGTCATCGGTGGGATCTGGGTGGGTTTCCTTGTTCGAAACTCGCGCCTCAATGCCCAACGCCTTCGGAGCACGGGATCCGCGGTGTGGCTTCAGTGGGGTCGACTGAGCGGAGCCCTATTGCTGACGCTGCTGCTGGGGGGCCTGCTGCTTGTCGGCCTGAGCCGGGAACGGGCCAACTACGATCAGCTTTCGATGCTCAAGAACCAGCGCGAACGGTTCATCCAATACGCCGCGAAAGCCGAAAGGGAGGGCAATTTCACCCGGGAGTATCTGCTTCCCCTGGGGATCACCGATCGGCCGTCCCCCGAGCAATTGGTGGATACGATCCTCCGGCAACGGGGCTTCCGGTGGATGTCGCAGAATCTGGCGCAGATTTTCCAAAGAGAGCCCCTGGTCGGAAGCCACCGCCGCTTCCTGATGGTCCAGGAGTTGGTCCGAAGCCTTCTCCTTAAAACCGAGCCCACATCCCCGGTTCCACCGTCGTCGTCGACCAACAATCCCTTCCCAGAGGCAATAGCACCGAATGTCATGCCGATGAGTCAGGAACTGATGAAGCGCTACGGGCTCCTGCCAAAGGGGGCATCCAAAACCTCCGCGACGATGCCGCCGAAGGCTTCCACCAACCCGCCGGCCAAC
>JARXAF010000151.1 GCA_029865985.1 Verrucomicrobiota bacterium
GTAACCCTTGTTTCTTCTCAGCTTGTTTTACCAAGCCAGTCTACTCCAAGAGCATTTTTGTGGCAGCCGATTGCTCAGCTGCCGGGCTCTTCACTCATCGTGCATTTCAATTTTCAATGAACCGCTCTCAGTGAGAGCTTATTTCCAGCCCAAGTTTCATTTTCGCTTCAAATGTGAACTTCAGGCTTAATCAACATTTGGTTGATCAATCTGCTGTTTACACTAGTAATTTTCTCACCTTTCGATGAAAAACCACCCTTTCAGGCGACGAAAAATGTGGTTGAAGATTTTTTCAGCTTCAACCTGATTTGCTGATGAACTCAGCGACCTTTTGAATCGCGTTGTTCGTAAGAACGAGAACAGTTAAGCCCATGCCCTTCAGACTGACAATACCTTTTTGGAAAAAAGTTTAAAATCGCCTCAGGAGAGGTCCGTGAATCACCCCGGGTAATCCCCTTGTTTGTTGAGTTTTTCCTAAGGATTGACGCTGTTTTATAGAGGGGCGTTCGTGTGACCAAAAAATTAGAATTGGGATGCTTTGCTTTCGCCTGATCATCCAAAGCTTCGCTCTAGAGGACCGTAGAAATCGTGAGGGACCTCCGATTCGGATCCGTGATTGAACCGGTTTACAGCAGCAATCATTGGGTTTTGGCCTGTTTGAAGAAGCTCCAACAGCCGGTCATTCTACAGGCGCGATGAATACCGACTGCGCATGAGGGGTCCCTACCAGCCATGAAACCTCACCGCTGGCGCGAACTGCTTTTGATTTTTTGGGCCGTTTTGGGGTGGGATTATGCAACGGCCGAAGGTGTTTCAGAGTTGAAGCTTCCAGTTTTGGATTTGCGCTCACTTCAAGAGATTCAATCGACGACGAAGGTTCCGTGCTTGGTTGGCTGGATGCCAACAAATGCGCTGGAAGGCGGGCTTGGACACACCAACACGGTGGGAACTTTGAAGGCGCAGGTGAAGTTTCATGGAGCGTCGTCCCAAGCGTACGAGAAGAAGTCGTTCGCCTTGAGTTTGGACGCGCCGACACCTTGGTTGGGGCTGCATTCAGGGCGCCAGTGGGTTCTGAACGCCGCCTACATCGACTGCTCGATGATGAGGCACAAACTATCCTACGACCTGTTTCAATCGCTGGCATCCCCTGGAAACAATCGGCCGGCATCGTCCTCTCGCTTTGTCGAGGTGATGCTGAACGGGCACTACCACGGAGCCTACTTGTTGATGGAGCGGGTGGACGGCTCGCTCTTGGGATTTGCCCCCAAGGGACGTCCCTCGAAGATTCCGAGCGTCATTTACAAGGCCATCGACCACGAGGCGAATTTCAGGCAGTCGGGGCACACGGGTTATGAACAACGGGAGCCGAATCCGGAAGAGCGGGAGCTTTGGACCCCTCTCGACGAGTTGAATCAGTTTGTTTCCGAATCAACCGATAAGGATTTTTTCAATGAGAAGGTTGGCATCGACTCGCGTTTGGACACTGGCAATGCCATCGATTTCCACCTCTTGGTGCTGTTGACGAGCAACATGGATGGCATCGATAAGAACTTTATCTTGGGTCGGGATGCCATCACGGAGGCGCATCCTCATCCGAAGTTTTTCTTTGTGCCGTGGGACTACGACGCAACTTTCGGCCGCAACTGGGAAGGTTCGCCAGTCGAGCCAACGTTTTGGCTTTCAAACAATCTCTTCGACCGGCTTCTCAGCAACCCGGGCTACCGGCAGAAGTACGCAGCCCGATGGAACTCCCTTCGGAAGCGGCAGTTTTCGGTCGAGAACCTGCATCGAATGATCGACGAAAATGTCCGCGTTTTCGGACCTGCCGCTCAGCGCAACGAAAAGCGATGGAGTCCAATTCGCGGAAGCAACTCAGGGTCACTGGCCTTCACTGAGGATGTCGCTCAGATGAAGGAATGGGTGGTCGCTCGGACGCGATGGCTCGACGCAGCGATTGAGCGTGAGACCCGAACACAGCCATAAGCGCAGCGTTGGTTGGAGTCTCCAGTCATCCAGGCTCATGCGTTGGCCGGTGAGGGTTGAGGACTGGCTTTCGCGAATCCGGTTGCTTTCGGCGTCACCCCATCAACGCTGAATTCATGTCGCGCCTTTTCTGGGGATGCTTCCGGCTGCTCATCGCGTTGACCTTCATGGCCGGTGACGAACGGATCTTTGCCGCCGCTTCGTCCAAAACCAATTCGTCCAAAACCATCAAGGTTTTCCTGCTGGCGGGACAGTCGAACATGGAGGGTGCTGATGCGCACGCCAACCGCATCGACGATTACCCCGTTTTCAAGGGCGCGGGTGCGCCTCAATCCGATGTTCTGTTCGCTTCCCTGCCCACGGAGGACTCGAGGGTACCGGCTCTCTGGAGAACGCTGGCACCCGGCGAATCCTTCGGTTCGGAAATCACCTTTGCCCGGAAGCTAAAACGGTCTGGGGCAGCTCCTCTCGCCATCATCAAGTCGGCCATTGGCGGAACGACGGTGGCTTTCGATTGGAATCCGGCAGCACCCACCAACGGACAAAAACTCTACCCCAGAACGCTCAAACTCGTTCGGGAAACTCTGCAGGAGCTGGATCGTCGTGGTGTGCGTTACCAACTGGAGGGAGTCCTGTGGCATCAGGGCGAAAACGACATGCTCGACCCGAAGTTAAACCGACAATATGCGCGGGGACTCACAGATCTCATCGCTCGGCTGCGTCAGGACCTTCAGTCGCCCCATCTGAGATGGTTCATCGCAGAGGTCAGCGAGAAGGGAATTTGGGGCATGGATCATCGGCGCAATTTGGCCATTCTTCGGCAACAGCAGGATGCCGTGCTGAAGGCAGACCCGCTGCTGCGTTGGGTGCCCACTTCCCACCTTGCCTTTGACGTCATGGACAGTGGGCAACCTCACTACCACTTCGGGACCCAAGGCCAACTGCAGTTGGGCGAAGCGTTTGCCGACGCCTATCTTGCTACCGTCGGGATTCCGGTTGCTTCCGAGACAGACCGGGTCAAATCCAACCCGCCAGTACTGAGAAAGAAAAGTCGCGTTCGACTCTTCGTACTGGCTGGCCAGCGCAACATGGAAGGAGAAGACGCCTTCGTCGCACAAATCCCACAGACCCCTGGATTTGAGAATCTGACCCAGCCCCAAAAGGAGATTTTGTTCCGGTACTCGTTGGGTGGAGGGACTCAATCTTCACAGAACTGGGAAGCGCTGGGTCCGGTGGATCGTCTCGGCAACTTCGGCCCGGAACTCAGCTTCGGAGCATACCTTCGGCGAACACTCCACACCGAGGACACCATTGCGGTCGTCAAATTTACCCACAGCGGTGCGCAAGGGCCGGACTGGTCGCCCGATGGCTCACCCGAGGCCCACCGCAACCTCTACCCCAAATTCTCCACCTTCGTTCGTGAAGCCTTGGAGGATTTAGCCCGACGCGGCCACGAGTGCACCTTGGAAGGAGTCTTCTGGCACACCGGGGAGAACGACACCTACTTCACCCCCTACCGACAAAACTACGCCGTCTGGATGCAGCGGTGCATTTCTCAGGTTCGTCGGGATTTCAAGCCCCCCAACCTACCGTGGTTCATCTCTGAGCAGCATCCCGCAGCCATCTGGAAGAACTCGGATGAAATCAACGGAGCGCTTCGCGCCATGGCCCAGTCCGAAACCGGGGTCATCATGGTCACCACATCGCAACTCCCCCACCAACGCACGCATTTCGGCACGAAGGGCACACTCCTGCTTGGAGAGGAATTCGCCAAAGCCTATTGGAAGCAGCTTCGCGCAGATAGACCGTGATACAGGTCATCCAGCACGCCGCTGGTTGCGTTGGGTGGACGAATCCGACGAATGGGCCAAGGCGGTGAACTTCTGGTCGTATGTCTCGGGTTGAAAAAAATCGCAGCGCAACACGGACGGGTTGAAGGCGGAAGTCGCTGCCAAATCTGGGACAGGCACCTTCTTTAGAGTGAAATCCAAGAGCGCAAAAATTAACTGAGCCCTTGATTTCAAAGAGTGGAGCCGACTGTCGGGATTGCACTATTCAAGCCCTCGGACAGACTCTTTTTAGCCGTTATTGCGGGGTTTTCAACCAATCACTCTCACTTTCCACTCGCCTCTTTCGCACTCTTTAGTGGCAAAAAGCGTGGCAACCATTTCTCAGACACCCAAACCGGCAAGAGACCTCTCAAGCAACCAGCAACACAGAAAACCCCACCTCAGCCGAAGCTGAAGTGGGGCATTTAGTCTCTCTGCCAGTTTCCGGTAAACCTCCGAATGAATCGGCGTCAATTCAAGCGACCCAACCTAGGCGTTTTTCTTCGACTTGGCCTTACACCGATTTCGCAGATAGATCGCCTCTGTCGCCATCGACAGGCGTTCAACGTTGCCGCCCAAAGCAGCCACGTCCACCAAGGCGAAATACTTCACTGAGTTGTGCGACGGACTACCAAGCGGCGACAATAGTTTCTCCCTAACCAAGATCGACATGTCGTCCTCATGGAAACCAAGGATTTCAGCCGCGTCAGTCGCAGAAAGACGGGCAGGTGGATGGGCGCGGTTCAAAAACCGGTCATGCTGCTTGGCGATGATTTCAACCTGTTGAGCTGCTGCAACACCGCCGAGATGACTTGGGGCTGGGTGACCAACCACCGTGTTACTGAAAACGCTCATGTTTAGGCTACCATCCTTTCCTCGTTGGCGCAGGGCCATGCGCTAATCCGTCCCCAGCACCGATCCAACCAAGCAGAGTGCTCTGCTCCTCGCTCTCGCCGCTGTTTTTGAGTCCCCAACGACTCATCCGGCCATGGGTGGAAACGGTCCGCGAGACCGAGCAGGTTCGCTACCTTCTCAGCGGCTCGTAACTGCCCTATCGCATACTCCACCCGACGTTCAGTGTTTTCAAAAACATCACCCCGAAAAGGCAAACCAATCGCCTCTGCCTCTTTCCGCATGCGGTCGATATTGCCACCTCTTAGGTTGATCGGCTCATGGAAGATGGTGACGGGATTCAAACGACCGACCTCACCAAGAACCGCCGCTAACTCCGCCTCACCCTGCTCTGGATAAGTCGGGGCCACTGCCGCGTAGACCGGAATCCCCTTCGCAGCTGCCAGCCGCAAAGTTTCCAACCTTCTCGACGGGGCCGGAGCTTTCGGCTCGTACAGTCGCGCCAAACGATCATCAAGGGTCGGGATGCTCATCCCAAACAACAGGCGGTTCCCAAACGTTCGGTACAAATCAAAGTCCTCCCGCGCTAGCGGACTTCGCGTCAAGATTCGCACGTTCAAGGTCGAGTGATCGCGGATCAGCTCAAGCATCCTTCGAACCATCACCCTAGCCTGAGAATTTAAGGCTGAGGTCTGAACCGGATTCTCACCCCTCAACGTCTGGTAGGCATCCGTCGTTGTGGACAACATCACTGCCCGATTCCCATCGGCATTGAGTTCACCGATTGGCGTCTTCTCGGCGGCCCGAACCGAACTCAGGAATGCCCTCTCATCCCAGACCCGCAGGAAAGCGTACTGCCCCCACTGCTCATCTGGGTCATCGACCCCAAGCCCCACCAGCTGCCCCTTGAGCTTGTTGACCGAGACACTGGGCACGTAGCAAAACCTACAGGCATGCTGACACCCCACGAACGGATTAATTGACCAACAGCTTAAAGATTTATACTTAAAGCCGTTGCGGTTTATTGTGACTGGATGGTTCCAGATGTTTATTATTTTTTCATTTTTCACACTTTTAAGCACTGTTTCACCTGCTGGTTCCTTTCTTGTTTTAGGGTTGCGTTTCTGGTCGGACGAAGCTGTATCTGCCTCGCCTTGGACTTGATTATTAATAATCACAAAGAATTAGTATTTAATTCGAGATAACCCCCAATGCAAAATGCACTAGGCACGCCGTGACAATGCGAGACCAAAACACTCGTGCAAGTTTTTTTTGCGGATAGCGCAACTTTTTATTTTCTATCACAAAAATATTTTAAGTGATATTGTTTTTATATGAGATTGAATTCAACCATTCCACCACAAGCCCACCAAACCGAATCCAGATTTGTTGCCACCAACATACACATACAAACAAAACACCCCAACTTGTTAGCTGGGGCGGTGGCGCTATATTAGAAAGCAAGTTTTCCTATTTTTACATATGCATAAACTGCTTTATATTATTTAGAAATCAGGCTTTTGTATATAGAATAAGATTTATTATTATGAATTTCTATTTCCCCCGTTTGCTCGACGAGACCCTGCGCTAGGAACGGGGCTAAGACAGCTTTCTCGATCGTCTCATAAAAAACCGGGTCCACCATCCGCGCGACGAGATAGGGTTTGACCTGCGCGAAGCTAAAAGTGGCTTGATTTTTGCAGATTTCGAAGAGCGCTGCGCGGGCAACTTGTTTTGACTTGTATTTTGATAGAATTATTTCCATGTAAATATTTACACGCGAAAAATCAGGTGTGAAATTAATTGACAAACTAGCCCCCGTATTATTGAAAATCTTTTGCGCAATTTGTGGAGAATAGGCGGGGGGAGGGTCAAATTTATTTCTCCCACGATTATAATTATAATCCTTTCTATCAGATTAAAAACATTATCCCAACATTTACTTGCATCATGCTATAACTCACGCATTTTTCAAGCCGCATGAGCACAGAATCCAGACAAAACGGCGCAAAAATCAATGAAAATTCTAAACTAGAAGCGCGCTTTGGGGGCGATAATTTTATCCAAGTCCCCGCGCGGATTATTATTTTAATTAATTCGGGCGCAATCAAACCGCTGGATGTTGTGATTTATATGATTCTACTGAATTACATGAACAGTGAAAAGAAAACAGCGTGGCCTAGTATTGCCACTCTGGGAGCGGTCGTTCGGAGAGGCGAAAAAGCTGTAAGCGCGAGCATTGCGCGGCTTATCAAAGCTAAATTAGTTATAAGATACGGCGAATTAAACTGGAGGACTGCATTTACAGTGCCATTATTAATTATTTCTAAAGGCAAGGTAATTGATCAAACATCAAAATTTATTGATAAGATCAAAAAAGACCAAACTGAAATCAATAAGATCGAAGAGATTAAGATTGAAATTAATAAAATAGAAGAGTTGAAAAACAACCAAAAAGCACCTTTTGCCCCGAATTACCTCCCAAAAGTGGGCGAAAATGGTGAAAATGATGAAATTCCTTTTTGAAGGGTACCCCCTTCGAAAATGACTGGAACCCCCTTCCTTTTCGAGGGTACTATCCTTCGTTTTTGACTGGCACCCCCCTCTTTATCGAGGGGCCACCCCTTCGAAAACGACATACAATCTATATTTAGTTATTTAGAATTAGTATTCAGATTCAGTATTTAGAATAAGTATCTAAACCCAAAATAAAGAATTTAGAAAATCCTTGGCGCTAATCGCCGCCAAATGCTTTTCAGCCCTGCGGGCTAATTTTGATTATTTTTAAAACTTCAGACTGAGTCTCCTGAGTGTTTTATACTCCCGCCGCTCGTTCTTAGCGTATAGGAGGGTAAAGAAATTAATTACGGGGGTTTATACTAAGGCTCTTGAGTCAGTGTTTTGGTTAAACTAGTCAAGTTTGTAATAATCTTACAACCTTTGACTTATAATTATGGCGAGTTAAGTACTGGCGCGCCGCGAAATATTCAAGAGCACATCTTTGATCTTCGGTTAAAACGTTTAAATTATGCGCGCCGAATTTTTCGGCTACAAATTTTTGATAAAATGCCTCCCCTCGGAATAGGATGTTTCCGAGATGGGGCGAAAATTTACAAACGTGAAAGTCGGTGTTGAATTAGACTCATTATTATCGCGCGAATCATTATTTCAAGGCGAAGGTTACAAGGGCATTAGCGCATGTCAGGAATTTATGGAGCTAGTGGCTTGGTTTAGCAGTCAGTCCGAGGATAATACAGCAGGCATCGGGCGTGAGAGAATTGCTGACCTATTCAACCCATACAAAATCAAGTACACATCCGCGATTTCAGTTTTAGATTCTGTAGGGATATTATATAAATGCCGAAATGGATTTTATAATAAATTTACTAAAGACGGGAAGGTTTCTCGGTTCAAGATTACTGATTTAGGCATGCGCCTTTTGGTTGATGGCCAGCGAGAGTACCTAAGAAAACTTCATAATGACCCTGATGAAGACAGGAGAGTTCGAAACAACAGGAGACTCAAGAAAAAGCGGCAAAAAGATGTTCTTGGACCTGTTGAATCAATTATCAATAATAATTTATTTGATTTAGAATACAGTAAAGAAGATTTTGCGCGGTTTTGGCGCGAAAAGTGCGTTTATTTTACACCCGGGGAACAATTTAATATTAATTATTCAGTAGATAACATCAAGCACGGAAGTTTTAATGATATTATTAAAAATAAAAAAGATGGGCGAATTCATCATATCTGGGTTTTGATGAAAAGCGACGCGCGGCCCCTGTTTCGGTTGCGCGGCAAGCCGTATTCTCGGATTTTAGACATTCGCGGCTGTCATCCGACCTTCTGGGCGAGTTTTGTTCTTGATTATCTTTGTAAGAAAAAGAAAGACTATGAGTTAATTAATAATACTGTAGATATAACTAATAATGTAATATCTAATATAAGTAATAATACTATATCTCCCATCTCCTATTCCCTATCCCCTCTAGGATCCCTACATTACTCGTATGGAAATGTCGATGAATTAGTAAATGAGTGGTCAAAATGGACCACCTTGTGGACAAACCCTGACATCGACCCGCGAAATCTGATAGCCCAAGACCTTGGAAATGGTGAAACCAAGGACACGGTGAAGCTGCTGGTTAACTCCGCCATGAACGGTTATAAGAACGGAGTTTTTAAGTGGATCTGCAAGAATTATCCTGCCTTGAGCTCAATCTGGCTCCAAACCGACCTCAAGCTCACAGGCGTTCAGATCAGCAAATTTTATGAGACCCGACTGATTTTGGATCCCGGGATATTCGAACTCGCAGCAGAGCTTGGGCTCGATATTCTGGCGGAGCATGATGGCTTAGGCATTTTTGCCGCCGAGGGAGATCCAGACGTTGACCAGAAGGCTCAGGCGTTGGCGGCGCGAATTGGGGATAATTGTCTGAGATTATTTGGCTTTAGGGCCGTGGTGAAGGTAAAGAGGGTGGGTAGAGGCGATTAGGGTTGGCCCGGGGGCAAAACACAGCGGAAACCGCTATCGACGGTGCGACTAAAGCTTGGATTTCCACCGTCGTAGCGGTACCAAACAATGCAGTAGTTTGCATTTATGTACCAACTACCACCGCGCATCACCCGGAACGAACCCGAAGTTGGTCCCCTCGGGTCAATCTGAAGGGCAGAAGAATACTCTCCCGACCACCAATCCCAGCACCACTCAAAAACATTCCCCGCCATGTCATACAATCCATACCCGTTGGCTTCATATGATCCAACCGGCATCGTTCCTTTAATATCTGATGGAGTTTCAGGATAATTTGCTAACCTAGGGCTTCTCTCGTCCGTTCCCCATGGATACAACTTCCCTTCCACTCCTCCACGAGCTGCTTTCTCCCACTCTGCTTCTGTTGGCAGTCGATAGCCTACATCCCATTTCACAGCGAGAGGCACCTTCTTGCCACTTCGATATACTTGAATCGTTGATACATCCTCATAGTAAGCCGCCCCCCGACCTTCCTTCTCTGACCGAGCATTACACCATTTGACTGCATCAAACCAATTAATATTCTTCACCGGATGTTTCGCGCCCGAACCATCACCCGCTGCTAGATCATAGCCATGTGCATTACCCCATGCTCGCACATTTTCCCACAAATCCAACGAAACCTCCCATTTATCCATCGCAAATGCAGACACATTTACGGTGTGCTCTGCGTTGGCGGCTAACCCTGTACTCCCCATCCGGAAGAGGCCAGCTTTGATCAATGACATTCCATCAGGGGGTGACCATTCATCATTTGCTCCAATCCGATACCGAAACTTTGTTCCATACTGATTCGCCATTTCCTTCCCCGCATCCCAGACCAACTTTTTAGCAGGCCCCGGAGCAATGTGCTGCCCGACATCACCACTCACCAACTCAACGGGGCCTTTCCACGTTTTACCACCATCCGGCGACACCTTGAGGTAAACTGTCAGGGTTGGGCTGTCCGGATCTACCACATCATAGGTGATATCCACCAACCGCGATCCCTCGCGCTGTTTCGCCTGCACGTTGGAAACAACAGGGTCCACGGCGAGTACCTGCCACGCTGAGGCAACCATCAGCCAAATGGCGAGTAGGTTGGCTGGGTGGAATCGGCCTGATCTGGTTGTCATAGGGTCAAAAGATTCTTGGTGTCGGGAAACGTTAGAACGGGCTGATTTCGCCTATCTGACCCGCACACGCCAGAACTTGGCTTGAACATTGGGGTCCGTCTGCAAGGTCACTTTGACTGGCGTGCTGGTGCCTTGCCCGGTTACCCGCTCGGTTTCTACCCATGTGTTTAGATCGCCGGTCGTCTCCACTGCGACCGTGGCTCCCTGAGTGGCAAGAATCTCTAGAGTCATGGATCCGTCCGCTTTGAGCGGCTGGAGGCTGATTTGCGGCGGCGTGTTCACGGTGCCACCACCGCTTTGAATGACCACCGCCACTGGATCCACAGGGCGCACATCAAAGCCGCTACCAGTGATCTCCATCTGCTCCAGCTTCAAGGGCCACTCGGCTTGCGCACTGAATCCCGCACTCGGCACGAAGGTCAGCACTGCGGCCACACCTGTCGCATCTGCCCACGCTGTAGACCGGATCGCCGCCAAACTTACCTGACCCGCGCTTTCATTCCAGAACGGCAGGGCATCGCCGGGGACCATGGCTCCCACCTGCTTGTCGGTGAGGCTCAGGCTGGCCGGGTACTTCAGGGCAAAGCTCAAACCCGACAAATTGCCCTTCACCCGGTTCAACCGCAGTGCCACTCGGTAAGGCTGTCCAACGGTCGCCTTCGGCCCATCCAACAACTCGATTCCCATCGCGTCGTTGGTGTTCACCAAAACCTTGGCAAAGCCCAAGGCCATTGCCAAACGCTTGCCCTCGCTGCCGGGACTGGGTTGCGGATCCAGACCCACCACCGTGCGGAGAGCTTTAATAACGTCGCCGTTGTCCAAACTCAGGGAACCATTCAGATCGTTCAGCCCGACATCCCAGCTGCGCGCCTCCTCCAAGCCAACAAGGAGCCTTGAGACCACCACCGCGTCGCCGATATCGATTCGTTGGTTAGCGTTGTTGTCGCCCTTGATCTTGCGCGGGCGAATCCGTCCCTCGCCAGCAACGGCCCCATTCCCTGCAGCCAGCAACGTTCCACTCGGATTGGCCAGACTGACGATTGAAGGACTCAAGACCACATTCGTCTGCACAGGGACGCTCCTTGCTCTGAAATCTACCCTTCCTAAAGCGGCAGTGCCGGATGCCAACGCCGTTCCCGGTAATGAGAACGAACCTGATACCTCGCCAGCCACTAAGGTGTTCACGCTGTTCACGCTCTGGCCAACCACAGCGGACCACTCCACTTTAGGATCCGCCAGAAACGCTGCGTTGTAGTTCAGCTTGAAGGTCAATCCACCGACATCACCTGTCGAAACCATGCTTAAGGGGAAGACGATCCGCTGGCCCTCCTGCACTTCAACCGCCGATCCAGCGATCAGGGTCCGGATTGGTTTCCAGACCACTTCGCGCCGGATGACGGACACATTCCCCGCCGTATCCTCGGCAGTGACCTCAATGAGATTGGTTCCCACCACCAGATTCAGGTTCCCAACGGAAAAACCTCCACCCGTCAGGTTTAAATCTCCCTGAGAGATGCCATTCCATGACCACCTAACCCCTCGCAAACTCACAGCATCAGAAGCTGTCCCAGAAAGACTGAAACGCTGGTCTTCCACCGCTCCACTCACCGGCTGCGTCACCGTTAAGACAGGGGGTTCCCCATCCGTGAACTCAGCCACAATCGCTTCGGTTCGCCCCACCACAACGGAGGTCATGGCGTTGGTTCCACTGGCACCGCCAGACCATCGAAGGAATCTCCAACCGGCTTGCGCTTGGGCCGTCAGCGTCACAGTTGTTCCGGGCAAGAACGATTGTCCTTCTGGGGTTCTTGAAACCGTCCCAGATCCCAGAACCTTGGTCGTCAGAGTTCCAAGGCGCGCAAACTCGGCGATCACTCGCTTGGGCGCATCTACAGTCACCCCAGCCTCTTGGGTGGTTGTCAAAATATCTCCAGACCACTGCACGAAACCCCAACCCTCGGCGGGCTTGGCGGTCAAGGCCACGGCCGTGCCCTCCGGGTAATTTGCATCCGGTGGGCTCAAAAGAATTTGACCTTCTCCTCTTACCTCGGTCGCCACTGGATAGACTGCCTTGAATGTCGCTGTCGCAGACACAGGACCAGCTACTGTGATGCGGACCCTCTTTTGTGAACTGCTCACCGCACCAGTCCAACCCGCGAAAAGAGCACTGCCGGTAGTTTCAGCGACGAGTTCCACATCGGATCCTGCTTCGTAAGCCCCCAGATCCGGTACTCGACGCACTGTTCCGGGACCAGCGGTCGCAACCGTAACCGGATAACTGGCCACGCCAACCTTCCGAAAACCAGCTTTTACGGTCTTGCTGGAATCGAGAACCACCGTCAGCGGATTCTCTGATCCACTCGCATCCCCGCTCCAGTTGGTGAATTCGTATCCAGCTTCAGCAACTGGCGTAAGAACCACCGAGGTGCCTTTGGCGTAGATCCCATCCACTGCTAATTGAGTCACTCGACCGCCTAACGTGCTCTGAGCGGTCAGCACGGCCTTGTCGGTGGCAAGAGATTGAAACAGCGCGGTAATCTTCGGCGTGGCGTTGGTCACTTTCAGGATCCATTCACTCTTCGGCTGCCCCGTTCCCACACCACCCCAAAGGGCTAGGGCAAAACCCGCGTTGGGTGCAGGAATCACTCGAACCTCTGTGCCATACGGATACACCGCCAGTGCTGGTTCCAAGATGATCTGGCCGCTGCCGGTGGCTACGTTGCTGATCGTGGTGCCAAAGTTCGCCACGAAGGAGGCGGGCGACTCGACAGTCCACGAAAAACTGGAGTCCGTTCCTACAAAGTCTCCAGCCCACCCGAGAAAACTCCATCCGGTTGAAGGCGTGGCCTGAAGCTGCACCGTGGACCCTTGATAGTAAGACCCGCTCCCAGTCACCGATCCCCCCTTAGCTGTCGCGGCCAACGTGTATCGGGGAATTGCCTCAAAAACCGCTCCCACCGTCTTGTCTCGGCTCATCGCCACATTTCGATCCGGGAACGCACCGGACAAATCCACTTCCCACCGCGCAAACCGCCATCCACTAGCTGGAACGGCTTTGACCCCGACAACCTCATCTTGCAGATAGCGGGCATTTGCGGGCGTCCGTTCAACTTGACCGCTGCCGGTCACCGGCGTGGACAGTGTGAAAGTCGGGACGATTTGGAGGCTCACCGGCTCAACCGTTCCTGTTTCGGTGAAATCTTCGCTCAAGAAAAACTGCCGCACCACGGAACTGCGCGTGATCGTGAAGGGCACCGTGTAGGGCGTCGAATTGAGAGACGGTTCAGAACCATCCAAGGTGTAGAAAAGCTGCCCGTTGGCAAAACGGTTCACCAACTGAACCACCGCCTTGTCGCCGATGCGGGTCGCGCTATCTATTTCGGCTCCATTTGCTATTAATTTGGGGTATGTGTCTAGAGTGATTTCAGTGGAGTCAGCTTCGTGAATTCCAGCGAAAGCTAGAGGCGCGAATAGCGCAATAAGAATCGCATCGAAAAACCAGTGTTTAGACATGTAACACATTTTAATTTAACAATTTAATATCAAAACTAAATTAAATCCCCGGAGGCAAGACACAACGAAAACCATAAGCTGTATTATCCCTCCAGCCCGGTGGATCTGTAACACGGTATCGTATGGCCAAACGACAATTTGTAACAGGGGTGATCCAACTGCCACCGCGAAAAACGCGCCCTGTTTTATACTGGTCTTGTATCGGACTGTTTGGACCATGCGGATCATTTTGAGGCACAAGAGGATAATTATCGTACCAATCCCAACACCATTCAAACAAGTTTCCAGCCACATCATACAACCCATAGCCGTTTGCAGGATATGTGCCAATAGGCGTTGTTTTATTTGTTCCACAAGTTAAATTTCCTAGGGCGATTGCTTCGTCACCCCACGGGTATAATTTACCATTTAAACCACCGCGCGCCGCTTTTTCCCACTCTGCCTCGGTCGGTAGTCTATAACCGCTTCGCCATCTAACTTGTGGTGAAACTGCCTCTCCACGTCGAAAAACCTGAGTTAAACCAGTGTCTAAATAATATGCCGGAACCAGTCCAGACTTTTCACTTCTCGCATTATTCCACTTAACGGCCTCTGACCAAGATACAGAATTAACCGGGTGCCTTGGTCCGTAGCTTTCGCCTTGAATAATATCATAGCCATGAGAATTACCCCAGCGTCTTACTTCTTCCCATAACTCAATCGAAACCTCCCACTTGTCTATAGCATACGATGAGAGCGTTACCTGACGGACGGAGGTATCAAGACGGTCATCACCCATTTGAAAACGCCCAGCAAGGATGAGAACCATACCAGACGGAACCTGCCAATCGTTCGCCCCAACTTTATACCGAAAATTTGCGCCGTACTGATTCGCCATTTCCTTCCCCGCATCCCAGACCAACTTTTTAGCAGTCCCGGGTGCAATGTGCTGTCCGACATCCCCACTCACCAACTCAACCGGACCTTTCCAAGTTTTACCACCGTCCGGCGACACCTTCAGGTACACCGTTAGGGTCGGGCTGTCCGGATCCGCCACGTCATAGGTGATATCCACCAACCGTGATCCCTCGCGTTGCTTGGCCTGCACGTTTGAGACAATCGGGTCCACCGCCAGTGCTTGAATGGCCCCCATCAGGCAGCATGCAGTTCTTAGAATCTTCCGCAGAGAAAGGGGCAGACAGGTTGTCATCGGGTTGGGACTTGAAATTTGCGATGCAACGCCAAACGGTTGCTGGGCGGACATTTGTGGGAGTCTCTCACCCCTTTCTTGCCCTGAATAGGGGGGAAATCTGGTTAAACCAGAAAATATTTCGTAACGGGCAACGGGCGAAAAGGAGGGGCGCGAATGGTTACAGATGTAATTTTTGGAAAGGCCGCCTGCACTCAGGTGGCGAACATCGGGGACTTGTATACTCTCACTTGCATACTCCGCGCCGAAAACTGGGTCACTTGGTGTCCAAGTCTGTCCAAGAGGTAACGGTTATAATCCTTTGAAATGGGCCTGAAATGGCACTTTTGACCGAGGGAGAGGAAATCTGTCTGAGGAGGGGAAAACAATTTCGAGATGTGATCCGCTGAGTCTTCCGGCTGACAGAGATGTGGGAATTTACCCACCTCCCTCTCGGCTAGTTGCCGCCTCCACGGAATTAAGGCGTCTCTCTTAGGCAGCAATCCTGATCTCTTGAACTCCTGCTTCAATCCTTGCCCTAGCAATGGTCAACCGCCGCACCTCGGTCAGTTCCTCAAGGCATGGAACATGGAGTTCTGCACGTCTTGCGTATGCTCGATGGACTGCTTTGCTGCCATGGCCCAGCGCAGCTTGGGCAAATCTCTCAGGCATTCCCGCGATTGCTGCCCTCTCTGCCCATGCATAGCGATGACTATGGATCGTAACTCCTTCGATCCCAAGGCCTGAACAGCGCTGCTTGAATACCGTAGCCCTGTCGCATGCGCGCAGTTTTACTAGGTAAGGAAACAGCGGGCCACTAGTTGGCAAGGTTTTCAGGACTTCTGCGCACTCGCGACCAAAGGCTTGATGGCAGAGGGCCTTGGTTTTTCGACGGATGAACGTGACCGTCCCACGCTCCCAATCGATATTTTCTGCGCGAAGATGAGCCATGTCCGAATTGCTTCCGCCAAAAAACCAACAGAGTTGGTAGTAGGCGCGCCTCTCAGGGTGAGTCTCCTGACTCATGATCATCTCATGCTGTTCTGAGGTGATCGCAATTTTCGGGCTGAAAACCACTTTGGGCCAGTAAGACTTCGTTAGAATCGGCTTGTGAATCCAGCTCAACTCCAGAGCGAAGTTATGGAATCGGCGGAGAAAGACGTTGGTGGCGACGCCACCGTTTCGGATCACCTCGAAGATCTCTGTGGCCTTGGTCTCTCCAACGGCGCGATCCAGCAGGGGAAGCAGGGCCTTGTCCTTCGCTGCATTTTCAATTCGCTCTTGCGTTGATTTGCCGCGCTTTTTGCAGATGAGACACTCTTCAATAACCCTGCGCCATGTGTGGCTTTTGGCCTCGGGATCACCTTCCCGCAGGTAGGCGTTCCCCACCTCTTTGGCCATTGCAGGCAGGGTCCTGCCCATAATTCTTGCGTCCAGAATTCGCTGGGCCTGCTGGGGATCCTTGGTCTTGAGGCTGGTGTGCTTGGGTTTTCCTTGGGTTTCGTCCACAAAGTAGAAGTACCCTGAGGCTTGGCGGCGGTAGATGCGGTAGGAGTTTGGAATGACCTTCATAATGTCGGTCCAAAGGCTAGAGTAGCCAACCCCGCACTCCTTACCCCTGAGTAAGAGGTGACTGAAGGAGAGTGGCGGCAAGTGATCCCGACCCGTCTCCAGTGGCAATTTCCGTGGCACTGCTTGAGACAGTTTCTAGAAAATCGCCGTTTTCCTGAGGAAAACCGCAAAAAAAATTGGAGCCGACTGTCGGGATTGAACCGACGACCCACGGTTTACAAAACCGTTGCTCTGCCGCTGAGCTAAGCCGGCCCGATGTACTCCGATGTGGAGTGCGGGAATGGCACCTAACGGCGCTTACTCCCGGTGGGCATTGAGCCTTGCTTGCAGAGACTCCAAAGCCAAGAGGAAGTTTTTCTCGACCTCACCAGCCTATGATCTACCTCCAAAGGTCACGCCGGTGAATCGGAGTTTCCGCGAAATCCGCCCTTCTCAGGATGGCCGCCAGGGGCATGCTGGTGGGCATGACCTCCCTGAAGAACACACTCCTGATGCTTGGCCTCGCCGCCTGGGTCGCTCACGCCGAGAACTGGCCGCAATTCCGTGGTCCGGACGGTCAGGGCCACTCCAAGGAGAGCTCGGTTCCCACCACTTGGTCAGCAACCGACCACTTGGCGTGGACGACCGAGATCCCGGGCGAGGCGTGGTCTTCGCCGATCGTGCACGGGAACCGGGTCTTCGTGACCACCACCACGGACAATGGCGAGTCGTGCCGAATCATCGGGCTGGAGCGCAAGACCGGACGCATCCTCTGGAACACCGAAGTGTTCCGCCAGGTGCCACGACGCAAGGAGACCCGCAATTCGTACGCGACACCCACGCCGGCGACCGACGGCAGGCGTGTCTACGCGTGCTTCGGTGATGGCAGTTTCGCTGCGGTAGACTTCGACGGCAAACCTCTCTGGATCAACCGCGAACACCCCTTCTACAGCCAACACGGGTTGGGCACCGCGTTGGTCCTCCACGACGGATTGCTCATCATGTCGAGGGATGCCAGCAGCGAGGGAGCCGACAAGAAGGTGGGCTGGCAGATACCTTGGGAAAAATCCTACGTGGTGGCGCTCGATGCCAAGACCGGGAAGCAGCAATGGCGCACCGGACGCGGAAGGTCGCGTATTTCGCATGGCACACCCGTGCTGTGGAGCGATCCAACAGGACGTCGTCAATTGGTGACCGAAGCGGGCGACGTGCTGCAGGGATTCGACCTCAAATCGGGCACACTTCTGTGGACCAGCGATGTGCCCGGTGAAGGCAAGGTGCCGTCGGTGGTCATCGGTGGCGGCATGGCATTCTGCTCAGGTGGATGGGGAGGCAAGGATGGCATCAAGGCGTTCCGATTGGGAGGCGAGGGATCACTCAAGCAATCCAACCTTGTGTGGGAGCAGAAGCGCGGTGAACCGAAGGTTCCCTCGCTCATTCACCTGGATGGCCTTGTCTACGCCATGACCGATACCGGCATGGCGACCTGCTACGAGGCCTCCACCGGGGCCATCGTCTGGCAGGAGCGGGTCGGTGGAAACTTCTCGGCGTCGCCTGTGTCAGCAGCCGGGCGGATCTACTTCGTCGGAGACAACGGGCAGACGACTGTGCTTGATGCCTCGAAGACCTTCCGTGTGGTGGCGCGCAATCCCTTGGTCGAGGGCGAAGAGGTCCAAGCGTCCCCGGCGATCTCGCAAGGTTTGTTCCTGCTGCGGACGCGCCGAACGCTTTGGGCTTTCAAGAAGTGAAAGGACCGCGCTCCAACACCTCGGCGATCCGGCGTTCTCCAGCAAAAGTAGCATCAGCACGTTACTACTGTCGGTACTGACGGGCGTTCGCTCGGACAACGGCTCGCAGTTGGCAAAACCCGTGTCTAGGCCAGGGAATCCCCCCAAATTCCTGTCGAACCCTGACCACAATGGCGCTATGACGAAGACTGCGTCTACCAGTGTCATGTGAATTCGTGCAATCTTTCGACTCATCCACCCATTCCTCAAGCAGGCCTGCCATGCAGCAGACTTGGGCGAATCTGTTTTTCCAGCATTGGGAAGTGGATGAGTCGATGCTTCAAAGCCACCTGCCCAACGGCTTGACGGTCGACACCTTCAGGGGAAAGGCATACCTGGGAATTTGCGGTTTATCCATGAAGTCGGTTCGGCCGCAGGGTCTGCCTGCATTGCCTTGGCTGTCCAACTTCGCGGAACTGAATGTCCGAACCTACGTTCGAGATCCAGACGGCAATCCGGGCGTCTATTTCTTTTCCCTCGACTGCGATCGGGCTATCGCCGTTCTAGCTGCCCAGGCCTTTTTCTCCCTACCCTTCCGTTACGCTCAGGTGTCATTGGGGGCCACCGATCAAGACTTTACTCTTTCCTGCAGTCGATTCGGGAAACGGGGCACCGCTGAATACGCTTGGCGTCCCATTTCCAATCCCAAGGTCTCAAAACCGGGGACGTTGGAATTTCACCTGCTGGAACGGTACGTTTTCTTCACGCATCGCAACGGCAAACTCCACCAAGGGCGGGTTCACCATCCCCCCTACGAGGTATCGCGCGCTGAATCCACAGAATGGAGCACCCTACCGCTGGCTTGGAATGGCTTCATTATCCATTCCCGACCTCCGGATCTGGCCCACTGCTGCAGCGGAGTCTCGGTTGCGGCGTACCCCTTGACTCCAGTCGGAGCTTAGAAGCTCAACGGTTTACCAACCATCGCGCCGCATTGCCTACGATCCGGAGGGCGTTCGGGTTGAAGAAGACCGGGTAGGTTTCGTGACCGGGACGGAAATAAAAGATCCGCCCCCGACCCAAACGCCACACCGATCCGCTGCGAAACCACTCGCCCGAAGCCCAATGCTCTTCAAGCACCACCTCGTCCGGAGCCGGCACGTGGAAGGGTTCGTCATACATCTCGGTCTGCTCGATCGCGAAAGACTCCGGCAAGCCTTGGGCAATCGGATGATGCGGCAGACGGATCCGGACTTCGCTCGGTTTCCCGTCACCCCGATAGGCCGGGAAGCAGCAATTGGCCCGGAGCAACCGCACCTCGACGGGGCCCTGCGGCGGGCGACGGTATTGAACCTCCGGCGACAATCGTTCCTTGTAGCTCGGGGCCATCCACGGCCGGGGCAACAAGTCGCTTTCGACCATCACCGCACAGGCGCGCTCTGCCTCAGGCAGGGCCGCCAACGCCCTATCGCGGGCCACGGCGTTCATGGATTCGACGAAGGGGCGGGACCAGTGCGCCGAATGAAGGGCCAGCAAAGAGAGCTTCCCAGAGCGAATCCGCTCAACAATCCGCGCGGCGGTCGAGGGCTCGATCTCGGCGTGGCGGACATGGCCCCACCAAACCAGAACGTCGACCGAATCCAAATCCCGGAGACCCTGCTCTGCATCATCGATGCAAACCGAATCGACGGACAGGCCTGGTAGTGTCTGCAGGTGGTCCGCGATCTGGTTTCCGAGCCAATTTGGGTAAGCCTTCTTCTGGGCTGGCTGGCGCTCGTCCCAGACACGCACGCGAATCCGGGAAGATTGCGGAGTCTTGCAGCCCGCGGCCGCCACAACAGCAGCACCGCCTACTAACCAATCGCGTCGGGAAATCATGGGGTGGATCGTCCGGTGAAACCACGCCTCAGGCAACACCGTCCCACCGAGTTCGACGTTGCAGTGGCAACTCGATGAACCCTTTTCCGGAACATGGTTCGACAGTTTTTATGAATGACTGACCCCTTTTGTGTAAATATGCGGGACCGACCCCTTTTGGACTACCGGATTGCTTAGAGGGGGAGGATCTCGCCATGATCAGGGTCTTATATGTCGAGGCGGCAATACCCGTTTCATTTGATTGAACCCCAGTGGCAGCGGCACTGGGCGGCAGAACAAACTTTCCGGGCGTGGAACCCGGGGGACCGCATTCCGGAATCCCACCCCTTCGGGCTGCGCCATGGGCTGGACGGGCGAGCTGCGTCGGCGTCGGAATTGCCACCGAAGTTCTACATCCTCGACATGTTCCCCTACCCCTCCGGGGCCGGCTTGCATGTCGGGCATCCCGAGGGGTACACGGCGACGGACATCCTGGCGCGCTATCGCCGGGCCCAGGGCTTCAACGTGCTGCACCCGATGGGTTGGGACTCGTTCGGTCTTCCTGCAGAGCAGTATGCCGTGAAAACGGGCCAGCACCCGCGGATCACCACCGAGACCAACATCGCGAATTTCACCCGCCAGATCCAATCGCTGGGCTTCAGCTATGACTGGACGCGCGAAGTAGCCACGACCGATCCAGAATACTTCCGCTGGACGCAGTGGATTTTCCTGAAGATTTACAACTCGTGGTTCAACCCGGCCACGAACAAGGCCGAACCCATCGACACGCTGTCCTACCCGGCCGACTGCCAGACCGAGGCCCAGCAGCGTGCCTTCCGAGATTCCAAGCGACTGGCTTATGTCAGCGAGGCTCCGGTGAATTGGTGCCCCGAGCTGGGCACCGTGCTGGCCAACGAAGAAGTCATCGACGGCAAGAGCGAGGTGGGCGGCTTCCCGGTGATTCGCAAGCCGATGCGCCAGTGGATGCTGCGCATTACCGCCTATGCCGAAAAGCTCCTGGCCGACCTGAACACCATTGAGTGGTCCGACTCGCTCAAGGAGATGCAACGCAACTGGATCGGTCGCAGCGAGGGGGCCGAGGTTGATTTCCAAGTGGACGGACAGCCCGAGAAGATCCGGGTGTTCACCACGCGGCCCGATACCCTGTTCGGGGCCACTTACATGGTTCTGTCGCCGGAGCACCGACTCGTGGCAGGCCTCACCACACCGGCGCAATCCGCCGCGGTGAAGCAATATCAGGAATTCGCGGCCACCAAGTCCGATTTGGAACGCACCGAGTTGGCCAAAGACAAAACCGGTGTCTGGACCGGCGCCTTTGCCATCAATCCGGTGACTGGCGGCCAGATCCCCATTTGGATCGCCGACTACGTCCTCGCGAGCTATGGCACCGGGGCCATCATGGCCGTGCCTGCCCACGATGAGCGGGATTTCGAGTTCGCCCAGAAGTTCGGGCTGCCTGTGGTGCAGGTGGTTCAGCCGCCCGATGCGAAGACCGAGTGGCAGGGCTTCTGCGACGAGGGCACGGCCGTGAATTCGGGCAACGCCGAGCTCGCGCTCGACGGGCTGCCCACCGCGGAGGCCAAGCGGCAAATCACCGTCTGGCTGGAGTCGAAGGGGCTCGGCCAGAAGACGGTGAACTTCAAGCTGCGGGACTGGCTCTTCAGCCGTCAGCGCTACTGGGGAGAACCGTTCCCGATCCTTTGGCGCAAGGACGCCGATGGAAATTTGTACCACGAGGCATTGCCCGAGACGGCCCTGCCGCTGATGCCGCCGACGCTCGAGGACTACAAGCCGACGGCCGACGGACAACCGCCTCTGGCCCGCGCTCAAGACTGGCTGCACCTGCCGGACGGCGCCATTCGCGAGACCAACACCATGCCTCAGTGGGCGGGTTCGTGCTGGTATTACCTGCGCTACCTCGATGCGAAGAATGCTCAGGGCTTCGTGGGCCGCGAGGTTGAGAACTACTGGATGAAATCCGGTGGCAAGACGCCCGGAGTAGACCTCTACGTGGGCGGTACCGAGCACGCCGTGCTGCATCTGTTGTACGCCCGTTTCTGGCACAAGGTGCTGTTCGACTTGGGACAGGTGTCGACTGCAGAACCCTTCTTCAAGCTGGTCAACCAGGGCCTGATCCTCGGTGAAGACGGCCAGAAGATGTCCAAATCCCGCGGCAACGTGGTCAACCCAGATGACGTGCTGGTGGAATATGGTGCCGACGCGTTCCGCCTGTATGAGATGTTCATGGGACCGCTGCAGGACACCAAGCCGTGGAACACTCAGGGCGTCGAAGGCGTGTACCGCTTCCTCGGCCGGGTGTGGCGTCTCTTTGTCGACGAAAAGGCCGAG
The DNA here is from genome assembly GCA_029865985.1 of Verrucomicrobiota bacterium. Taxonomy (GTDB): domain Bacteria; phylum Verrucomicrobiota; class Verrucomicrobiia; order Limisphaerales; family UBA9464; genus SXXZ01. The sequence goes on from JARXAF010000151.1 coordinate 22,500, forward strand.
ACGGATTACGAGCAAGCCTCGACCGTCGCCAGCGGAACCGATTCCGCCGCCGAGTCTGCCCGGCTGCTCGACCTGATCCGCCTCTCGCCGCTCATCCGCGACGACGCACCGACCCCGGCCCAGCTCAAGCTGTTGCACGAGTGCATCCGCAAGGTGACCCACGACCTGGAACACCTCCAGTTCAACACGGCCATCTCGGCCATGATGGTGTTCATCAATGGGGCCATGACCTGGGAAAATCGACCGTCGACCGTGCTCGGATCCTTCCTGCAATTGTTGGCGCCGTTTTCACCGCACCTGGCCGAAGAACTTTGGCAGCGGCTGCACCAGCACCGGGACGCCGCAGTGCCATCGCTAACCTATGCACCCTGGCCTGCGTTCGATCCGGCTCTCTTGGTCGAGACCGACATGGAGCTGCCCGTGCAGGTCAACGGCAAGCTGCGCGATGTGATCCGGATGCCCGTGGACGCCACCGCCGCGGAAATCGAAGCCGCCGCGCTGAAGGCCGAAAAGGCGCAACAGTTCATCGTGGGCAAGACCGTGAAGAAGGTCATCGTCGTACCGCGCAAGATGGTCAACGTGGTGGTGGCCTGATCCATTGCTCGGCATCCAGCCCATGAAATCGCTCACAAAACACCTCACTGCAGACGAACTCCGGATCGTCTGGATTTTGACGGCGGTGTTGCTCATGGGCATCGGCGGCAAAATTTGGATCTCCAGCCACCGCGGGACCGATTCCACGAGCACTCCCCACGCCAGTTCAGCCTCCGTACCGACTCCCTGAATGGAACTTCCCCGCCCCAAAGATCCGATCGCCGATCTGGTGGCCACTGATGGCCGTTATCACCGCGACGCCTACCTCTTTTTGAGGGACGCCTTGGAATACACGCAGCGCACCTTGAAACGGGAGGTCGGTGGAAAGACCCGTCACATCACCGGACAGGAATTGCTGGAAGGCATTCGGGAACATGCCCTGAAGGAATACGGCCCGATGGCGCTGACGGTGCTGGCGGAGTGGGGCATCCAGCGTTCGGAGGATTTTGGAGAAATCGTCTTCAACATGGTCGAACACGGGATCCTTTCCAAGACGGAGACCGACACGCGGAAGGACTTTCAGGACGGCTACGATTTCGAGAAGGCCTTCCGCACTCCATTCAAGCCATCCAACCGGGTGGCCTGATCTCCCCGCAGTCACCGATACAAACGGCACGACTCTGGCTTCCAACGTCTGCAGGGTCCGGCCTTTGCCGGAGCCAGAACCTGAACCCGCTTGAAACCCACCGCACCGCGCCCTGCCCCTTCTGACATCCTGTTCATGCTCACGGTGGGAGCCATGTGGGGACTTCATGGTCCGCTCCTGAAGCTCGCCTACCGGGCCGGACTGAACTTCGCTCTGGTTTCGGTGGGCGAATACGCCATCGCGACCCTGGCCTTCGGTGTGGCCTGTTGGATCGGTCGGGTGAAATGGCCCGCGGAGGATCGAGGATTCTGGTTGCGGATGTTCTTGGGCGGACTGGTGGGAAGCGGTGTGGTGCTCTTCCTGTTCTGGTCCTACCAACTCGGCCCCATTCCGGTCGGAGCCACGTTGCTCTTCTTGTATGTCCCCTTCACCTCGATCCTGGCTGCCCTGGTGCATCGGCGCTGGCCACCGGTCCGTGAGATCTTTTCCGTCTGCCTTGTGACGGCGGGAGCCGTTCTGGCCACCGATTTCATGGGGTCCACCGGTCCTGACAGTTTGAAAGGTGCCCCGCAGGCCATCTTGGCAGCGCTGTGTTTCGCCGGATTTTTCATGATCTCCGAAGGGCTCGGAAATCGATCAACACCGTTGTTTCGCTCCTTTTTCTTCTCGGCCTTGTCCGGACTGATCCTGCTCGGGGTGACCTGGTTGGTCGGTTGGCCCCTGAGCGTCGTGGGAACAAGCCTCGGTGGAACCCTGCTGTGGCTCACAGTGCTCAGTGCGGTCGGACAACTGGTCCCAGTGTTCCTCATGATGAAGTCGGCCCATCGTCTCGGCGGCGGTCTGGGAAGCATCCTGACTTCGCTGGAGCTTCCGGTGGCCGTAGGACTCTCCGCCTTGCTGCTCGGAGACCCGCTGCGACTGTCCCAACTGGGCGGCATCGGGCTTATTCTCGCTGGCATCGCTCTGCCCCACTTGCGGTTGGGTCCGGTTCCTGCTTCCGGATCTCCGGAATGAGCGACTTGATTCCTCTCATCGATTTCTCCCCCTTCTTCAGCGGGCCTGCAGGCCGACAGAGCGTCGGAGCCGCGGTGTTCCGGGCGGCCCACGAAACCGGGTTCATGTACCTCAAGGGGCACGGGATTCCATTCGACCATGTGAGTGAAACCTTCGGACTCGCTCAGGATTTCTTCAGACTGCCCAGCGAAACCAAGGTCCAGCACCTCCGCACTGCGGGCAATTTCGGCTATCAGTCACTCGCCCAAGAGGCCTTGGATCCCACACAACCTCCCGACCTGAAGGAGGATTTCACCATGCGCAACGCCTTGGCCATTGACGCCTCGGATCCGCGCTGGCCCTCCGAAGCCTTCCGATGGAAAGCCACGGGATTCTACGACGAATGCCGCAAGCTCGCCGCGCAAGTCATGCAGGCCTTTGCCCTGGCCTTGCGATTGCCGGAGGGGTTTTTCGACGACAAGCACACGGGCAAGACACAGACCTTGAGATTCCTACACTACCCGCCCAGCCGAAGTGTGCGACCGGGTCAATTGGGGGCCGGAGCCCACACCGACTACGGGACACTCACGCTCTTGTTCCAAGACAACGCCGGCGGATTGGAGGTGCAAAATACGAATGGCCTCTGGGTACCGGCTCCACCCATGCCCGGGACGGTGGTGGTCAACACCGGTGACTTGCTAGCCCGGTGGAGCAACGACGTTCTGCGTTCGACTCCGCATCGGGTTCAGGTGCGGCCGGAGTCGGCGGCAGCAGGGCGGCTCTCCATCGCGTTCTTCAGTGATCCCGATCCTGAGGTGCTGGTGGAAACCATCCCCTCCTGCATCACCGCCGATAGACCCGCCCGCCATGCTGCCATCCTGGCTGGTGCACACATCGAAGAACGCATCCGCATCTCCATGCAACAGGCGGCCCACGCCGCTCAGGCTTGAATCGGTCCCCACTGTCCTTTCTCTAATCCCATGCTCGACTGCTCCTCGATGGATTCATTGCCCGATTACTCCAGCCTCGGCCTTCCGACCGAACGCGATGGCCTGGAGCAGTTTGATCACCTCCAGGCCTATCGACGCCTGGGCCCCATTTACCAACTGCAGTTCCGAGGCGAGCGTCATGTGGTCATCGCCGGGATGGAGGCCAACGAGGCGGCCTGGCGCAACCCAGACCAATGGTCCTACCACGAAGCGCTGGTCCCTTTTCGTGAGATTATGGGGCCGAGCCATGTGACCCAACTGGACGGCGACCCGCACCGACGCAAGCGGCGCAACTTGCGCAATGGGTTTGCCATGAGCGCCGTCGCTCGCCACCTGCCGGTGATCGATGCAGTCCTTCGGAAGGAATTCGCGCGGGCTTGCGGACAACCGGTCCGCTTGCACGACTTCTTCATGACGGCCCTCACCCAGGCCAACAGCAAGACCGTGCTGCACTGCGAACTCAATACCGAGGCGCTGGCGCACTTCATCGCTTTCGAAGAGGAGTTCATCTCGGGCACCATTTTGGGGGAAGCTCGCCATGGCCATTACGCGCGACCGTCGTTCGTGGCCCATCGGGAGTTCGTTTTCGGATTTCTGCGGGAACTGGTCTCCGGGCGGCTCGCCGGTGAAACTCAACCCGACAGCTTCCAAGACATGATCAACGATCGCCGGGAACGTGGCGAACCGGTCGAACTCGACGAACTCATTCCAGAAGCCTACTTGCTGCTGATGGCCGGCACCGGCAACACGGCGAAGATGCTCAACTGCGGCCTGCAACACCTGCTGGCCAACCCGAGCTGGCTCGGATTGCTGGAAGAAGAACTGTCCGGCTACCGGGTGGATCAATTCATGGCGGGGATGGGTGCCTTTCCCCGGCTCAAGGCCACGCTCATGGAAATGGAACGCATGTTCCCCGCCGCGCCGGTCCTTTCGCGGGTGGTGGAAATCCCCTTCCAGTTCTCCGGATTCGAACTGCCTCGCGGAACCCGGGTTCTACACCTGCAGACGCTCCCGCATTTCCTCGAGGAGGTGTATGACGAGCCTTATCGATTCGATCCCTCTCGTTGGATCGATCGTGAATACCCCAAGAAGGCCCACGGCACCTTCGGCGGCAGCACCCACATCTGCCTCGGCATGAACCTGGTCCGCATCCACTCTCCGGTGGCCATCGCCAACCTGCTCCGCGATTACCGAGTGAGCCTGGGTGGCGACCCCGATATCGTCGTAAACCTCAATTACGGTGTACCCCAAACCGCCCACCTCACGGCCCATTGGACCCGTCGCATTCTGACCAACCCCTTGGCCGCTCCTGCACCGGTTGCCCAAACTTAGCCATGGGCCATCCTTCCCACCTTCCGAACTCCATGCGCATTCCTCATTACACTGCCTCCGCCGATTTCACCCGCTTCGTCCGGTCGTTGCCCAAGACCGAAACCCATTTGCATCTCGAAGGTTCCACCCCCATCGAACTGCTTCGGGATCTGGAGCCGGAACGCTACACGAATCCGCCGCCGTTCTGGCAGCCGGATTTCAGATACGAGAGCTTCGACCAGTTCATGGCCTTGTACGATGAGTACTGCATGAACTTCTACCAGTCGGCCCAGCGTTATCATGATGCGGCCAAGATCGTTCTGGCCACGTGTGCCGAACAAGGCACGCGGTACGTGGAAACCAGCATCCACCTGCCCGGGTTGGCCGCGGTGAAAGACTCCGGCCCGGAGGTGCTGGCCGCGATCCGCGAAGCCGCACCTCCCGGACTGGAACTGCGGATTTTCGCTGGCATGTGCCACAACGACTACGCCGCCCATGGTTCGCTCATCGAGGCGGCGCTCGGCTGGGACGACCTAGCGGGTATCGATTTGCACGGGCCTGAATACTGGCGGATGGAAACCTGGAGCATCGACATTTGGCGGCGCGCACAAGCGGCCGGCAAGATGACCAAGGCCCACGCGGGCGAGTTCATGCCGGCCCCCTTCGTACGCTGGATCCTCGACAACCTCGGCGTCCGACGCATCGAGCACGGAGTGAGGTCGGTGGAAGATCCGGAGTTGGTCCGTCACCTCGCCCGCGAACGCATCACCTTGGACGTGTGCCCGATCAGCAATGTGAAACTGGCTGTCCAGGGAGTCACCTCCATGGCCGAGCATCCCATCCGGGCATTCTTCGATGCGGGAGTACCGGTGACCATCAACTCCGACGACACCTTCTTCTTCGGCAACCGGCTCGAGGAAGAGTATTTCGCGCTGAATCAGGAACTCGGATTCTCAAAGGCCGAGCTGGCCCGCATCGCTCTCAATGGCATTGAGATCGCCCTGCTGAGTCCGGAGAAAAAGCAGGCCCTCGTGGCCGAATGGCGGGATTTCGTGGTCGCAGAGAATTTGGATCTCGCCGTGGCCGAAGGATCAAACCGCTTCGTGGGATGATTTCTCCATGAACACCGGCACCGCGAGCATGACTGCCGACATGGATAGGTAACCGATCACCCATTTCCAGCCCGGTTTGAGAACCCCGACGATGTCGGCGGTGATGAAACCGAAGCTGTGAATGAAACCCAGGCCCGCCAAAAACGCCCCGGCCGCGAACCACACGGCTGCCTGACGGAATTTCTGATCGATAATGCACACGGTGGCCGCGGACAGGATGAGGCAACTGAGGAAATAACCCTGCTCGAGGGCGAACATGCCCTCCGCATGGAAGCTGCGGGCCTTGAGGATGCGATCGAGCAATTCCTGTCGGAACGGGTTGCCCGGAGTCCCCACACCCACTCCGGACATGACGTTCTTGGCCACCAGCGCGCAGTAACCAGCGATGGCCGGGAACAGTCCGACGATCACCGCGGGAATGTGCCGCCGCGGGATGGCGTCCATGGCCTGGGTACCCATGGAAATACCGATCCAAATGAGGATGGCCATGCCGGCTTCCACCGGGATGGACCAAGCCAGGAGGCTGAGCGATCCCGTCAGGCACACGAGGGTCACGAAGATGGCATTGAGGGTCGAATAACCAGCCCGCGAACCAATGGCCTTCCAACCGGGATGGCCGATGTAAAGGGTCGTGGGATACGGTGAACCGAAGACCGCCGAGATCAACGTCCCGATGCCGTTGATCAACAGGGACGGCTTCGTCTCGTAGCAATCGCCCGCCGCCTCGGCCGATCCGAGCACTTGCATGGATCCCACCACATTCACCACGCCCATGGGCAGGATGATGCTGAAGAAGGGCAACAAGTATGGCAGACTGTCCCGGAGTGCCTGAAAGGCCGGTGTCGGCAAGTGCAACCCCAAGTGACTCAAGTTCAACGGATAGGCCGGTGCCGGTGAGGGTAAACCAGCCCAGTTCAACCCCCAGGCTCCCAGAGTTCCGAGCGCAACGATCACCAGTCCGCCCGGAATGCCGCCCTTGAATCGGTATCCCCCATAGTAAACCACCAACGCGATAGCCAAGGTTCCCATGCCGATGAGCGGATAAACCCAGGCCCGGAACAGGAAATCCATGGCGATGAAGAACACACCGATGCCTGCCAATGCGGCCAACAGGGCCGCCAGAGGCGTGACCCGCCGCAAGTGATGGAGGAAAAACGAACCCGCAAACTCGATGAGTCCGGAGCCTACGCAGGCGGCGATTCCGGCCAACCAAGCAACCTCGTCGGCCTTCGGCTTGGGCAGGCCTTGGGCCAGGGCCATTTGCTGCGCGGGGTACATCACCAGCAACGAATAGATGATCACCGTGACCAGGTTGAACCCATACGGGAGCGCGCACACGTCGTCTCGCCCCTCGCGGGCCGCCAAGCGCAAGGCCTGACGGGCATACATCAAATTGCCAAAAACCAATCCCACTGCGGAAGCTGGCAGGATACGGCCGAAATACAGCTCCGGAGAAAACCCGAGCAACCCCAGACAGAAACCGGTCATCAGCAATAAGTTCACCAAGCTGTCGAGGCCTAGGGCGAAGAAGCCGTCCAGGTCGCCTTTGACAAAGGGTTTCATCGGGGGTGTTTGGGGATCGGAACCAAGCTCGTCGGCAGGGTCAAAACCGACGCTCATCCCGGGAGCAATTGACATGCCGCTTGCCCGGCCACGCCCGATCCCGCAGTCATCCCGAATGGATTGAGTATCTGCACGATAGCCGCATACACTCCTCTCATCGCAGTCGAACCCGCCAGGCCGCTGCGCGCAGTATCCCGGACAGATCGAGCCCGGATGGTACCGACCATCGTGGATATTTTCTGACTCACAGCGCCCGCCCGACGGCGTCTTGTGATGTGAGGAATCGGAGTCTAGCGTTTGCTTCATGCACCTCCGTGGATGGATCGCGGGCCTTGTCGTGGCGTTGATCTGCCTCTTCCAAGCCTCCGCGCAAGACGCCCGGTTCATCCGCCTGCGCAATGCCACGGTCACGACCCCACCGGCACCCGATGCCAAAGCGCGGTCCGCAGCGGTCAGCGCCAACAAACCACCCGTCTCAGGTCTTTTTCTCATCCAACTGGAGGGGCCTCTCTCAGCGGATCAACGCGACACCCTTCAAGCGAAACGACTGGCCCTTCTAAACCCCATTCCGGATCACGCCTATGTTTGCCACCTCGACACCGCATCGGCTGCCGAGATCCGGGCCATCCCCTTCGTACGTTGGCTCGGGGAATACCGGCCCGAGTGGCGCTTGGACCGTCGACTGACCGCGGCTATGGCCGAACAGCCCAATGTGCCCCGGGAAATCCGCCTCATGCTGCGCCCACAGACACCACCGGGAGTCTTGATAGCGGCCCTACGTCAGTTCAGCGGATCGGTGCACCGGACCGAGACAACCTTCGGCATTTTCATCGGGGGCAAGACCACCCCGCGCCGCATCTTGGAATTGGCTCGATCGGAGTCCGTGCTGTGGATGGAACCGGCCGGTCGCATGAAGTTGGTGGACGAAATCGCCACGGAAATCCTGATGGGCGACGACGGGGCTCCGGGAAAGCAGGCCGAAGTCCAACGCCTCGGTTTCGATGGGCGCGGGGTCACAGTGGCCGTCGCCGATTCCGGCCTGGACACGGGCGAGGCCGAGACGATGCACCGCGACTTGCAAGGCCGGGTCGACGCCTTCTTTGCCTACGGCGGCCTTGAAGACGCTTCCGACGAGCACAGTCACGGCACACACTGCGCGGGCATCGTGGCCGGCAGCGGCGCCATCGGAACCAAGGATGACAACGGTTACCTCTGGGGATTGGGCGTGGCTCCCGGGGCTCATCTGGTGGCCCAGCGCATGTTCGATGGAGCCGGCGACTACTTCGCTCCACCCAGTTACGAGACGTTGACACGGGACGCTGTGAGCAGTGGCGCCTACGTCGGATCCAACTCCTGGGGTGACGACACTCAAGGACGCTACGACCTGAGCGCCGCAGAATTTGACGCCCTGGTGCGAGACGCCGATGCCCGGACCCCAGGAGAACAGCCTTACATTCTCGAATTCAGCGCCGGCAATTCGGGTCCGGGCGAGCAAACCATCGGTTCCCCGGCCGTCGCCAAAAACGTCATCGCGACGGCGGCCTGCCAAAACGACCGGTTCGACCTGGCCCTCTACGCTGAAGGAGCCGAGACCATGGCGGATTTCTCCAGCCGCGGCCCCGCGGAAGACGGCCGCATCAAACCCGACATCACTGCTCCCGGCACCTGGATCGCCTCGCTGAAAAGTCAAATAGCCAGCGACGCCAACGCCTGGCTGGGTATCGACGAGAACTACCTGTTCCAGGGCGGCACATCGCAGGCCGGCCCGCACGTGAGCGGTGCCTGCGCCGTGTTCGTGCAATGGTACCGGGAGACTCAAGGCGGACTGACTCCGTCACCCGCCTTGGTGAAAGCCGCGCTCATCAATTCGGCCGTGGACATGACTTCCGCCGAAGTGCCCGTGGACACCGATGACGAGGAAGCCGGGACCATGCTGGTGGTCGGCGGCACGCCTCCGGTTCCCAATGGCGACGAAGGATGGGGGCGTTGCGATTTGGCCGCGTTGATCGCCGGAGAACGCCGCTTCAATTTCACCGATCAAGGCATCGGCCTGAAAACCGGGACCCTCTCGGAAAAGAGGATCGTCGTGGGAGCCGATGACGCGCTCAAAGTGACCCTGACTTACACCGATGTCCCCGGACTACCCGCGGCCATCCCCGCCTTGGTCAACGACCTCGACCTGGAGGTGATTTCTCCCGATGGGCGTGTCTTCCGTGGCAATGCCTTCCTCGACGGTGAATCCGTGGCCGACACCGCCGAAGGGGATCGCATCAACAATGTCGAGGGGGTGTTGATCAGCAACCCCACTGCGGGCGAATGGGTTCTCCGCATCCGGGCACAACGGGTGATCCAAGATGTCCACGGGCGAACCAATACCGCTCCCGAACAAGACTTCGCCCTCGTGGTTTCAGGTCAAATTCCGTTCCCCGGCGAAGGCGTGGTTTCTTGGGACAAGGAAACCTATCCGGCCCCATCCATCGCCCAGCTTCGATTGGTGGACACCGATTTGCGCAATCAGGCGAGTGCCTCGGTCACCGTGACCTCCGATTCACAACCGGCCCCGCTGACCCTCACCCTCCTGCGCAGCGGAACGGGAGGAACCTTCACGGGAGCCGTGTCACTGGTCACCTCGCCCAAGGCCGGCAGCCTGACGGTGGCCAACGGTGACACGTTGTCCCTCTCCTACTCGGATGCCTCGCCAGCAGGCCTCCGCACCCGGACCGCCACCATCGACTTGGATCCGCCAGGCATCGATTCGGTGCGGGCCGTCCAGCGCTTCGGTCGGACGAGCCTGCGTTTCAACGCCAGCGAACCCGTGCGATCAGTGGCCATGGTCAACCCGGTCAACGGCCCGGCCTTCACCGTAACCAACGCCTCCCTGCGAACCTCGCCCGAGCTCTTCCTGCCCGAATTGGTGCCCGACCAAGTTTACCGCTACTTCATCGTGGCAACCGATGGCGCGGGCAACGTGCGCACCAACGACAACGCGGGACGGTACTACTTCTTCACCGCAACCCGGCCAGCCAAGGCCCTTCTGCTGTACTCCCCGGAGTCCACCTTTGAGCAACTGAACCTCCCCTTCCCCGGGATCGAACATTGGACCCAACCCCTCGACTCCCTTGGCATCGATTACGAATTCTGGAACTTCGCCGAAACCAACACAGTCCCCTCCGCGGCCTTGCTCTCCGGATACCGTATCGTGATCTGGAGGCCCGAGGATCTGGCGACGTTGCCGGCGGGTTTGGCTAACGGGCTCTCGTCTTATGTGGCCGGTGGTGGAGCGCTCTTCGTGGCCTCCTCCGAGGTCTTGAGTCGCCTGTCGCCCGCGGAGCAATCCTTCCGCACCAATGTTCTGCACGTGGCCGACTTCACCGAGGATGTCGGCGCCACGATCGCCAACGGCGTCCATGGCGATCCCATCAGCAACGGCCTAGCCATCGGCCTCGATTATCAGGAGTTTCCCGATCTGGGATCGTTGCTCGATTTTTCCACCTTTCCGGATGCCCTGCGTCCCACTGCGGATGCGGCGACTATCCTGACCCAGGATGAAGGCCGGATCATCGGCCTGCGCTACCCGCGCACCGGCAACGACAGCCAAGGTCGCGTGGTCTTCTTGTCCATCCCCTGGGAGTCCATCCCGACGGACGCGGAGGCTCCGGACAACAAGGTCACCCTTCTTGGCCGAGCCTTGGATTTCCTGGTGCCCGGATTGCGAGGAGGTTCGAGTGTGACCTTCCACCAACCGGCCTACACGCTGCCCTCGGCCGCTATGATCGAGGTGAACGACGCGGCTCGCTCCGGCCAGAAACGAGTCACCTTACAAATCACCAGCTCCACCGATCCGAAGGGGTTGGAACTGCCACTGGTGGAAACCCCATTGAAGGGCGTTTTTCGGGGTCGGGTCACTCTCGGCAGCGCCGCGACCGACACCAACTCCGCGCGCCTCCGTTGCGCCCAGGGTGATGTGCTCACGGCGGCGTATAACAACGCCTCGGGCATCGCTTTGTCCGCCGAGGTGATCATCGACACAGTTCTACCGGTGATCAGCGGAGTGGCGACCGATCCTGCCTACAATGAAGCGGTGATCACCTGGAACACCGACAAACCGACCGACACGCTGGTGCGATTCGGCGAGAGCGGCGGCGACGACACACTCCTCACCCGAACGGCTTATTCGGCGGACTTGACCACCGAACACGAAATCCAGATCTCGGGCCTGCAACCCGACCGGGACTACTACTTCCTGCCGGTCAGTCAAGATGAGGCAGGCAACACGGCAACGGCACGCTTGGCCGGACGATCATTCCGCCTGCGCACGCTCCGACCGCTGGACGCCCCATGGAAAGACTCCCTGGAGAAGGGGCGTTCCGGATGGGCCACCTTCGACGACGACGCCTTCGATGAGGAGACGGGCCAAAACCTGCTCAACACCACCTGGCAGTTCGGGACTCCATCCAACCGCCATGGCATTCAGGCCCATAGCGGAACCCACTGCTGGGCCACAAATCTCGAAGGTCAACCGGTCGATACAGCCATCGCCGACCTGCTCAGTCCGGCCATTGATTTACGAGGCGGCAACTCCGCCCGCCTGAAGTTCCGCACCTGGTACGACACCACCGAACGGAGCGACCTGCTGGACTTTGAATTGTGCCAGGTGGCCATCAGCACGAACAACGGAGCGCAATGGAGTGACTTGGCGGGTTTTGGTTATGGCGATGTTTCAGCGGATTGGGAAGAGGTGGATGTCGACATCAGCCGCTTCACGGGGCACGTCGTCCGCATCCGTTTCAACTACCAGTTGATAAGCTTCGAGACGACCGATCGTCCCGGATGGTTTGTGGACGACCTGGAGATTTCACTCACCCAGAATCAGCCCTCGTCATTCTCCATCACCAACAACTTGTCGCAGGCCAGCTTCAGCATCCGCGGCCCCACGAATTTCGGAACGGTCATCGGATCCGGCCGATGGTTCAATGTGTCCAATGCGGTCCCCGGCGAGTACGTGGTGCGCTGGTCTCCCGTGGAGCATTATCTCACACCGCCCGCGGTGACCCACCAAGTGGGTACCAATGTGCTGGTACTGGCCGGTCGCTACGAATTCCCCGATTCCAACACCAACGGAATCTCGGACCTTTGGGAAAAAAACTTTTTCGGCCGGATTCTCGGAGCCGATTCCGCTCCGGGCACCGATTCCGACGAAGATGGATTCTCGAACTTCGCCGAATTCCAGGCCGGAACCGCACCCAATGACCCAGCCTCCAGCCTCCGGCTGAACCTGCCCTCAGGCGGAGTCAACGCACCGATCCTGGTCTCTTGGCCCAGCACCCCTCTTCGGGAATACTCGCTGGAAATCAGCGACGATCTTCAACGTTGGACCATCGCCAGTGATCCCCGTCGCGGAACAGGGGGCCTGCTCACCAACACCATCCCGGCACTGCTGGGGCGAGGCGGCTATTACTTCCGGGTACGCGTCCAACCCTGAACAAGGCAAGACCCCGATCCGGTGAAGGAATCGGGGTCTAAGATTGGGGCCTGAAAGGCGTCGACTCAGGCTGCAAACGAAGTCCGCCGAGGGGCCACCCGCGGAGTGATTCTTAAACCACTCCGTTCAAGGAATCTTGAAGTTCGAAGGTTACTTCTTCGGCTCTTCCTTCTTGGCCTCGTCCTTCTTTTCAACCGGCGGTGCCACCCAACCGGTGTTGATGTCCACACCCGGCAAAGCGGCTTGAAGTTTCTTAACGCCCTCCGGGGTGACTTGGGTCTGCCAGAGGTAGAGATTACGCAAGTGCGTAAGGCCGGTGAGCTTGGCCAATCCGGCATCGGTCACTTTGGTGCCATACAAGTTCAGGTACACCAGATTCTGGAGCCCTTGGATGTGCTCAAGTCCAGCGTCGGTGATGCCCGTCAACTCCAAGCCCAGTGTCTGCAAGTGGGTCAGGCCAGAGAGTTGCTTGAGTCCGGCGTCGGTGATCTTGGTGTTGCCCAGACGCAACTCGACCAAACTGTTGATCCCAGAAACTGGGCTGAGAGTGGCATCGGTCACCTCGGGCCCTTTCAAGCGGAAGTTGGCTTCCTTCCAGGGTACTCCCAGAGCGATCGGGCGGGCTTCGACGCCGGCTTTGGACAAGGCCGTGATACCGGCTGCCTCGGACGAGGCCGGCTGGAATTCCTTGGGCAACTGCGGCAACGGGGGCACCGGACGCGCAGGTCGGGCCGGCTGGGCTGAGGACGGAGCAGGTGCAGCCACGGCAGCGGCCAAAACCACGCCATCCGGCCACTTGGCACCCTCCTTGATCCATTCCTTGAGTTTGGCTCGGAGCGGTTCCGCCAAGGGGCCGCCCTCGGGGGGCATGAGTTCGTCGTTGTCCTTGGCGAGGAACACACGGTGGATCATCTCGCTCTTGTCCGGATCACCGGCCACCACGGCGGTCTTGTCGCTCTTGCCTCCCTTGAAGGCGGCGTCTTTGGAGTCCAAGCGGTATTTGCCCTTTTGCTTCTCCGTGCCGTGGCACTTGAGACAGTGCTCGGTGAGAATCGGGGCGATGTCCTTGGAGAAATCGACGGCGGACTGAGCAGCGAAAGCCGTGAGGCTGGCCGCAGCAATGGTGGAAGAAAGGATCTTCATACGAAGTGGGTGGACGTACGGTTCTGGTGAAGCTTCACCGGAGTTTCACTGCACCCGCCGGCAAAGGGAATCCCAAAGAAGGGGGAAAACTCGGCACAAGCGATCATTGCCCCGCGATCGGCAGCATGGTTTTTTCCCCAACGTGAATGTCCACCATCTGGAGCTCTTCTACTATGTAGCGCGATACGGCGGCATCATGGAAGCGGTGCGCAATATGCCCTATGGGATCCAGCAACCCGCCATCAGCGGCCAGTTGCTCCAACTCGAGTCCTGCCTGGGAGTGAAGCTCTTCCGGCGGCGGCCCTTCGAACTCCTCCCGGCTGGCACCGAACTCTTCAACTTCATCCGACCCTTTTTTGGTGAACTCAATACCATCGAGAAACAAATACGCGAAGGATCCCAGCAAACCTTGAGGGTCGCCGCTCCGGTCATGGCGCTCCGGGATCATTTGCCACGGGTGCTGCAGGAGGTACGCAAACGGTTTCCCAACCTCCAACTGACGCTGCGAGCCGGTCAACAACCTCAGGTGGAAGCCTGGCTGGAGCGGCATGAACTGGACTTCGCCATCACACTGCTGGAAGGCCATTGCGCCAAAGGACTCAATCACCTGCCCCTGTTGGAACTGCCGCTGGTGCTGTTGGTTCCCAAGGCTTCCCGGTTCCGCAACGCCGGGGAAATTCTCGAAGCATTGGCCTCGGAGAGTTTGGAAGAGCCCCTGATCTCCGTCACCGCCGCCGAATTGGCTCCCCGGCGCTTCCGGGAATTTCTGGAAAGCCGTTCGCTGGAATGGCCCGCTCGGGTCGAGGTCACCGACCTGGAGTTGGTGGACGTTTATGTGCGCAACGGCTTCGGAATCGGGCTCAGTCTCGCCATTCCTGGAAACCCCATCGCCCAGGATTTGAAAGCGTTTCCCATCGCCGACATCGCCCCGCTGCGTTTGGGAGCTGTCTGGCAGGGGGCTCCCAGCGCGGTCATGAGCGCCCTCATCGAAACGCTCCAATCCTACATGAAGCAGGTCGCTGGAACCCTGCCCCATCATTGATCCGAGGCCCGTGCGGTGCCACCCTGTCCGGGTGAGCCATTTGAAACTCGCTCGGCAGGTCTTCGACATTGAATTGGCCGCACTGCGCTCGGTGAAGGGTTCCTTGGACGAGTCCTTCGATCGCGGAATCGATTTGATCTGCGCCACCTTGGCAGCCCGCCGGAAAATCGTCGTCCTGGGCGTCGGCAAGTCCGGCAACATCGGTCGGAAAATCGCGGCCACCCTGAGCAGCACGGGTTCGACGGCCGTGGTGCTCAATCCGGTCGATGCCTTGCATGGCGACCTCGGCATCGTGCAAGACGGCGACCTCATCCTCGCCCTCAGCTACTCGGGAGAGTCGTCCGAGTGGACGGACCTGCTTCCGGCACTGCGACGTTTTTCGGTCCAGATCATCGCCCTCACCGGCAACCCCAAATCCACGTTGGCTCAGCACAGTGATGTGATTCTCGATATCCGCGTTCCCCGGGAAGCCTGTCCCTTCAATCTGGCTCCGACGGCTTCGACCACCGCGACCTTGGTGATGGGAGACGCCTTGGCCATCGCGGTGATGACCGCGCGCGGATTCCGGAAACAGGATTTTGCCCAACGCCATCCGGCTGGGGCCATCGGGCGAGCCTTGCTCTACAAGGTCGGTGACATCATGCGGCGCGACCAACGCAATGCCGTGGCGCGTCAGGATCAGACGGTTCAAGACGGATTGCTCACGATGACCCACGCCAAAACCGGATCCGTCAGTGTGGTCGACGGCAAGGGGCGACTGGTGGGCGTATTCACCGATGGCGACCTCCGCCGACGGCTAGCGGCCCACGAAGACATTCTCCAGCGCCCGCTGAAGGAGGTCATGACCCGCAACCCCATCACCCTTCGCGACGACGCCCTCGCCGTGGACGCCTTACGCATCTTCAATGATCGCAATATCGACGATCTGATCGTGGTCAACGCGCGCAAGGAACCCGTCGGATTGGTGGACTCCCAAGACCTGCCCAAGCTCAAGCTGATGTGATCCACACGATCGGATGAGACGCCGGTTCCTCGAATGCCGGACGTTTTCGGCATTCCCGCCGAGCACTGCCGGACGTAGACTCACCGGCATGGTACACGTCGGCATCGGTTACGATGTCCATTGTCTGGTTCCCGACCGCAAGTTGGTCTTGGGGGGCGTCGAGATTCCGCACAGCAAGGGCTTGGACGGTCATTCGGACGCGGACGCTCTGCTGCACGCCATCACGGATGCGGTCCTCGGAGCGATCGGCGAGGTCGACATCGGCCACCTCTTCCCAAACACCGATCCTGCCTGGCGCAACGCCCCCAGCCGCATCTTCCTGGAAGAAGCCGCTCGTCGCGTCCAAGCACGGGGCGGTCGGATCGTGAACATCGACGCCACCCTCATCGCCGAACAACCGAAGATCTACCCCCACATCACCGCCATGAAGGCCCACATCGCCACCGCATTGGGTATCCCTCCGGGCAAGGTGGGCGTCAAGGCCACGACCAACGAAACCATGGGGTTTGTCGGTCGCCAAGAAGGCATCGCCGCCATGGCGGTGGCCTCGGTCAACCTGCCCGAAACCGAAGAATAACAGCAACCATGGGAGCCAAAGCGGACATCGGATGGACCACCCCGGGACCCGACGGGATCAAACGCCACGTCTACGCCCAACATGTGGGTGATCAGTGGAAATTCTTCGAACGCCCCAAGCGACGCGGCTCGGACATCGAATGGGTACCCATGCCCGAACCGCCGCTGGAAGATTGGCTGGAACTGCTCGACGCCCTGGAGCGGGGCTACGTGCGCCGACGCTACCCGCCGGAGCACATCGAAGCGGTGCGCAAACGCATCCGGGAAGTCTTCCCGGAACACCGCTTCCGGTGATCCGCACAGGGTTTCCCCTTTTGAATGATCGCGGTTTCGGGACACAGTAACCGTCATGAGCCGCCCGATCATTCTGGTGACGCCCAGCACCCACGCCGCCGGCGCGGAGTTTCCCGATCATTCCATCAGCGTCAGCAGCCGCTATCTGGAAGCGGTTCTCGATGCCGGAGGACTGCCTCTGGCTCTGCCTCAACTCACCCATCGAGGTCGGTTGGCCGAGTATCTGGAGCGAGCCGATGGCGTCTTGCTGACTGGCGGAGACGACATCCACCCGAAGCTCTACTGGCCGGAGGTTCCCCAGGAGTTGGTGGAACGCTGCGAGTTCCCGGAGCCCGATCGCGACGTGATGGAACTCACCCTTTTGGACGAGCTCTTTCGACGTCCCAAGCCGCTGTTGGCCATTTGTCGCGGGCATCAACTGGTGAACGTGGCCCTCGGCGGATCGTTGTATGTCGATCTCCCCACCCAGCGGCCCGGCGATATCCCGCATGCTCAGATGGACCGCCGATTCGAACCGGTTCATGCGGTGGATATCGCTCCGGACAGTCAAGCGGCGGCCATCTACCGAGCCAAAACTTTGGGTGTGAACAGCACACACCATCAAGCCATCCACCGACTGGCTGATCCGCTGAAGATCACCCTCAGTGCGGCTGATGGTGTCATCGAGGGCACCGAGCTCCGGGCTGAAAGTTCCGGGCTGCTGCCGTGGTTTGCCTCGGTGCAGTTCCATCCCGAACGCCTTTATGCGGCCCACCCCGAACACGCCCGGATGTTCCGTGCCTTCGTTCAAGCCTGCTCACCCAAGCCATGAAACCCGGCCGCTACGTCATGAATCATTTCCTGCCGTTCCTCCTCCTCAGTGTGGTCTGTACAGCACTGCTGGGCGCAGAACCTGCATCACCCACAACGCGCCCCACACCGCCGGCCTACGAATATCGCCCCGGTTCCTTCGACGGGACCGGCAAGTGGTTTCTGGGCAGAGAAATCGCCCACTTCATGTCCCATCAAGGGGCACCGTGGCTCGAACGCGATGAGCGTGAAACAGAGGAAGCTCCCAATCGGTTGGTCAGCGCCCTGGGCCTCAAGCTGGGCGATCAGGTCGGTGACGTCGGAGCCGGGAGCGGATACCTGACCTGGCGCATGGCGCGGGTGGTGGGACCCATGGGCAAGGTTTATGCGAACGACATCCAACCAGAGATGATCGCCATCCTACGCACCAACTTGCTGGCGCGCGGCATCACCAATGTGATCCCGGTGCTGGGCACCACCACCGACCCCAAACTTCCGAACAACACTCTCGACCTCATCATCCTCGTGGACGTTTACCACGAATGCGACCACCCGATGGAGATGGCCCGGCGCATGACCGACGCACTCAAACCCGGAGGCCGACTGGTGTTCGTGGAGTACCGAGGCGAAGAGCGGTGGATCCCGATCAAGCCCCTGCACAAAATGACCGCTGCCCAGGTCCGCTCAGAAATGGCAGTCCATCCGAGTTTGGAGTTCGTGGAGAACCTGACGAACCTTCCACGCCAGCACATCCTCATCTTCCGGAAAAAGCCGGGAAGACAGGAACCTGGAACTGACAAACCTTGAACTGACAATTGACGCCCCCTCGGAAAACCGCCTACCGTCACGGCTCATTTCGGTGTTCCAGAGTAGCTCAATGGTAGAGCAATCGGCTGTTAACCGATGGGTTGAAGGTTCGAGCCCTTCCTCTGGAGCCATCTTTCCTCTTCGTCAATTCACTGGTCCTTTCCCCCTGCGAATGGCCCGTCGTTCTCTCCGTTCGTCCTTTCAACCGTCATCGCCTGACAGACGTGTCTCCGCGGTTTTCCGTTCCTAGTCCTTGGCTGTTTCAGGCTAGGTCGAAAACCAGCACCTGAGACTCCGAAATCCCCTCAAGTTGCAGAACTTCAATCTCCGTCAGCGCCGCAGCATCGCCTGCCGACAAAACCTCCCCGTTGAGACGCAGTTGCCCTTCGGCCACATGAACCCAAGCGTGACGGCCCGGGGCCAAGCCATGACTCAGGCAATCTCCCGGCGACAGTTTCCCAAGCCAAAGGTCGGCATCCTGATGCATGGCAATGGATCCGTTGCGACCCTCTCGATTGGCAATGAGGTGCAAAACTCCAGATGCGGCCCTGGCCATGGATTTCTCTTCATACCGGGGCGAGACCCCGCGGCGCTCCGGCACGATCCAAATTTGAAGCAACTGCACCCAATCCTGGGCTGAAGGATTCACCTCGCTGTGATGCACCCCGGTGCCGGCGGCCATATATTGAACGTCACCCGCTTGAATCACCCGTCCATTGCCCATGGAGTCCCGATGCTCCAGGGAGCCCTTCAGCACATAGGTGAGGATTTCCATGTCCCGGTGCGGATGCATTCCGAACCCCATCTCCGGGGCCACCCGATCATCATTGATGACGCGCAAACTTCGGAAACCCATCCAACGGGGGTCGTGGTAATCGGCAAAACTGAAGGTGTGGAACGAATCCAACCAACCGTGGTTGGCGTGCCCGCGTTCTTGGCCCCGGCGGATCAGCATCATGGGCCTCAAGGTGACCGAGCCCGCCCCGACGGGCAACTCGTGTGCCGCCCGACAAAGGCTGTTGAATTGTCCGTAGACCAGAGCCTGTCCCCATGACAATTTCCACGGGAGAAATCCCCGAGCCATGAATGCGTCCCAACCCCTCTGCAACGGCCCCTGGAGCAGCCGGCGCGAATGGCTTCGAGTGGGCGGGCTGGGGGCGTTTGGCCTCTCCCTTTCAAGCCTGCTGAACCCCGGAATCCAGGCCTGGGGATCGCCTGCCTCAACGGGCGCAGGCAACCGATTCGGTCAGGCCAAGTCGTGCATTCTCATCTTTCTGGCTGGTGGCCCGCCGCAACACGAGACTTTCGACCCCAAGCCCGATGCTCCGTCGGAAATTCGCGACAACTTCCGTTCCATCGCCACCCGAATTCCGGGCGCTCATTTCTGCGAGACATTGCCCTACACCGCCAAGGTGGCCCATCGACTGAGTGTCATCCGCTCGATGACCACGGAGATCGACGCCCATTCGACCAGCGGCGCCTTCATGCTCACGGGCTACGAACCCCAGACCAAGGCGGAGAATGTGCCTCCGGGCCCGCAAGATTGGCCCAGCATCGCCTCCGTAGTGGGCATGCTCAAACCCAGCACCCGCTCCCCCATGACGTCGGTGGTGCTACCGGAACCCCTGGCCAATGACGGCAACATCCTTTGGCCCGGACAAAATGGCGGATTCATGGGGCCTGCGTGGCATCCGATGCTCATGCGGTGCGACCCCACTCAGCTCCCGATGCAAATCGAGGGTTTGAGCCGGCAGGCGGGCGTCTCAGACCTGCGCCTTCAAGAGCGACGGAATTTGCTCGAGCAACTCGACGCCCATTTCCGTCAAGGCGTGGGCAGCGGGTCGGTTGCCTCTTGGGAGCAATCCCATCAGAAGGCCTTCGAACTCCTGCATGCCGACGCCAGCCGACGCGCCTTCGAACTCGAACGGGAACCCGCCTCGGTCCGTGAGGCCTATGGTCCCCACAAGTTCGGCCAGAGCCTCCTGCTGGCTCGTCGATTGGTGGAAGCCGGCACCCGATTGGTCCAAGTGAACTGGCCCCGCGAAGGCAAGGCCGAGGTCGCGGGCAGCCCCCTGTGGGATACCCATGCCAGCAACGCCAGCCGTGTCCGGGATGTGCTTTGCCCCCAATTCGACCGCTCCTTCGCCACCTTGATCGAAGACCTTTCAAGCCGCGGACTCCTCGACGAAACCTTGGTGGTCGCCATGGGTGAATTTGGTCGGTCCCCGAAGATCAACGCCGTGGGCGGACGCGACCATTGGGGAGCGTGCTTCTCGGTGGCTTTGGCCGGCGCCGGAGTGCCCGGCGGACAAATCATCGGCTCCAGTGACCGCATCGGTGCCTACCCGGATTCGCGCCCGGTCCGGCCAAGGGATTTTTCAGCGACGTTGTTTCACCTGTTGGGGTTGTCTCCGAGCGCCGAATTCCTCGATCCGCTGGGACGCCCCCGCAGCCTCACCGATGGCGGCGTGGCCCTCCGGGAAATCATCGGAACCTGATCCACCCTCGACGCCACAGCGGTCCGCGAAATATCCGCATCCTCAAAGGGTGTTGGACGACGATTGCGCCCCGGTCGACGGAGCTCGGTCTGAAACCGTGATGGGGTCGCTGCGAACACACCTCGTCCCTGATTGGTGACCGATTCGACCAGTTCCAGCCGTCGATTTTGTATCCACTGCAACAACCCGTCTCGTTCCTTTTTGGACAGCGTTTCATCGCCCTTCCTACGAAGGAATCGGGAAAGGAGAAAGAGATCGTGGTCTTCGCCGAGGTTTGCTCCCAGTCGGTCCAGCTTTGGGGTCCAAGTCGCCAATGACGACGGCAGCGAGTTCTGCACCGGAACCAGCTGATGCCACAAGCGCTTCGTGCACCGACGCCAACTGTGGAGATTCCGAGTCGATGGGTTACTGTGAACCCGGCGCAACGCACGACGGGCCTTGCGGTAAGAAGACACGATCCCTGCCAGCACCCTCTGCCCCTCTCCGGCGCAAACGGGCGTTGATTGAAAACGCCGATCGAAGCTCTTCAGACGACGACGGATTTTCTGCGGACTCCTGCCGTGAACCAACTGCCTGATGTGCCCAAGGGACCCCTCACGGAGCTGGCGAGTCAGCGCCACCCAATGCTGGGTCGCTATCGCCGGACGCCCCGCCGCTGCAATGAGGGACAGGCTCTCCAGCCGAACCCTAGCATCCCGGGAATCGGACAACTCGGCTGAACATCGGCGCAGACAGCGCCTCTGTTGCCGAAATTTTCCGGGCCGCACCATCGGTCGGACCAAAGCCAACAATGCCCGCAACCGTTTCAACTCTTGTCGCACCTCGTGGATGACGGCGTCATCGAACTTCCCAGCCAATTCCGAACGGGCCCGGCGAACACGCACGTGCAACAACCGACGGACACCCTGATCGATGGTTTCCCCATTTTGGATGCGGTATGGCATGGATCCAGTCTCGCCTGAACCCCAGTCGGTGACCTGTCAGATTTCAGGCACCTTGCCACCCCGTGGAATCCCTGCAGAAATGGAATGGGCCCCAGTTCATTCTGGAACCATCGCCCGTTGATGCCTTCGAAACCCGTCCACTGCGTTCCAGCCATGCCTGCGTTACGTTTTCGTGGCATGACTCTCCCACCAACACGATCTCGGCGACGATCTCTCTTGGCTTGAACTTGGGTTTCGCGATCTCCTTATCCATCTATCGGGACGATCCCGTCCCAGCCCTCATTCCATGAACCCGTCCGAAGCCAATCAGGTCGTCAGTGAAATCTACCGAATCTTCGGAGCCAAAGGGCATCGCAGCTACGGGGAAGACGTCACTGAACTTCAGCATGCGCTTCAGTGCGCCACCTTCGCCCAGCAAGCCGGCGAGACGCCCGAAGTGATTGTAGCCAGCCTCCTTCATGACTACGGCCATCTGGTCCACGACTTGGGTGAAGACATCGCCGATCGCGGAATCGATGCCCGACATGAACGAGTCGGCGCCAACCAACTGGAGAAGTGGTTCGGATCCGAAGTGGTCGAACCAATCCGCATGCATGCCGATTCCAAGCGGTACCTCTGCTGGAAAGAGGCTGGTTATTTTGAGGACCTGTCGACCGCGTCCAAGCAAAGCCTAGCCCTGCAAGGCGGACCCATGGAAGAACCGGAGGCCCGGGAATTCGAAAAGCGACCCCAGTTCGACCGAGCCATTCGCGTCCGGCGTTTTGACGATCAGGGAAAAGTGCCCGACATGAAAACTCCGACGTTGGAGGAATTTAGGCCTTTGGTCGAGTCGCTGGTCCGCCTGCGCCCCTGATTGACTGACAGTCTTTGGATCTCCGCATGGGCCCCTTGCTGGATGCGCTTCGAGACATCCAGCCTCTGGGATTTAACGGACCCGCCTGCGAGAAAAAAGCCGCTGCATTGACAGCGGCCGATTCACGGCCAATTCACGGCCAAACGGCGGCTGAAACCGCCCTGCACCAACACCGCAGCCCCGATCAAAGTCGGAACTTGGGGTTCTGCTGCAGGAATCGCACCGGGTTTTGATAAATGACCTGGTCAATCGCATCGGCGGTCCATCCGCGACGACGCATTTCCAAGGCCGTCTTGGGGATTGCCAACGGCACGCTCTCACCCCAGTCGCAGGCGGAATTCATCCACAACCGGTCACTGCCATGCACATCCAGAATATCCACCGCGCGCGCCGGAGTACACTTGCTGATGGGATAAAGCGTCATGCCGGCCCAATGCCCCCGATCAAGGACCATCCGAACCGTGTGTTCTTCGACGTGATCAATGAGAACCCGCTCCGGGCGGATTCGGGAATCGCTGGCCAGCAAGTCCAGAATCAGTCGTGTGCCCTTGAGCTTGTCTTCGAGATGGGGGGTGTGCACCAAGATCATCTGGCCGGTCTTGGCCGCGAGATCCACATGCATCTCCAACACCTTCAGCTCGTTCCGCGAATTCTTGTTCAGGCCAATCTCGCCGATTCCCAACACATTGGGGCGATCCAAGAACTCCGGGATCAGCGCCAGAACGTCTGATGCCAGAGCCACATCCTCCGACTCCTTGGGGTTGATGCACAACCAGCAGAAATGAGGCAACCCATAGCGGGCCGCGCGGGCGGGCTCGTACTCGGTCAACTGCCGGAAATAGTCTCGGAAACCATCGGCGGAGGAACGGTCGAAACCGGCCCAAAAAGCAGGTTCGCAAACCGCCTCACAGCCGGCGGTGACCATGTCAACATAGTCATCCGTCGTCCGGCTGACCATGTGACCGTGTGGTTCAATGTAGCGCATTGGATTCTCCCATGATCAAAACCCCGAAAGCCTTGAATCACAAGCCGCAACCCCAAATCGCCAAAAAAGCCCCGTGGGTTATCCCCATCGAGGCTTCTCTGAAGGTGCTGCATCTTCTGAGCTGGAAAGACCAGCTCAGCCAGAATGCGCGATCCCATTGAATCGTTCCGACTGAGAGAGGAACCTCAGTTATTCATTCGGGCGAACACGATCACCCGCACCGGCTCGTCGGAACCGGCCAACTTGAACGAATTCATCGTTCCGAAGGTGAACCCCTGCGAAGTGATGTGCATGTCACGACCACGAATGAACGTGGGGATCGTCAACTTCAGCACGATGTTCAATCGGTCCAGCCGGTTTTTCAGACCGCCGGCAACCATGTTGGTCAACTCACCCACGGCATCGCGCATCTCGGCATCGCCGAACTGCGAGGAACCCAGCATTCCGCCGACGACCTTCTGTGCCACCTGGGAACCGAACACCAAATGGACATTGGCCGTCAGGCCACCGGTCATCCCAACGACTGCCGCCACTCCATCAACGTCGAAAGATTCAGGAGCGGGCTCATTCGCAGACGACTCGATCTGACTTCCGGTCATCATCGACAAGACATCCCGGGTCACTGCGTCAACCATCGGTGCTATTTGGGGCGGTTCGTTGTTCATTTGTTGAGAAGGGTCCATTTATCGACCCCATTTTTCAAACCATATCGGGAGTAAAGCCGTAATCATTTAGCTAAATTAACCCTGGATTAGAAACAAAACAGCCACCCCACCCACTTCGAAATCGCATCGAAATCAGGAACAGGCTCTTTCAAGTCTCCGCCATGAACCAAAAACAGCCTGTCCCTTGTGTCCTTTGTGCCTCGACAGCCTGTCCCTCGGTATTTCTTCGAGCCCATCCCCATGCCCGTGCACTGGGGACAGGCTCTCCAAACTCGGCAAGTCCCCTATGGGACGCTGGCTTGCGTTGGCAGGTCCGCCGTTCCTATCCTGTCCCCATGGCGAATGACGTCATCCCGGTGAAGGTTCGTGGCATCCTGCCCGCAAACAGCGGCTGTGCCTTGTTCATCGGTAACGATGAAAAGGTGTTCGTCATCCAGGTCGAACAAAACATGGGCTTGGTGATCGGGATGGCCATTCGAGGCACCCCAAAGGATCGCCCCCTCACTCACGACTTGATGGGGTTGGTGTTCCAAGGGTTTGGCATCGAATTGGAGCGGGTCGTGATCACGGCTCTCAAGAATTCCACTTTTTTTGCCCGGCTCATCTTGCGCCAGCAAAACGAGTTGGGGACCAAACTTGTGGAAATAGACGCCCGCCCAAGTGATTGCCTGGCACTGGCCAGCGCCCTCAAACGCCCCATTTTTGTCACGCGCAGCCTTTTCCGAGAGGTGGAAGACATGAGCGAACACCTGGCCGGCGCCAATGATCAGGAAGAGGACAGTGCCGAAGGCGGAGACCTCGGTGAACAGGCTTGATGGCAGCACGATCCACTCCATCACCGACTCCCGGGCCCACCACTCCGGCACCGATGGTCTTGGTTTGTGGGGACGATGATTTTTCGGTCAAACAGCGGGCTAGGGCCCTTTATGAGCAATGGTGCGCCGAACTAGGCGGGATGGACCACGAAGTCGTGGATGCCACCGCCAGCAATGCTGGCGACGCTCAACAGAAGATCGCCAAACTCCACGCAGCCCTGAACACCCTGCCCTTTTTCGGCGGAGCCAAGGTGGTGTGGTTTCAGAACTGCAATTTTCTGGGGGAAGATCGCACGGCCAGTTCCGCATCCGTGACATCGGCACTCGGCGAGTTGGCCGAGACCCTCAAGTCCTTCCGATGGGACGGTGTCCGTCTGCTGGTCTCGGCCGGCAAGCCCGATAAACGCCGTTCCCTCATCAAAACCTTCGAGAAACAAGGAACTCTGGAAGTCTTTGAAGCGCTCTCCCAAGACGACAAGGACTGGGCCGGCAAGGCCGAATCGGAAGCCATTCGGATTTTGCGCGAATCGGGCAAGGAAACCGACGACGAGGCCTTGGCCGAATTGGTCAATCGAGTGGGTCCCAACTTACGGATGCTGGCTTCGGAGTGCGAGAAACTCGCCCTCTACACCGGCTCCCGAAACACCATCACCTTGGGCGATGTGCAATTGTGCGTCTCCCGGCAGAAACTGGCCCGGGCCTTCGCTCTGGCCGAAGCGCTCGGCGACCGGAATCTGGCCAAATTGCTCCGCACGCTGGATGAAGAGCTCTGGGAAATCCGGGTGGGCACCGACAAACGCAAGTCCGAGATCGGACTGCTGTATGGACTGATCACCAAGGTTCGCTCCCTATTGATGCTCAAGGAGCTTCTGGCCAACGGATCGCTGAAACCGGCCCGCGATTACAATTCCTTCAAGTCCCAACTGGACCGGATACCACCTTCTTCAATGCCGGCCGACCGTCGCTTTAACCCGCTGGCTTCCCACCCCTTCGTCCTTTTTCAAGCTATGAAACAGGCCGCCAATTACCGGACTGAAGAATTGGTTGAGGCCATGGAGGTCTTGTTGGACGCCAACAGAAAACTGGTCAGTGCCGATCTCGACGAAGCGTTGGTCCTCCAGCAGGCAGCCTTTCGCATCGTGGGTATTCGTCGCAAGGCGGCTTGATTTACCCCAAATAGTGAGGCCCGCAGATTTTAGGTCGCGGAAATCCAATGTTGTGGAAACCTGAAGTCCTTCAGCGGTCGCTCTGAATAGCGAACGCCCATAAAAGTCTCTCTAAAAACCATGGAAATTCAGAAATCGATTTCAATCGCAGCGCTGGCATCCGCCCTTCTGACCCCCAGCCTCTCGGCAGGCACCAACGGCTTCTATGCCCCGTATTTCCGCGGCGTGGCCGGCACCGAAGTCGCGGGATGGGAGCGTTTCACCTCCGGCTACAACGTCGCCAACCAACCCGACATGAGCGGGTCCAACACGGGAACCCGGGCCACACTCACCCAACTGGATCCGGTGGGTGCCGTGCTCGGCAGCGGCAACATCTATGTCGGTGTCGGCGGCGCGGGCAATTTCAGCCTCCGCTACACCGGCTTGGAACCCATCGCCCAGATTTCCTTCCAGGTTCGGACGCTCGGGACTGAAATGGACTATTCCGGCCTCCGACTCAACTACCTCTCGGCAGATCAACCGTTTTCCATCGGCGGCACTCCCACCACGTTGGCGATCACTCCGTCTCAGGGTTTCCCCGGCAACAATATCTCGTTGGCCTACACCTGGCACCTCACCGATCCCGGAGTGAAAGACTTCACCCTCAACTTCAAGGCCACCGGAGAGCATCTGAGCTTGGATGCCATCACACTCGATGTGATGCCTTCGACGGTTCCTGAACCCGGAACCTGGGCTTTGGCCGGGCTCGGTTTGGCCGCTTGGGCCATGGTTGCCCGCCGGCGCTGATTCCTCGGCCCACGGTCCATCGAAGCCTTCATCCTAAAAAGATTAGCCCAATCCCCGCACCTCGGTGTCGGGGATTTTTTGTATTACCTGTCAGCGGTCGCTTGCTTCAAGCGACGACCCTCATACCTTCTGGTGCTTTATGCCTGTCCCGTCCGCCACCCTGCGCCGTCGTCTGGCCGCCATCACTCTGGGAGTCGCCACCACTGCGATTCCTGCCCTTGCCCAACACAAGTTGGGCCCACAACAAACCTCCTTCAAAGCACCGGCCATCGCCGCTGCATCCGACGAGGCCGAGCGAGCCATCAAACGCTTCACCTATCCTGCGGGATGGAAGGCTGAACTCTGGGCCGCCGAACCCGATGTCGCCCACGGTGTCGCGTTTGACGTCGCCGACGATGGCCGGGTCTTCGTCGCGGAAAGTTTCCGAGCCTGGAGGGGCGTTCCGGACATCCGGGGCATCATGGACTGGCTCGACGAAGACTTGGCCTGCAAATCAGTGGACGACCGTTTGGCGATGATGCGTCGGCACCTGAAGCCCGACCAGATGGCCGGCTACTACACGAACACCGAACGAATCCGCCTGCTGCGCGATACCCGGGGCGCTGGCAAGGCCACGGTGTCCACAGTGTTCGCCGAAAATTTTGCCACTCCGCTCGACGGCGTCGCCGCCGGTGTGCTGGCCCGCGGCCAGGATGTGTTCTTCGCCAACATCCCGAACGTCTGGCGCCTGCGCGACGCCGACGGGGATGGCGTCGCCGACGAACGTCGCAGCATCAGTTATGGCCACGGAATCCGAGTCGGCTTCCTGGGCCACGATCTCCATGGCCTGGTCTTCGGACCGGACGGTCGACTTTACTTCTCGATCGGTGACCGCGCCTCGATGATCCAGACGGAAGGACACACGGTCGGAACTCCGGACAGTGGGGCTGTCTTCCGTTGCGAGCCCGATGGATCTCACCTCGAAATGGTCTATCAGGGACTCCGCAATCCGCAGGATCTGGTCTTTGATGCCTGGGGCAACTTGTTCACCGGCGACAACAACTCCGACGGCGGCGACCAAGCCCGTTGGACCTGGTTGGTCGAAGGGGGCGACAGCGGTTGGCGCATCGGTTGGCAATTCCTCGAAGGTCGCAGCGCACCCAACCCGCGCGGCCCATGGAATTCGGAGAAAATGTGGCATCCCCAAAACAATGCCCAACCGGCCTACCTGACCCCTCCGATCAAGAACATCTCCTCCGGCCCCAGCGGCGTGAGCCACTACGAGGGCACCGGCAGCGGTCCCGAATGGAACGACACCTTCACCTTGTGCGATTTCCGGGGCAGCTCAAGCGGCTCCGGTTTGTGGAAGTTCAAGCACAAGGCCAAGGGCGCAGGCTTCGAGATCGTGGATGACCAGAAGTTCATCTGGTCGGTCAACGCCACCGACGGCCATTGGGGGCCGGATGGTTCCTTCTGGGTGCTCGACTGGTTCGACGGTTGGGAACCCGTGGGCAAGGGACGGATTTATCGTTTCTCGGATCCCCGCCATTCACAGTCGGAGCTCGTGCGCGAAACCAAGGCCATTCTGGCCGAAGGCTTCGCCAAGCGATCGGTCGGTGATTTGTCCAAGTGGCTCAACCACGCCAACTATCGGGTGCGCCTCGGAGCCCAGTTTGAATTGGCGGCCCGTCAGGACGACAAGGCGCTCCTCAAGGCAGCGCTTTCTGCCAAGACACTCCACGCCCGCATCCATGGCATTTGGGGCGTTGGACAAGTGGCCCGCGCCCAGCGCAATACCGCGGTTTCAGGAGCACGGGTCGACTCTCTGGAGCGGCTGATCCCTCTCTTGGCCGACACCGATGCGAAGGTCCGCGCCGTGGCCGCCACCGTTCTGGGTGATGCCCGCTATGGTCGTTCCTACGAGGCCCTGATCCGCCTGACCCGCGACAGCGATCCGCACACCCGCGCGCTGGGCACGATCGCCTTGGGCAAACTGGGCCGTCGGGAATCCATCCCGGCTGTCTTTGATCTACTGGCCGACAACGCCGACAAAGATCCTTACCTGCGACATGCCGCGGTGACGGCCTTGCTGGGAGCCAATGACATCGACGCCCTGGTCAACCACGTGCGCCATGCCAATGCCTCGGTTCGGATGGGCATCCTGCTGGCGATGCGGAAACTCGAGCGCAACGAAATCGCTGCCTTCCTCGCGGATGCGTCCCCGGCGATCGTCACCGAGGCAGCACGAGCCATCAACGACCAGCCCATCCCTGGCGCCATGGAAGCCATGGCCCGCTTGATCGAGCGACCGGGGCTGACAGAGGCCCCGCTCCTGCGCCGGGTGCTCAACGCCAACTACCGCTTCGGCACCGAGGCCACCGCTCGGGCGCTCGCCGCCTACAGCACACGTGAAGACGCGCCCGTGAACTTCCGTGTAGAAGCCATCGACGCCCTCACTGAGTGGCCCGCCAATTCCGGTCGGGACCGCATCACTGGACTTTGGCGTCCCACCGCCTTCGCCCGTTCCGAGAAGGTGCCCGGCGAAGCATTGAAGCCACTTGCCAACGGGCTCTTGGCTGCAGCGCCGGCCCCGGTCCGGGCCGCAACAGCCCGAGCAGCCGGAACACTCAAACTCACTGAAGCCTCCCCGGCCCTGGCAGCATTGATCATCCAGGGTGCCGCCGACGGCGCCGCGCGCTCCGACGCCCTGCGTTCCTTGTCGCTCTTGAAAACCCCCGAATACGCTGCCGCGCTGGCCGCCGCCCGTGACGACAAGGATGAGAAGGTCCGCAGTTTGGCCACTCAACTGGCCGTCGAAGTGCCGCCCATCGCTGCTCGCAATGGTGGATCCGGTAGCAACTCCGGTGGCGGTGGATCGACTGGCCCACTGGAGAAGGCCCTGGCCAGCGGATCCCTGACGGAAAAGCAATCGGCACTATCCACGTTGGCATCGGTCAAAGGTGCTGACGCCGACGCGCTGCTGAAGCACTGGCTGGACGGAGTCCTCGCCGGCACCGTCGCCGCAGAATTGGAACTGGATGTCTTGGAGGCCGCCGGCCAGCGCGAGTCGCTCAAGCCGTTGCTCACCCAATACAAGAGCCGCTTGGATGCCAAGGATCCCTCCGCGGCCTGGAAGGCCTGCTTGGTCGGTGGCAATGCAGAAGCAGGGAAGAAGGTCTTCGCCGAACGGGCCGAAGTCAGCTGCGTCCGCTGCCACAAGGTTCAAGGCGAAGGCGGCGAAGTCGGCCCGGAACTCACGGGCTTGGGCAAGAAAAACGGTCGTTCCTACTTGCTCACGAGCATCCTCTATCCCAACGCAGCCATTGCCGTAGGCTTCGAAAACGTCTTGGTCAACCTCAAGGGCGGACAAAGCTACGCCGGAGTCATCAAGTCAGAGTCGGCGACCGAGCTGGTGATCAATTCGGCTGAAGACGGCCTGATCACCGTCAAGAAGTCGGAAATCACCAGTCGCGAGAAGGGGCTTTCCGGCATGCCTGAAGGATTCGGTGACCTGCTCTCCAAACAGGACATCCGCAACCTCATCGAATACCTCGCCACCGCAGAATAACCGGTACAGGCTCCGCCCGCTGAAAGTCCGATCGGCGGGCGGAGCCCATCCCTTCATGCTGCCCAACGATTACATCCAACAGCTCCGATCCGTGGAGGTTCGAGCTCGTTTGGTCAGCGAGCAGCTCATGGGGGGACGTCTGGGGAGTGTCTTCAAAGGCCGCGGCATGGATTTTGCCGACGTACGCGAATACGTGCCGGGCGACGACGTCCGACGGATCGATTGGAATGTCACCGCGCGCCTGCGCAAGCCCTTCATCAAGCGCCACGTCGAGGAGCGCGAGTTGGTGGTCATGCTATTGGTCGACATATCGGCCAGCGGCGATTTCGGATCCGAACCAAACCCATCAGCCGGCGTGACCTCGCAACGGGAGATGGCCGCCATCCTGGCGGGCTCCTTGGCCTTCAGCGCCGTACGGGATGGAGACCGGGTGGGAGCCATCCTCTTCTCGGATCGGGTCGAGCGCTACATTCCGCCTCGCAAGACTCGGGCCCACGTGACCCGCCTGCTGCACGAGTTGCTCTTCACCACTCCGAAGCATTCGGGAACTTCGATCAGCGCCGGTTTGCGGTTCCTCAACAACCTGTTTCGCCGACCGACCTTGAGTTTCGTAGTGTCGGATTTCCATGATCCCGACACCGATGGTTGGACTCGGGCGATCAAGGCCTCCAATCAGCGCCACGAAATGATGGCCTTGCGGATGAGCGACCGCCGAGAACTCGAGCTTCCTGATGTCGGCTGGGTGCTGCTGCAAGACCCAGAAACCGGCGAAGTGCTCGAAGTCGACACGGGCGATCCCCTCGTCCGAGACGGTTGGCGTGAGTCGGGACAAGCCCGACGAGACCAACTCCTCGCCACCTTCCGCTCCGGTCGCATTCCGGAACTGGAAGTCCGCACCGACCAACCCTGGACCCAACGCTTGCAAGGGTTCCTCGACCACGCTGCGCGACGACGCATCGCATGAGCCTCTTACGGATTCACCCATGAAACCCGATCGGCTCATCGAGGACCTCACGCTCGTTCCCCTGCCTCAGTGGTGGGAGAGTCCTTGGTTTCTCCTGAGCTTGCCGGTCGTGATCGGGATTCTGGCCTACTGGCTCCGCCATGGGTGGCTCAAACGCCAACCGGCGGCATCGGCTCGTATCGTCCCGGAAGGCCCGGCTGCCCACGAATCGTTCCTCCAGCGTCTGGCCGCATTGCGGGCCGATCGTTCCCGCTGGGTCGCCTATCCCTTCGGAATCGAAGTCAGCGACATCCTGCGCGGTTATCTCGAAGCCCGCTACGCCTTCTCGGTTCAGTTTCAAACGTCACGCGAGTTTCTCGAATCGGCAGTCCATGACGCCCGATTCAACCCGATCCATCGGGCGACCCTCACGGGTTTTCTCGGTCAATGCGACTTGCTCAAATTCGCACAAGGCAAAGCCACTGAAGCCGAACTGACCGCACTCATCGACACGGCCGAGCGGTTCATTCGGGAATGTGCCGGACTTCCGAGCTCTGAAGGAGGTCCACCTTGAAGGATCTTCTGGCCATCGAGTTCCTCTACCGTTGGGTCTTACTGGGCCTGCTGGTGCTGCCGGTGCTTGCATGGTTCCATCGCAAACCCAGAGCCGTGCCCTCACTCGTTGTGCCGTCGCTTTTCGGCCGGAGCCATCTGGGTCATATCCCGGCTCGTCAGCGGGCGATGACCCACGCGCTGTGGACTCTCATCCCGCTGGCGCTGCTCATCGTCGGACTGGCCCGCCCCCGCATGCCGCGGGGTGATTTGCCCGATCCCAGTAAGGGCATCGACATCATGCTCGCCCTCGACTTCAGCCGCTCGATGGCCGAGACCGATTTCCGGCTAGAGCGCAAGCGGGTCACCCGCCGTGCAGCCCTGGAATATGTCACCGAGAAATTCATCCTGGGCCGACCCAATGACCGGATTGGCATCGTTTGTTTCGCGCGAAACCCCTTTTTGGTCAGCCCATTGACCTTGGATCACCGCTGGGCCATCGAATCCATGCATCAAACCGATTTGGCCACCGGAACCGGCATCGGTTGGGCAGTGATGGCCGCTGGAAACTTCCTACGCAAAGACAGCGATCGCAGCAAGGTGGTCATCCTGGTGACCGATGGTGACAATTCGTCCGGCCCTCGCGCCTCGGAGATCATCGGGCAACTGGCCCGCGACAAGGTCAAACTCTACTCCGTCCTGATCGGACCTGAGATGGTGGTTCCTTCCGTCGCCGCCAATCACGACCTCAACCGTGCCGCCCGAATCACTGGCGGACAATTCTTCCAAGCCAACGACACGCGGGCCCTGCAAGGCATCTACAACCTCATTGACCAATTGGAAAAGCGGGACTTGATCCAGAAGCGTTTCGTGTTGTGGCAGGAACTCTTCGCCTGGCCTGTGGCCATCGGATCGCTGCTCTGGCTGGGTGGATGGATCTGGAAATCGCTCCTGCGGAGGCAACTGCCATGAGATTTGCCCACCCCGCCCTGCTGCTGCTCATTCCGGTCCTGATCGCACTGATCCTCGGAACCCGAATTCTCCAGGCACGGCGCGACCGGCGTCGGATCGCAGACTTCTCAGGTTCCACCGATCGGCCGTGGTCGGCTCCGGGTTGGGTGCCGTGGCGTCAACGGGTTGACTATGTGATGGTCATGGCTGTGGCCATCCTGCTGCCGTTGGCACTGGCCCGTCCCTTGGCCTTCCGCATGAACGAGCAGTCGGAACTGCGCGGCGTGCCCTACATGATCGCGCTCGATCTTTCCCGATCCATGCTGGCAACGGACGTCCGCCCCAACCGTTGGTTTGCTGCCACCAACGCATTGTCCCGTTTTCTCGATTCCGGCCGAGCCGACCGGGTGGGGCTGATCACCTTCAGCGGAGTCGCCTACCTCAACGCTCCGCTTAGCTTCGATACCCGAGCCATCCAAGCGATGTTGCGCTATGCCTCGCCTTACACGGTGGAAATGGACGGTGAAACCGCAGGATCCAACCTGGGTTCGGCCATTGAGCGGGCAGGACGGTATTTCCAGACCAACAACATCCAACCCCGAGTCGTCATTCTAGTCACCGACGGCGAGGATTCGGGCGAGCAGTTGCTGGAATTTACCCGACGTTGGGCCCGACAGGGCGTCAAGGTTTGCGCCGTTGGAGTCGGGACTCGGGGTGGTTCCAAGGTTCCACGGATCCAATGGGGTGGCGTGGCCAAGAACAATTCCGGCCAGGAAGTTGTCTCCCGACTCAACGAAGCCAACCTCAAACGCATCACAGCATTGACCGGAGGCCGTTACGTCCCGCTGGGAGACCAAGGAGAAGGGTTCACCACCCTCCGCCAGGAATTTCTCGCCCCACTGGCCGAGAGCGCGGCTCGGGAAGACACCAAGAATTACATCGAGGCTTATCCGGTTCCGCTATCCTTGGCCATCGCCGCGCTGATCACCCAGGTCATCATCGGAGCCCGCCGCCACCAGCGTCCCCGCAGCCTCTCGGCCATTCGAACCACACCGCCTCCTGTCGTCCCATGATCAACCTCCCAAGACGACCCACACTCCAACAGCGCCCCCCATTGGGGAGCCTGTCCCTTACCCAGGCTCAGCCCCGGAAATCCCAGAGCCTGTCCCTAGTTTCACTCTTTCGGAGCCTGTCCCTAGTCCTTGCGGTTCTGGCCGCAGTCTTGGCTGTTACAGCGGTCATTACAGGGTCGGCTCTCGCCGATAATGGCCCACTCAAGATCGCGCTATTTCAACAACAGTTGACCAACGGTGCGCCTCAGGTCGTTGCCGACGCCCTCGCTCTGGAAGCCGAACAAAACCCAACAAGCCCCCATATCCAATACAACGCCGGTGTTGCCGCCTATGCAGCCCACCGCTGGGAAGACGCCTTGGTGGCATTCGACCGGGTGGAAACCCTGGGCCATCGAGGTTTGGCTCAGTTGGCGCGTTTCCAACGCGGCAACGCAGAATATCAATTGGGGGTCGAATCCAAAGCTGCCAACCTGGACGAAACGGTCTCCCGATGGCGGGCTGCTTTGGAGGCGTATCAAGCCATCCTCAAAGAACAGCCCAACGACCTTCGCTCCACTGAGAACGACGCGTTCGTGCGGGGTAAACTTTTGGATCTACTCCTCGAAGAGGCCCGCAAGGCTGCCGATCAGGCCAATCAACCCGCCAAGACACCCGCGCAGCGAATTCCGGACCTTCGCAATGCACACGAAAAATACTCCGATGCGCACCAACTAAGCCCGAATCATTCAGAGGCTCAAAAAGGTGAGGCTGAAACCAAAGACCGCCTCGCTGAGGCGCTCAAACAGGAAGGTCTACGAAATGTTCAGCATCCTTTATCGTTGAAGGCTAGTCGTAGAGAACCACGCCTTCCGGAGGTAGACGCCTCGAAGCTAGAACAAGGCATCTCACAACTGGAAGAAAGTCAGCAACTACGTCCCGGTGATCCCCAGGTCGACGAAGCGCTCAAGAAAGCCAAGGACCGTTTGGCAGACGCCAAAGTCAAACAAGCGGAGACCTTTTTGGCGCTGGAAGAGCAAATACCCATCACCAAAGAGAAATTGGCCCTCCTGAGAATGGCGCGCGAACAAATCGATCATGCACTGGAACAATCGCCTCAACATCAGGAGGCCCAACGCACCGGTGAAGAAATCGATCGCCGCATGGCTCAAGTGCATGAAGACGAGGGAGACTTCCAAGAACAGCAAGCGGCCTTTTCCCAACCGGAGCAGCAGGCCATGCAATTGAGTCAAGCGCTGGACCATTTTCAGCAAGCCTCTGAACTTCGACCCAACCAACCGCAGTTGCAGGCCAAACAGGAAAAGGCCCAACAGAAATTGGCTCAAACCCTCGATAAACTGGCCGACAAGCTCATGCAATCGCCCGCGGGACAAGAACCCACGGAAGCCAAAGCAGCCCGCCTAGAAGGTGCTGAGCAGGCGCTCAATGAACTGCAAGCCATCCAACCCAGCGACCGCACCTCCCAACGGGCTGAGCAAGTCGGCAAAGAGCTCGATGGGTTACGCCAAATGCTCGCAGACAAAAGCAAGGAACCCTCGGAAAGCCCCGGCCAGGGTGATCCAAAAAACGGAGCCCAACCCATACCGGCTCCGCCTCAGTGGATGACCCCTCCCCTGGACGGACCGCCACGCATCAACCAACCCGGCAACAAGGGACAGGCTCCCAAAAGCGCCGGTCGGAATATTCGCGACTACTGACACACTGTCGGAAACTCACCACTCAGCCGACCTCAGCCAACCTATCGTCATCGAGGGTAGCCTGTCCCTCCGCTCCTTTCATCCCCCCTTTCCTGAACTCTATCTGATCCTGCTGCATTCTGTTTCCGGAAGAAGCCTGTCCCCAACTTGGCCCACGCTCGTCATAGCCTGTCCCTTCGCCTCTTCATTCGGGCTGAGAATTGGAGAGCGAAAAACAGATAATAACGATATCGAAAGCTATTTGGATAGACTTGAAGCGGTGTTCGGCACCTGAAAACCAACAAACTGCCAACACCGTCTCTTCCCCGGTACGTCGTTTTAGCAAATCAAAGGGGCACGAGAACCCGCAGAGGAACTTCAGCCCACAGGTGGGGTGTAACGACACAATCCAACCGCTGCGGTGATTCAAACCAGACAATCCACCATCCCCGGAAGACGCTGGGCGGTCTTTTCCAGAGATTTGAGAACTTTACGGCGACTGGCCTCGCTTCCTTCTGGGAAGAGCAGGTTCCAGCCTGATGCGTTCATCCAGTCTTGGGGGGAACGCAATGGGGGATCACCGGGATGCCCTAGACCAATGGAAAGAGCAAACTGGTCGGCAATCTGGACCGCTCCAGCCAAGCGCGCATCACGGGTTGTTCCAGACGGAGTATGATGGTAGCGGGTCGTGAACTCCAACGACTCACCCAATTGCTGAGCCTTGAGGTACATGGCCCCCAGATGAGCGTGATCACATCCAACACTGTCCAACTCGATGAGCCGAACCGGGAGGGAAGAAGTCTTCAGTTGGTCTAAAATGCTGGCATGGTGTTCGGGAAAGACCGTGGCGAAGACAATCCAACCCACATCATGAACCAAACCCGCTACATAATCCAGATCTTCACCCGAATCTGGGGTCGCCATCATGAGATCCTTGGTGACCATCGCCACCGCGATACTGTGTTTCCATAGATTCCGCCACAGCGTTTCGGCCGCTCCCCGCTGGGATCCGGTGATCCGTTTGAAGTCATCAATGACCGGGGTCATGGTGGCCAATTCCCTCACCTGCCGAACCCCGACATAGAAAACAGCCTCTTCCAAGCTCGTCACTTGTTGCCCCAAACCGTAGTGGACTGAGTTTACGAGCTTGAGAAGACGTGACGTGAGGCCCGGATCGCGTCGGATGACCTCAGAAATCTGTCCAGCATACCGCTGTTCAGCAGCCAGCAACTCGCGCAGCGCCCCTTGGATGCTCTTGAGAGAGGGGATAGGCGGGCACGACTGAAGACGACGGTTGATCTCCGCCAGCGACAGTGCCTTCGGGGAAGCCCCCGCAGTTACCGTGGAATTCACGGACATTGTGAGCTCTATCGGCAGAAAGGGAGTTCTCCTGAAAGGCTTTGTTGGATAACCCGTCATCCCTCCAAAAACCCTTCAAGCAATCCGCCCTCAAGTTCTGAAACCAAAATGCCGATCCTACTACGACGATGTGTGTTCCAATCCATTCCGCTGACCGAAGCCCACGACGGGCAGGCGCGCCTGGAGGAACCGCTACAAAGCCCATTAAAAGGCTCGCCGCTCAGCCTGCCGATCCCTCGAGGATGGAAGGTTCATCGCGCCCACCTGCACTGCTGACCTCTCAATTTCAATGAAACCGAAGATTCTGACTGTCGATGACAGCAAGACAATCCGCCTGATTGTCACCAAGGCGCTGAAACCCTTCGATGTGGACGTTCTTGAAGCCTCCAACGGCGTCGAGGGTGTCGCAGTGGCCATGCGCGAAAAGCCCGACCTGATCCTTCTGGACCTGACAATGCCCATCATGGACGGCTCAGAGTGTCTGGCGAAGCTCAAGTCCCACGCCGACCTGAAGAATATCCCGGTGATCATGCTCACGGCCGAATCTGGTCGGGACAACGTCACCAAGATCGCCAAAATGGGTGTTCGCGACTACCTCGTGAAGCCCTTCAAAGAGGACATGCTCGTTGAGCGTGCAGGGCGCATCATCGAACTGAAGGCCAAAGGCGGCGGGGTCAAAAAGGTCAAACGTTACGATGACCCCCTCAATATTTTGGTCGTCGATGACAAGCCAGCCATCATCGATCAAATCAAGGCGGCCGTCTCCGATACTCCATGGCAAGTTCATGGGCGCACCCAGACCGGCGAAGCCCTTGATTACTGTTCCCAAAACGTTCCCGACGCCATTTTGGTCAGCCTTTCGCTTCCCGATGGAGCCGGATTTACTCTTTTCCAGATGTTTCGGGCCAGCACCCGAACCAAGAGCGCACCGATTTTCGGTCTCTCCGTCAAAACAGCCACCGAAGACCAGGCCCGGGCCACACAGGTGGGCTTCATGGGTGTGATCACCAAGCCTTTGGATCCGGACGATCTGAAAACCAAGGTTTGTCGATCCCTCAGCCTCGATACTTCCTACAAATACTTCCAGCAACGCGATGGTGTTCTGGCGGTCATCCTGCCCCCCAACCTCACTCCCAACATTGCCAACGAGATCTCCGGGCAAATGCGCAACAAGGTCTCCGAAGCGGTTGATTCTGGCTTGGGCAAGATGATCATCGATATGAGCCAGGTCCGAACCCCAGACATCAACCTAGTAAAGCTGGGGATCACCACCATCCAAATGTGCAATGACTTGTCCCTCCAACAACGCTTGGTGGGTTCATCAACGGTTCAAGCCGAGTGTCGGAACTACGAAGAAACCAAAGATTGGGTCTTTGTGACTTCGTACGAAGACGCCATCCGAGATCTCAGTCGCAAGTAACAACAGTGACTCCAGAACCTCGAAAAGAGGTGTTCAGGAAAACAACCGATTCACAAGGACGTGATGAAACGTGTTCACATGATAGTGGGAGGAGCCATCTTTATGGTTCCGGCACTCGCGGCGCCAAATGCCTACCTGACTCGGGTGGGTCCAAAGCCGCTGAATTTCAGCGCTCCAACGCGTCCGCTGGAAGAGGTTGTGGCCAAACTACCCCCGCTGCTCAACGGCCTTCCTGAGAAACCCGCTCCCGAATCGGACCCAAAACTTGAGCAAACGCTCGTTGAACCAGGACCTCTCGGCCCGGTATTTCCCGAGACAGAGCCCTCCGAGATCCTCCGACTCCCAGATAATTGGCCAACCACCTCTCAGGGAACAGCGACTACGGGAGAAACCCCTCCGAACACGCTTCCGTCCTCAAAAGGAGGAACCTCACCCGGCCAGAACCAGATCTCACTGAGCCCGGAAAATCTCATCCGGTTCTTCACAAGGTCCGGTTCCCAGCCAAACTCGGGGCAAACCAACACCGGTCAACAAAGCACCACCATCGCCATCCCGGTCCCGTTCATTCCTGGCAACCCCTCCACCCCCACCTCTAGCCGCGTTGAATTCCGGCAGGAATGACCCATGCAGCTACTTCTCTTAATCAACCGATGGGGTCGACGCTGGATAGCCTGGATGGTGATGGGGGCAGGAATCTTGGTTGCGGAGGTGGCCACTTCCACCGCAAGCCCGACAAACCGCAAAGCCTCCCCTAGCCAGCGACCGGTTCCCAATGTTCAGGCCACCAATGCCGTGCGCGTCACGGATGAGCTTGCCGATTCGTTGGAGCAGAGGTTTCGATTACCACCAAAGGAACAAGGAGCTTCTTTCGAATCTGACAACGTGCTCAGGCGCCAGGTCAAAAAAATCGTGGTCGATGAGACCAAGGTCTGGCGCGACATGATGGAAGGGGCCACCAACAACTATGCCCGCAGCATTAAGGCGGCGGACAAGCACACGGCCGAAAGTTTGTTGGTAAGCATTGTCGAAAACCCGGATTCCCCCACTGAGATCAAGCGAGAGTGCATGAAACACCTCGCCCAAATCGCTTTAGACGGACGGTTTTATAGTAGGGCCCAACAAATCTACTCCCAATTGGTCAGCAGATTTCCCCTGGATCCAGACACCCCGGCCGTACTGTACCGGCAGGGAATTCTCTACCGGCAAATTGGCGCCACGGAATTGGCTTTGTCCAAATTCCACGCCGTGATGTCGACGGTCATCAGCCTTCAAGAAAAGGACCTCTCCGCTTACAAATCTCTGGTTCTTTTGGCTCAGACCGAAATCGCGGACACCTTTTTCATGGCTGGCCAGTTTGGTCGTGCTGCGGATTATTTTAGGAGGGTCCTCAAGCTTGCGGACACCAATCTGAACGAATCTCTGGTGCGGTTGAAACTGGTCAAAGCTGTTTTCGAATTACAGGACTGGAAAGGAGTGGTCGTCGAAGGTCAGCTATCCCTCGATAAAGTACCCCAATCACCGTACACTGCCGAGGTTCGCTTCCTGATCTCTGAGGCTTACAAGAAGCTGGGCATGCAAAACGAGGCACTCCAACAAACCATGGAACTCCTCAATACCGAGCAGGAGCGATCCAACACAGATCCCGAAAATTGGGCCTATTGGCAAAAGCGCACGGGCAACAAGTTGGCAAACGAACTCTACCAGCAAGGAGACTATGTCAATGCACTGCTCATCTATGAGGCGCTCGACAAACTTCCCGGAAACGATGAATGGCATTCTCAGGCGCTGTACCAAATCGGGTTGATGTACGAACGTTTGTTTCAGCCGGATCGAGCTTCGGCAGCCTACAACAAGGTCCTATCCTTATCAACCAACTCGGTGCCTCCCGCTTTGGCTACTGCGGGTTCGACCAATACCGCAGCCATGGTGTCCAGTGGCGTTTCCGCTGGCGGCGCTACCAACGGACCCAACACCACCCAATCAGGAACGATGACCAAAACCAATGGACCGACTCAGGCTCAGCCCGCGATCACACCTCCCGGGCTGAAGTTGATTCGTGAAATGGCTCAATGGCGTCTCAACAACCTGCGCTGGGATCAAAATGTCCATCAGGAGATGCAAAAACTCTTCGTGCCCAACGCAGCCTCCACCAACAGCAGCGTCTCCAGCTTGAAGAGCTCGACCCCATGAACTCGGAGTCCCAGATGTTGGTGGATCTCCGCTCTCAACTAGCCATCAACACGGATCTACTGGGCCACCTAGAGCGAGAGTCCCAACACCTTCGTCAAGTGGATGCGCCGCAATCCTCTGCGGCGTCGGAAGCCCGAAAACAAGCACTACCCAAGCTTGATGCGGCTCTGCAACGGATACGTCAGCACCGCAACTTTTGGCTTTCACTGAGTCCGGAAGTACGCTCAACCAAGCATGAAATCCGGGAGCTTCTGCGCCAGAATCAGGACCTTATCATGCGATTGATCATTCTGGACCGGGAAAACGAACAATTACTCCTGAGGCGAGGACTCATTCCTCCAAAGCACCTACCGCCGGCCCAACGTCAACGTCCCCATTACGTCGCGGACATGTACCGGCGAAATCACTCCACCGGCAATCCAGCCGGAACAAAGCCGGACGAAGATCGCTGACCTGTGGGCTTTTTCGGAAGCAGCTTTATTTGATTGTGACCGATAGCCCACCGGGAAGCATCGCGGGGTATCGCGGTCAGGAATTAAATTCCAAACCCGCTCGAAACCACCCGTGTTTCCAGCAGTGAAGATTGCCCAGTTGGCGGAACCCTATACCCTCCCTGTCGACATGATCCGACCGACAGCGTGGTTGATGCTGGCAACGTGGGTAAGTTTACTTTCCGCGGCAGAGCGGCAGTTCGATTTTTCCTCAACGCGGCCCGGGGCCCTTCCCGACGGATGGAAAGCTGAACTCGCTGGCTCAGGAAAACCCGGCGATTGGCGGGTACTTGAAGAAGATATCCCTCCAGTGCTGCCACCTCTATCTCCGCAGGCTCCCAAGTTGTCTCGGAAATCCGTGTTGGCGCAAACAGCTCCCAGCAATGAAGACGAGCGCTTTCCACTGCTGATCAACAACTCGGAACGTTACGGAGACTTCACGTTTTCAACGCGCTTTCAGATCACCGGAGGTTCATTGGAACAAATCGCGGGCTTGGTGTTCCGGCATCAGGATTCGAAGAACTTCTACGTCGTCCGCGCAAGCGCGTTGGGCAGCAACCTTCGGTTCTACAAGTTTGTTGACGGAGAGCGTTCAGCCCCGATTGGGCCTTCGATTTCATTCCAGAAAGGGAAATGGTATGAGCTTTCCGTTCGGGCTGAAGGAAATCAGATCGAAGTGCTTCTCAACGGGACCAACGCATTCCCAACGCTGACTGACAACACATTCAATGCTGGTCATGTCGGCTTCATCACAAAATCAGACACGACGGCGCTCTTTGCGGATGTCATCATCCGTTACCGCCCGCTGGAAACGCTGGCAGCAACCCTGGTCCGGCAGGCATTGGAACAGCAGCCTCGACTGTTGAACCTGCGACTGTATGGCGTTTCCGGCAACCAGAAGGAACTAAAGTGCCTGGCAGCGAAAAATTCTAGGGATCTCGGGGGTGCAGCGAGTGAGACCGTCAAAAAGGTTTACCAAGAAAATCAGACCTATTTTGGCAAGACAACGGAAGCTGCAGTCGTCACGGCCCCCCTGCATGATCGCAACGGAGATGTTGTTGGGGTCATGGAATTCCACCTGAAGCCCTTTGCCGGTCAGATTGAATCGACCACTGTCGCAAGGATCCTCCCCACCGTCCGCAGGCTTGAAACCGGCATCACGGGATCCAAAGCCCTCGCCGAATAGCCGTCCCTTCATCCAGACCAAACCGTCCAAAGCAACAACCAACAATTCATCAAAAAAGGGACAGGCTCTTTTTTGAAAGAACCGGCCCGTAAGCATCGAATCATGAGGCAGACTCTTCATGAGAACTCGACGCCTCAAGGCCCATCCAGATGCCTCCAGCGGTTTCTACCACTGCATGTCTCGCGTGGTGGACCGG
>JARXAF010000188.1 GCA_029865985.1 Verrucomicrobiota bacterium
GGTGGTGTCGTGGTACCCCTCCAAGCAACCCGTCCAATCGCCGCGATCGCTGTAGGCGAAGAACAGTCGTTGTGCGGCGATGCTGCCTGAAGAATAGATGCGCAGCCGCAAGCCGGACCGATGCCAGAGCTGGATGGATTCAACGGCATCGCTGAAGAGCACGCTCTTCAACTCACCCGATCGATACCCCTCATCCCAGATCAATCCCTGCAGCCACTTGAGCCCGGTCTGCTTGGCGTCGGCATCCATGAGTGCGTGAATGCGCGTCACCCAAGCCGCTCGCTCGGACTCCAAGGCGAGCTTCGCGACGCCGCCCTCACTGTCGGAAACCGCCCCTGAATCACAAGCGATCTGATCCAGCGCACACAGTACCTCAGGTGACGCCTGATGACGCATCAGGAAATCCCCGACCGCGCGTCGCGCATAAGGAAAGAGAACGTCATGGACGAAGGCCAAGGGCGAAACCGTTCCTTCGATATCCAATAAAATCAGCCGGCCGCGAAACTCGATCATGCGGAAAGTTCAGGAAGGGTGGGCGCCAACGGAGTTCCGGAAGGCAGGTAGCTGGGACCGAAACACAGCGGTTGGTAACCGACCGCAACATCGCTGCCGCTATAAACGGGAGTCCAACCGGCCTTCTCCCGGAACAGCCGGATGGCCCGGATATCCCGGTCGCTGCAGAGATCGAACCAATGAAGCGTGCCAGCGGGCACATTGATCAAGTCGCCCGCCATCACCTCGATGGCAAAAATGGGGCCCTGGTTCGGATGGATATGGAACACCCCGCTGCCGCGGACAATGAAACGCACCTCGTCTTCGGCATGCGTGTGCTCCTTATTGAACTTATCGAGCATGGCCTGAAGGCCGGGAACATCGGCGGTGACATCGATGACGTCAGCCGTGATGTAGCCACCCCGGGCCTTCAACTGATCCACCTCCGGCGCATAGGCGGTCAGGATTTGCTCGGCGGTGGCCTGTCGATCCACCCGACCCGCCACCGGCCATTGTTCATACCAGATGCCATGGGGAGACAGGTGGGACCGGATGGCCTCAGGATCGGAAAGCACCCGTTCCTCGTCGGGAATTCGCAGCAACGCCATGCCCAAAGCTACTGCGGGGTAACGAGCGGGCAACAGCAACAATCCGGTTTCAACCAACCGACTCGAGGGACAGTCCGAAAAACCCGAGCGGGCAACGCTCGAGAACAATACCTGCCATCCCTCAACTGCCCCAACCCCGCCGAGTTCCAACCACCTCCATCAGGAACTCCAACACCTCGATGTGTCGCCGCGCCTCGGCCAGATCAGCCCCCCACGTGTAGAGGCCATGCCCTGCCATCAGGAAACCGTGCCGGAGATCGGGATCGCCTGCAGCGAAACGCGCCTCGAGCGAAACCGCCAAAGCAGCAATGTCTTGTGTGTTGGGAACCACGGCGATGGACACCTCGGTCGCATGGGTAGTCACGCCGGAGAGTCCCTTGAGCATCTCGTAGCCGGCAATCCGGAGTCGACCCGCGGGTTGAAGAGCTTCCGACAAAAGAGTACCCCAAATCGAATGGGTGTGGAGCACCGCACCCGCCCCCACCTCTCGAGCCAACACCGTGTGCAATAGCGTCTCGGCGGAAGGTTTGGGGTGGGCTGGATCCAGACGCTGGCCTTGCCCGTCCACCACGACAAATTGCTCGGGCTTCAGGCGGCCTTTGTCGAAACCGCTGGCGGTGATGAGCAATTGGAGGGGATCCCGCGAAGCCACCACGCTATAGTTGCTGCTGGTGCCCAAAGACCAGCCGCGGCGATGGAAATCACGGCCGGTCTCGATCAGTTCCTGCTTCAATTCCGTGAGCGGCAAACCCGTCATGGCTGAAACGGTGTCGGTCGACACCCGGCCGGTCGAGCCGGAAGTCCCGAAGACATGGTGACGTTTTACCGATCCAATCGGATATCCAAAGCCAGCAAGACGAAGGGAGCAGTGTTGAACGTCACGTGCGCGGCGATGGGTGTGAGAAGATTCCCGGAGTGCTGGTACAACAGGCTCAAGAGACACCCAAACGCAGTCAGCGGAACAAGG
The DNA here is from genome assembly GCA_029865985.1 of Verrucomicrobiota bacterium. Taxonomy (GTDB): domain Bacteria; phylum Verrucomicrobiota; class Verrucomicrobiia; order Limisphaerales; family UBA9464; genus SXXZ01. The sequence goes on from JARXAF010000188.1 coordinate 2,068, forward strand.
ACACTGAGATTGGCATGGATCAACCCAAACGCGATGGCGGTCCCCGATAGGGCCAATCGAGGCCAGCCCAGATCCCGGAGAAACGGATAAGCCACCCCCCGGAAGAGCAACTCTTCAACCCAAGGGGCTCCGAAGGCGGCCGACAGGAAAATCGCAGACCGCCCCCAAATATCTGCTTCGGTCAGGATACCGACAGCCGTCTGCACCGGCAACTCCACCCCCAAGGTTTTGAGCCATGTACCGATGCCCCACTGCAATCCATAAGCTGCCGGCAGAAAGGCCATGCCACCCAAAACCCCCATCCCCACCGCACGAACACTGCCACCCGCCGACAACCCGAACCCTTGATCCCAACTCCGTCCCTGGTTCCTCAAAAAACTCACCATGGCGGCCACAACCGTCCCGTGGAAACAAACCTGCCCGAGCACCAAGGCCTTCCAAGAGTCCGCCGATTGCGTACCGGCCGCATTCTGGTGCATCGCCAACGACTGAAGCAGTCCGGAGAGGACGAAGCCGATGAGCACCCGGAGTGTCAGGCGGAGAACTTCCTCGGGTTTCCAATCCCGTCGCTCAATCATAGAGACACCCTGAACCGGATTGATTCCGTTGGGAAGAAAGGGACGGCGCATCGAAATCTTTCGCAAGACGACGCGTGATCGAGCAGCGGGGCATGCTGCTGAACTTGCTGGCGGTCCATAACGATCAATCCACGACTCTCTTGCGGGTGAAGACGCAGCCGTTACGAGACTAAATCAGGGCCCCATTCTCCATGGACATCACCCGATCCATCCGCAGCGCCAGTTCCTCCGAGTGGGTGACCACAATCAGTGTCATTCCCTGCTCACGATTGAGTTCGCAAAGCAAACGCCCCACTTCACCGGCAGAAACCCGATCTAGGGCTCCCGTCGGCTCATCGGCCAAGATCAGCCGGGGTTGATTGATCAACGAACGCACCACCGCGACCCGTTGCCGCTCACCTCCTGAGAGCCGCCCGGGCAGGTGTTGTTCCCGGTTTTCCAGACCCACTCGCTGAAGCAATTGCCTAGCCCGATGAACCAGTTCGTCACTCGCTTGGGACGCCTGCGCCAGCACTGGAACCAGAATGTTCTCCAGAACCGTCAGATGAGGCAGCAGATGGTGGGATTGAAAAACAAAACCGATGTTGCGATTGCGAAATCGAGCCAACTCATCCCCATCCATCAACGACAAGTTCTTGCCATCAATGACGATATTCCCGTGATCCGGCTGATCCAAGGTCCCCAGCAAATTCAAAAGCGTGCTCTTGCCGGATCCACTGGGACCGACGATGGCCAGGCTTTCCTGGGCAGCCACGGTCAGGTTGACCCCGTCCAAAACCCGGACCTTGTGGTCACCCGCCCAAAACGACTTGGAAACTCCGCGCGCTTGCACCAACGCATAGTTCATGGGGACAGGCTACCGGAATGAATCCCGTTGTCAGGTCTCGCCTTCAAGAAGGGGCGAGGAAGACGCTTCGAGCGGGAAACTTCCGGGAAAATCCGTCCGTCGTGTAACAACGGGGAATGTGAGCAAGTTTCCCTGTAAACGGTTTGACGACACAACGGATAGTGGTTTACCTCGCTTCAGGCCACTGCCGATTGATAGTTACCTCCCAATATGCGTTGTCCCAAATGCGGCGGTCAGGATGACAAGGTCATCGATTCCAGATCCTCCAAAGAGGGGGCGACTATTCGTCGTCGCCGTGAATGTCTGGCGTGCGAGCACCGCTTCACGACCTACGAACAAATCGAACACGATCCCTTGATGGTCGTGAAGCGAGACGGCCGGCGCGAGGTGTTCTCCAAGGAAAAAATCACCTCCAGCCTACAGAAGGCCTGCCAGAAACGCCCCGTCTCCGAAGATGACATCGCCGGCGCAGTCGAACGGATTCAGGAAGGGTTGGTGGAGGGCTTCGACCGCGAAACCACTTCCCGAGCGGTCGGAGAGCGGGTGATGCGAGAACTCCGCAAATTGGACCCTGTGGCTTATGTCCGATTCGCCAGCATTTACCGAAATTTTGAGGAAGCCACCGATTTCGTGAGCGAAGTGGAGCGCTTGGGCTCCTTACCCATCGACGACAAGCGGCAATTAGAATTGATCGCCGAAGCAGAAGCGCTGGCCAAAGGGAGGCGCTCACCGTGATCGCGCTGCGTGACGACTTCTTGTTGGTGGCTCAGGAGGGAGGGCACTACATCCCCTGCTCGGTCGAGCACCTCACTTTTGAACTGGCCGGGAGCGCCGCTCATCAGGTCGATCCCGAATGGATGAAGCAGGCGGCTGCTGGGGTGCTTCATTACTTCAAAGACGAACTCGGCAAAAGCCATGTCACCGTCGCTGAATTCACCTCAGCGCTTTCCAAGGTCTTCAACAGCCTGGGACTCACAGCCGAGGTGTCGAACATTGAAGCCCCGGCTCCAGCGAGCGTTGAAATCCTCCCGCCTCAAATCATCTGGCGCGGCGATCTTCGAGCCATCGCCATCGAGTCGGCAACGCTCGGAGAGTTGGCCTTCCGACAAGCCCTCCTCTCGCAGTTGGTCACAGCCCTAGAATCCGAGCCTCAGACCGTGGAATTTTCAGGCCTCCGAGGTTGCGTAAAAGTGATCACTGGCCGCAAACACTGGTGCCCTGAATGCCGAAAGTGGTCGGCTTGGATCGTGGACCTGCTGCGTTCGTGGCTGAGTGAAAAGGCCGCCGACAGACATGTGTCGTTGGTCGTCCGTTGAGTCGCCTTGCGTCGTCACCTTTCCTCCATTTCCGAGATGACTGCCCCTGATCCAGAAACGCCCTCGCTGCCCATCGAGGTGCCCGCCCCCGGCTTCGACCTATCCCGCTACAAGCAATTGCCCCTGGGTCTCATGAACGAGTATCGGGTGCAATTCGATGTCTTCGAGGGTCCACTGGATCTGTTACTGCACTTGGTCAAGAAGCAGGAGGTGGACATTTATCAGGTGAATCTCACGCGGATCGCCTCGGAATTTGTCGCCTACATCGACCAGATGCGGGAGTTGGACCTGGAGATTGCCGGCGAATTCCTAGTGATGGCCGCCACCCTCATCTACATCAAGAGCCGGGAACTCCTGCCTGCCGACCAAAAACCCGACACGCAAGTCGGCGAAGAGGATGAAGAAGATCCCCGCTTCGAATTGATCCGCCGATTGGTGGAGTACAAAAAATTCAAGGACGCTGCGGCTGAACTGCAGTCACTCGAAACCCGGATGGATCAGGTGTACGAGCACCGTTCGGCGCCCGTGGTTCTGCCCGATGTTGAGCCGCAACGCCGGGAACCCGTTTCGATCTTCGACCTCATCCAGGCCGTCAGCGTCATCCTCAAGCGTTTCAATGAACGCGATGACGTCCGTGAAATCCAAGCCGATCCGTATACCGTATCGGAGAAGATGGCCTCATTAAGAATTCTCATCCAAGAGAAAGGCCGGTTTCGCTTTAGCGAACTCTTCGCCGAAGCGCGCAGCCGCAGCGAGGTCGTTGTCACTTTTCTCGCCATGCTGGAGCTAACTCGACTGCGTCATTTGCAGGTTATCCAGAGCGAAGACTTCGGAGAAATCGAAGTCGAATTGGCACCCCCTGAACCTCCGATGAGCGAGGCAGCGCAAGAAGCGGAAGAACCGGCCATGGAGGCGGCCGATCCTATCGCTCCGCCCGATGAAGCGGGCTGACCTAGGGTAATACCACCCTCGAATCACCAGCATACTTCCCTGCTTTCGTAGCACAGCCAACCCCTCGACTGTGCCAACTTTCACTCAGGACAACGGCGCTTGCTTTCACACGGTGCGAGTCGCATTGTATCGAGCCGTTTTGGGAACACCCGCTAGAATGCGGTCTTTTTGATATGAGCGAACCACTGGAGATCAACCTCGACCTCGATAAATTGTTTCAGCCGGCTTGGGCAACCTCGCCGACAGATCCAAACAAGTACGCACGCTACGATGGCACAGAAGGCGAATCACGCGGCGACCGACGGTTCGGTCGCGGTGATCGCCCTCCCCGGCGCGACGGTGGCTTTGGTGGTCCTCGCCCGGGTGGCGATCGTGGCCCCCGGCCCGCTGGCTTTGGTGGTCCACGCCCGGGTGGCGACCGTGGCCCCCGGCCACAGGGTGGCCCAGGCGGCGACCGCGGACCTCGCCCTCAAGGGGGGTCTAATGGCGCTCCAGGCATCGCTTGGGATCCCAAGGGCGGACCTCGGCGCGACGGTCCTGGCCGTGGCCCCCGTCGTCCGGATTTCCGTCCGGAACCCCTCATCCCGGTCGAGCTCACCCTCACGCCCGAGCAAGGTGGCGTCAGCTCCCTGGCCCGCCAGATCAAGCTCAGCGGCCGTGCCTATCCCCTGTTCGAGGTGGCCGGACTGGTGATGCAGAAGCCCGACCGGTACAACGTCGGTTTCAAGGTCATCAAGCGCCGCGATGAGGCCGCCAAGAGGGACATCGCCGTCCAACCCTTGGTCGTCTGCAATCTCGACGACACGCTGTGGCTCAGCGAATCCGCCGCTTCCGAGCACGCCCTGAAGGCTCACTTCGACACCTTCTACCAAACCCAGAAGATGCCGTGTGATCCGCCGAAGGGCGTCTGGACCCTGGTCGCCCAATGCGGGATGACCGGCGAACTCCTCGGGCCTCCGAACTTCCACGGATATCAGGAAAAGCTGCGCAAGCTCCATGCCGATCGGTTCTCACGGATGAACTTCGACATGTACAAGAGCCGTGTGAAGATCGTGAAGGATGAGGCGATCGTGAAGCAATGGACCGAGTCGGTCAGCTTCCGCTTCGAGTACACGGCCCTCAACGTGCCGGAGCCGAAGGTGCTCCAGTCCATGGAAGAAGTCCGCGCGCACTTCGCCGAAGTGCACCAACCTTCGATCATCAAGCAGGTGGACACCTTCACACCGAAGGCTGACGCCAAGCTCCCCGCTGCGCTGCAAACCCTGCTGCGCGTCTCCCTCGACAAGGAGAAGCGGTTCCCGATCCGCATCGCCACCGCGCTGAGCAACACCTTCGCTTCCATGGGGTTGCAGTTCTTCAAGCGCGACAAGACGGTGGTGCACGTGGCCGTGGCTCGCCCGCACTATCTCGATATCGAGAACAGTGTGGTGTCCGAGACGACCAAGAAGATCATCGAGCACGTCAACACCAACGTCGGCACCAACCGAAAACGTTTGGTGGAGACGCTGGCTCCTACCCCCGCGCCCACCGAGGCTCCGGTCGAAGGTGGAGCGGCTCCGGCCCCGACTCCGTTGACTCAGGAACAACAGACGGTCCTCAACGACCTTCACTGGTTGATCCATCAAGGGCATGTGATCGAGTTCGCCAGCGGCATGCTCGAGACCGCCAAGAAACCCGCCCCGCGTCCGACTCCGACACCGAAGGCTCCGAAGAAAGGTGACAAGCAACCGGCCGCCGCTGAAGCCGCTGCCCCAGAACCCAGCACTGAGGCCAGCGCAGAAGCCGTTTCCGCGACGGATGTCGCCGCATCGCTCGCTCAGGAGGTTCCGGAGTCAGAAGCCGCAACTGATGCTGTGGCCGAGACGGCGCCTTCTCCGGAAAACCCGCCTCAGGCGGCCTGATCGGGACCGATCCAGAATCGTGAACGGCACCCTCCGGGGTGCCGTTTTCCTTGAGCCACCCAACCTTTCAACCCATCCGGAACCCAGTGACCCTACAGGAGGAAATCCAACGTCGCCGCACCTTTGCGATCATCTCCCACCCGGATGCCGGTAAGACCACGCTCACCGAAAAGCTCCTGCTCTACGGCGGCGCCGTCCAATTGGCTGGGTCGGTCACAGCCCGGAAGAATCAGCGGGCCACCACCTCGGATTGGATGGAGCTCGAGAAGAAGCGCGGCATTTCCATCAGCTCCACGGTGCTGCAGTTCGAATACTCCGGATACCGCATCAACCTGCTGGACACGCCGGGACACAAGGATTTCTCGGAAGACACCTATCGCGTCCTCACCGCCGTCGATGCGGTGATCATGGTCATCGACGCCGGTAAAGGCGTGGAGTCCCAAACCCGCAAACTCTTCGAGGTCTGCGCCCGACGCGGGGTTCCTATCTTCACATTCATCAACAAGCTCGACCGCCCATCCCGCGACCCCATCCAGTTGATGGATGA
>JARXAF010000059.1 GCA_029865985.1 Verrucomicrobiota bacterium
CCGGCAAGCGGTCGAGCAGCACCTTGCACGTCGCGATCACGGACTCGCGGGCCACCTTCAAACGGGCCAAGGCGGGGCTTTGCTCCAGCACTTCGCCCAGGTCGGCCAAAGGCACCGAGGCAAAACCCGACGCCTGCTCCAGCGTGACGGTGATGATCTTGAAGCCGGCGAACCGGTCGAGGATCTCGTTCAAACGCCCGTCGAAGAACACCGTACCGCGGTCGATGATGATCACCCGGTCGCACAATTCCTGGATGTCAGCCATGTAATGGCTGGTGAGCAGGATCGTCGTTTTGCGCCGCTTGTTGTGCTCACGCAGGAATTCACGAACCACCTTCTGGGAGACCACATCGAGTCCGATGGTGGGTTCATCAAGGAACAGCACCTTGGGCTCATGCAGCAGCGCGGCGATGAGCTCGCATTTCATCCGCTCGCCCAGAGACAGTTCGCGAACCGCGGTGGACAACTTGTCGCGCACCCCGAGCAACTCGCTCATCTCATCAACCGTCCGCCGGTAGGCCTCTGGCACCAGCCCATAAATGCGCCCATTGAGCTCCAGCGAATCCCGCGCCGGGAGGTCCCACCAGAGCTGATTCTTCTGGCCCAGCAGCAGAGCAAACTGACGGCGGTAGCCATCAGCCCGTTCCCAAGGCACGTAGCCCAACACCGAAGCGTTGCCCGAAGTCGGGTACAATAGTCCGGCCAGCATCTTGAGTGTGGTGGTCTTGCCGGCCCCGTTCGGACCCAGGAATCCAACAAATTCCCCTTCCTCGACCTGGAACGACACATCCTTCACCGCGAATACCGTCTCGTATTCCCGGTGGAACAGCCCCTTGAGCGCCCCGGAGAACCCCGGAGCCTTCTTGTAGGTGCGGAAAGACCGCGTCAGTCCCTGAACATCGATGAGCGCCACGCCCCGGATTCTGCAACAAGCGCCCGCTGGTGGCGAACCGTCAAATTCTCCGCCGAGTGAAGCGGGCTCGACCCAGGGCCCCGCCCCTCATTCCACCACGGTCCCCGGAAGAAACCCACTGCTGGAACCACAAAGGAGGTTCCCCACCGTGACGCGAGCGATTTCGCCCAGCGCCTCACGAGTCAGGAAGGCTTGGTGCGCGGTCACCAGCACGTTGGGGAACATGAGCAAACGGGCCAGTTCATCATCTTGTAACACGGAGCCCGAAAGGTCCTCAAAGAACACCCCCTCCTCCTCCTCGTAGACATCCAACGCCACACCCGACAGATGCCCACCCTTGAGGCCATCGATCACCGCCGACGTGTCCAAGAGTTTTCCGCGACTGGTGTTGATGAGCACCGCACCGGACTTCATGCGCCCCAGACTGGCCGCATTGATGATGTGGTGTGTTCCTGGGTTGAGCGGCAGGTGCAGCGAGAGAGCATCACTCAAACGGAGCACCTCATCGAAATCCAAGTATTCGACCCCATTTGCCATTGCCCATTCGGCCGATGGATTCGGATCGTACGCCACCACGCGCATCCCAAAACCTCGGAAGATCTGTGCCGCGATGCGACCGATCTTGCCTGTACCGACGATGCCGCAGGTCTTGCCAAACAAGTCGAAGCCGACGAGTCCGGTGAGCGAGAAATTCTGATCACGGACGCGGTTGTAGGCCCGGTGAATCTTGCGATTGAGCGAAAGCAGCAACGCGACGGTGTGCTCGGCCACTGCATGCGGCGAGTAGGCTGGAACCCGTGTTACCGCGATACCCAGTTGCCGTGCGGCCATCAAGTCCACGTGATTGAATCCCGCAGAACGCAAGGCCACATGACCGATTCCCAGGGCCGCCAGAGTTTCCAGGCAGGCGCGATCCAACCGGTCATTCACAAAACTGCAGACGGCGTCGGCACCGCGCGCGCAGCCCGCGGTGTCCGAGGTGAGCCGAAATTCATGGAAGACCCAGCGAAGCTCATCGGCTCCGGGTGCCGCGGTCATGAATTGGCGGTCGTAGGGTTTGGTGTCGTAGAATGCGATGGTCTTCATAATCAGCGATCAGTCCGGAATACGGTTCTTGCCGCGCTCGCCCCCGAAGCGCAGCCACTTCTCAAACTCAACAATCAGGAACACGGCCAAAGCCACCGCACCAATGCGCACCCACGCACCGAGAGTCAACGGTGCTGTATGGAAGAGCCGGTTCATGAGGGGCAGATGGGTGAAAAGCACTTGGACGAGGATTATCCCCAGCGCCCCACACACCGCCCATGGATTGCTCAGCAATCCGATACGGAACAGGCTGTGGTGGAACGAGCGGCAATTGAACAAGTAACCCGTCTCCGCCATCACGATCACGTTTACGACCGTCGTTCGCGCCGCGTCGATTGTTTGCGCCGACTGGCTTCTCTCAAAGAAGAAGAGCCAGTAGGCACCCACGGCGATCAAGGAAGTCACCAGGGCCGTCCGCTGCAACAGTAACGCGGTCAAGAGGGGTCGGGTCGGATCCCGAGGCGGACGGTCCATGAGGTCCGATTCGTTGGGCTCGAAGACCAACATGAGACCGAGGAACACCGCGGTGCACAGGTTGATCCAGAGCAGTTGCACGGGAAGAATCGGCAGGGTGATCCCAAAGAGGATCGCAACTAAGAGGATCATCGCCTCGCTGGCGTTGGTCGGCAGCGTCCAGACGAGGAATTTGCGCAAATTGTCGAAGACGCCCCGGCCTTGCTCCACGGCCGACTGGAGGGTCGCGAAATTATCGTCGGTCAGGATCATGTCAGCCGCCCCCTTCGCGACATCGGTGCCGGTGATCCCCATCGCGATACCGATGTCCGCCTGCTTCAGAGCGGGAGCGTCGTTCACACCGTCGCCAGTCATGGCCACTATGTGGCCCCGAGACTGGAGGGCCTTCACCAATCGTAGCTTCTGTTCGGGGGCGACGCGGGCAAAGACGGTCGTCTCGTCGGCCACGCGCGGCAAATCATCGTCGGAAACCCCCTCCAACTCGCGGCCTGTCAGCGTGCGGATTTCTGTTCCCGGATCCCCGAGGCCGATTTGCCCAGCGATGGCCCGGGCGGTGATGGCGTGATCGCCGGTGATCATCTTCACACGGATTCCCGCAAGCCGGCACTTCGCCACGGCGGAGATCGCCTCGGGGCGGGGCGGATCGATCATCCCTTGCAGGCCGAGGAAGGTGAGTCCTTGCCTCACCTGTTGGTGCTCGAGCCGCTGATGGTCGGAGTGCGTCGAGCGGCGTGCCAACGCCAGAACGCGCAGACCGTCGGAAGCCATGGCCTCGAGGGCTCGTCGAACTTGCGCACGATCCAGCGGGAGAAGTTGACCGTCGGAACCCAGGGCATCGTGGCATCGATCGAGGAGGCGCTCCACCGCGCCGACCTTGTAGATAATGCGCCCCTCGGCACCAGCGTGCAGGGTCGCTCGAAACATGTGTTCCGACTCGAATGGAATCATGTCCACCCGAGGCGACTCTTGGTGAGACGCCTCGTGGAAGAGCCCTGCCTTCGCCGCCGCGATGATGAGAGCCGCTTCGGTTGGATCACCCTGAATGATGGGGTGCCCCGCCTCCATGAGAACCAGGGAATCGTTGCACAGAAGCCCCGCCCTCAGGCACTCGATCAAGGCCGGATGGCCCGCCGGCACAATTCCCCGGCCCTTGCGCCGAATCTCACCGGTTGGCGAGTAACCCGCTCCGGTGACCTCGAAGAACTCTCCGCCGGCGAAGATCTGCTGCACGGTCATCTGATTCTCGGTGAGAGTGCCCGTCTTGTCGGAGCAGACGACCGTGGTGCTACCAAGGGTCTCCACAGCGGGCAGTTTTCGCACGATAGCACCCCGCGCTGCCATGCGCTTCACCCCCACGGCAAGCACGATGGTCACTGCTGCTGGCAGGCCCTCTGGGACGGCCCCAACAGCCAGCGCCACCGAAGCCATGAACAAGTCCAACGGAGGCTGCCCATGCAGCAACCCAACACAAAAGGTCAGAGCGGTGAGCCCGAAGATCACCTTGAGAATCTGACCACTGAATTGATCGATTTTGCGCGTGAGGGGCGTGACCATCGAGGACGTCTCGGAAATCAGCCACGCAATCCGCCCGGTTTCCGTGCGATCCCCCGTCACCCAGACCAGTCCCTCCGCGATACCCGAGGTCACCAAGGTGCCGGCATAGGCCATGTTCTTCCGATCGGCCAACACGGTTTCGTGAGCGAGGCGATCGGAGTGCTTCAACACGGGGAGTGATTCACCCGTGAGGGCAGATTCATCGATCTTCAGGCTTCGAACATGGAAGAGGCGCAGGTCGGCTGGAATACGATCGCCGGATTGCAGCAACACCACGTCGCCCGGAACCAGTCCCTCCGAAGGGACTCGTCGCTGAGTGCCATCGCGTCGCACGGTGGTCTCGGTCAGAACCAACTTGCTGAGAGCCTCGATGGCTTTCTCGGCCTTGGACTCCTGAATAAAACCCACGACCGCGTTGACGACGACGACCAGAAAGATGACCACAGAATCGACCCACTGGTTGAAAAAGGCCATCACACCGGCGGCGATCAGCAGAATGTAAGCAAGGGGCTGGGTGAACTGCAGGAGAAGGCGCTTCCAGGCGGGCGTTCCCCGCCGCTCACGGATCCGATTGGGGCCATGCCGTTCCTGGCGCCGTCGAACCTCGGAGTCTGACAAGCCCTTCTGGCAGTCGGTCTCCAGCAACCGAGCCACATCGCCGGCATCGACCTGGTGCAGCGGTTCATTCATTTCGCCTACTAACGTCGAGGATAGAGCCCGGTTGGCAAAACGGCTGAACCCGTAGGTCTATTCAGTTCGCCGGGCCTCCACCCGTTTCTTAAAAGGCCCGACGACGGAGTGGGCAAGGGTTCCGTTCATCCAGTCCCAATCACGAGGGGATTTGACCGGACCGAACGGTGCGAATGCCTCAAGGCTCAATTCCAACGACACGGGTCTGCCCATTGCAGGATGAGTCCGGGTTTCGGACATTTTGTGACTGGAACTCAGCCAGTTCAGCTTCATGATCGGCACATGCCCCGCAGGTTTTTAAGCCTTTTTGCCGCCATCGGATGCGCCTTGGGGGCGCAGAATTCTCCGGTCATCAAGTTGCAGTTTCTGGCCGACAAGCCGCCGACCCTGTCCTCTCACGCTTCGACCATCGAAGAGACGCCCCAAGGAATGGCAGCGGCTTGGTTCGGGGGCACCGCCGAACGGGCCAAGGATGTCGTCATCTGGTTTTCCAAGAAATCGCAACACCAATGGCTTGAACCCGTCGAAGTCGCCCGAGGCACCGAAGACGCCGGCGCTCCGCAATACGCTTGCTGGAACCCGGTGCTCTGGCAGCAACCCGGCGGCAGCTTGTGGCTCTTCTACAAGGTGGGCCCGAGCCCGGACACCTGGTGGGGACGCGTTCAGGAATCCAAGGACGGCGGTCGCACCTGGAGCAAGTCGCGCCGGTTGCCCGACGGACAAGTCGGACCCGTGCGCAACAAACCCGTACTGTTGGCCGACGGCACCCTCCTCTGCGGAGCCAGCTCCGAGGACGCCGGCTGGCGGTTGCACATGGAGTGGTCCAAACCTCCCTTCACCGAGTGGCATCGCACCGGTGCATTGAACACCGCCGACCAATGGGGCGCGATTCAACCCACCTTGCTGGTCTGGGATAGCGGGCGCATCCAAAGTCTGGTTCGCACGCGCCAAAAGGTGATCGGAGAACACTGGAGCAGCGATCAGGGCCGCACCTGGACTGCGCTTGAGAAGACCTCACTCCCCAACCCCAACAGCGGCATCGACGCGGTGCGCCTGCGCGATGGCCGGGCGCTGCTGGTGTACAATCCGTTGGCCGAAAACCGCAGCGTGATCGGGTTGGCCGTCTCTTCGGATGGCAAGTCCTGGAAGCATGTCACCAACTTGGAGAGCACCCAAGAGCCTGGAAAGGCCGACCTCGCCCACAACCCCGGTGAATTGAGCTATCCGGCGGTGGTACAGTCCCGCGACGGCAAGGTGCACATCACTTACACGTGGAAGCGTGAGAAGATCCGCTATGTGGTGGTGGATCCGTCCCGCATGACAAACTAACGGCCAAATCGGGGCTAACCTAGGGCGGAAAACGTCGCCCCCATCCTTCAGCCCGGGAAAGCGGTCCTCACTGATAGGTGCGCCGCAAGTGGCTCGGCAATACGTTCAGCTCGGCCCGGTACTTGGCGACCGTGCGCCGGGCGATCATGACGTTCTTCTCCTTGAGCTTGTTGACCAACTGGTCGTCGGAGAGCGGCTTGGCGGGATTCTCGCCCGCGATGAGTTCGGCCAAGATGTTCTTCACCGAGGTGTTGGACACCGTCTGACCGTCGGCCGTCGCCACACCCGAGGTGAAGAAGAACTTCATCTCAAAAATGCCCTGGGGCGTGCGCATGAACTTGCCCGAAACGGCACGACTCACGGTCGTCTCGTGCACACCGACCACTTCGGCCACCATCACCATGGTCATGGGTTTGAGGTGTTCGACGCCCTTTTCCATGAAGTCGCGCTGACGTTTCACGATCTCGCGGCCGATGCTCAAAATGGTGCTCTGGCGCTGATTCAAGCTCTTGATGAGAAACTTGCCCGCTTTGATCTTCTCGCGCACGTACTCGCGGACCTCGGCCGAGGTTTCCGACTGGGCCAGCAAATCCTTGTAGGTACTGCTAATGCGCAGTTGAGGCATGAACTCATCCTTGCCGGCCACATCGTACTCGACCTTTTGGCGCTTCTCGGAGATGGGAAGAAAATCGCTCAGGAAAATGCGATTAAGATCGGCAGCCAAGGCGTCGGTCACTGCACCGGCACTCTTCTGCTCTTCCGCTGCCAGAGCCTCCGCACAGGCCTTGAGGCGTTTGTCGGCCGCCGTGCTGAAGGACGCCTTGCCCAAAAAACGGTGATAGAGGCGCTCCTCGCCCCGAACGATCCGAGTGAGATCCTCACTCAAGCCATTGAGCAAGGCCTCGGAAACCGATTCCTGATCGGTGAACCGCCACAGCCGCAATCCCTCGCGCGTCTGCATCGAGAGCCGGTAACGCAGGTGGGTGATCACCTCATCGTCATCGTCCGGATCACTGAGAATTTCGGCCAGTGACGGAGGGTCTTCGATGTCGGCGACTTGGATATCCGGGTTCGGATCATCAACCACACGGCGAACCACCTCCAACTCGGGCACCACATACTGCTCGGGATCACGCGAAAAATCGGAACCGGGGCGCGGGTCCAACCGGGCGAGGCGGGCGGCGGCATCTTGGGCCTCGGCGGGGGTGATCCCGAGTTGCCGGGCAATCTCAGGGAATCGGCGTTTGCCCAGTTCCTCCATGTGGTCACGGAGGATGAGGTATTCGAGATCGTTGGTCCGACCGGCCCGCTCCATTTGGAGCATGAGACACTCGCGGAGATCCCTGGCCCCCACACCCGCGGGTTCAAAGGATTGCAGAACCGCCAACACCTCCAGAATGAGTTCGGTCGAGACACCCGTGGAAAAAGTGAGCTCCTCGGGTTGGGCCGTCAGGTAACCTCGGTCGTCGATGTTACCGATGAGCAGCTCGGCCACCTCGCGCTGTTCGGCGCTCAGCTCAGCAAAACGGACTTGTTCCAGCAGGTGTTCTTGCAGTGATTGGCCCGTCGTCAGGGAATCAAAGAGGTGCTGCCGACGCTCTTCATCCTCCTGAGTCACCCGGTTGACGGTGTTGTTCTGGGCAAAAACGTCCCGCCATTCCTCGTCCAGCTTCAGGAGCTTCTGGAGATCCTCGGAGTAACGGTCGACGGGCTCGTCGTCGGGCTTTTCAACCGCCGGATCGAATTGCACATCCAGGGGCGGTTCCGAGGGATCCGCCGCGGCGGCCTCGGATTCAGCCTTGGACTCCCGGGCTTCGACATCGACCTCCAGAGTGCCGATCTCTTCCAAGACCGGATTCATCTGAAGCTCTTGCTCCACCATGGCCTTGAGCTCCAACACGGGAGCTTGTAACAACGCCAGCGAATGCTGGAGCTGTGGCGACAGCACCATCTGCTGAGAAAGCCGTTGGCTGAGTTGAAGTCCCGCGGACATCGACCCAGACAGTACCGCAAGAATCCTGCCAATCAAAGAAGGATCCGAAACGACGGGCCTGAAATTCACTTTCAGCGCCTTAAAAATCCGTCCAAAACCACCGCTCGAAGGACGGAGCTGATTCGATTTCTAGGGATACTATTACACGATTTTCTTCGCCACCGAACGCCGCTCTTTTTGACGCCACTCCGACTCCCGACGCTTCAGTTCGGCCCGCAACAACTCTTCGGCCGACCAACCCGCCGCCTGGCACTGGGCGCTCAAGTCATACAGTGCGGCCGCCATCGCCTTCCGATCACCGGCCCGCGGCTTGGAAGGTACGGGAGCCAATCCCGCCTTGGCCGCTTTCTTGAGCAGTTTCTGGGAGCGCATCAAGGCAGGCAGGTGTCTTGGAACCCCATCCAGCGCCGATTTCCGCTCATGCTTGGAACCCGCCTTCTCGGCCTTCTTGATGGACTCCCAATTGGCCCAAACCTGATCAATATCCTTCACCGTCACCGATCCGAAGACATGCGGATGGCGGCGCACCAGTTTGTCGACCAGGTTTTGGCAAACCGCATCGAAATCAAACACCCCACGCTCGCGGGCCAATTGGGCGTGAAAGACCACCTGAAGCAGTAAATCCCCCAACTCCTCGGCCATTTCCACATCGTCCCCCGCTTCGATGGCGTCCAGCAATTCGTACACCTCCTCCACCGCATGGGATCGGAGCGATTGATGATCTTGCTCGCGGTCCCATGGGCAGCCATCGGGAGCGCGCAAGGCGGCCATGACCTCGAGGAGTTGCCGGATTGGTGCGAGGCGTCGAGAGGGGGCTTTGGGCATGGGAGCAAGATTGGTGATTCTATGGGTCAGAGCACCACGAGATCATCGCGGTGGATGACCTCCGGCTTCTTCTGGGAGCGCGCGCGAACCTCCTCCGCAGACGCACCAATCAACCCTCGAGCGAACTCACGCCCCTCGGGATCACAAATGCGCACCACATCACCCGGTTGAAACTCGCCCTCGCAGCGAAGGATTCCCGGCGCCAACAAGCTGCGACCCTGATCGCGCAAGGCCACCACCGCACCGGCGTCCACGGTCAGGGTTCCTTCGGCATGATGGTAGAAGGCGATCCAGCGCTTGCGGCTCGAGAGCTTTCCAGACCCAGCCAGAAACCGCGTACCGACCGATTCTCCGCCCACGATCTTGTCCAGCGCGTCATGCCGGTGCCCTGGGGCGATGACCATCGGAATGCCCGAGCGGACGACGATTTTCGCCGCGGATATCTTGGTGGTCATGCCACCGGTGGCCGTCTCGCTGGAGGTCCCGCCAGCCATGGCTTCGATCCGGGCATCGACCTCAGCGACCGTTTCCAGCAAACGAGCCTCCGGCTTGCCAAAGTTTTCAATCAAACCATCGGCCGTTGTCAGAATGACGAGCAAATCGGCCGGCAACAGGCTGGCCACCAGCGCCGACAACCGATCGTTGTCGCCAAACTTCAACTCGGTCACGGAGACCGCGTCATTCTCGTTGATGATGGGCAGAACCTTGTGCTTGAGCAGCGTGAGCAACGTGTTCCGCGCATTGAGATGCCGGGTGTGGTCGGCCAGATCATCATGGGTCAACAGCACCTGGGCCACCGGTTGGTCGTAGTGACGGAAGAGGGATTCATACAAGGCCATGAGGCGCGATTGGCCCACTGCCGCGCAGGCTTGGCGTTCGGCCAGACTCCCCGGCCGCCGGTCATACCCCAGCACCCCCATGCCGGCCCCGACCGCTCCCGAGGTGACCACAACAACCTCATGGCCCGCCGACCGGAGTCGGGCGATTTGCGCCACCAGTTGGGCAAACTGAACGAGATCGAGCCGCTTGGAGGCATCGGTGAGCACACCGGTTCCCAGCTTCACGACCACACGACAGGCAGATGGAGGCGCAGACGAACGCACGCCCCCGAGTTTGCCCATCCACAGTCCCCGCTCAATCCGCAAGTCACGGCCGCTGCCATGGGTTGGGAATCGGAAGGTCGCCCTTGAACCATCCCCCCGTGTTCGAACGGGTCGTCGAACCTGTTGGTGCTTTTGACAGTCGATCGTAGTCTGCGCGGGTGCCGCCGTTCGCCGACCCACCGGAAACCCCCGATTCCCCCGCGGGCCTGCAACAGTTCATTGTGCCCGACCTTTGGCAGCAGCAAGCCGTGTCGGCATTGAGGGCGGGCAAGGACGTGATCATCCATGCGCCCACGGGCGCCGGTAAGACGCTGATCTTCGAATTGTGGTCGAAGGCGGGCAAAAATCGGGGGCAGGCCATTTACACCGTGCCCACGCGGGCACTGGCCAACGACAAGCTGGCCGAATGGCGCGGCAGAGGCTGGAACGTGGGTATCGCCACCGGCGACCTGGCCGAGAACCTCAATGCTCCGATTCTTGTCGCCACTCTCGAGACGCAAAAGAACCGGCTCATCCGCGGCGATGGCCCCACCCTGCTGGTGGTCGACGAATACCAGATGCTCGGCGACGAAGACCGAGGCTTGAACTACGAATTGGCGCTGGCGCTGGCTCCGCCGCAAACCCAACTCCTGCTGCTCAGCGGCTCAGTGGCCAACCCGGAGCAGGTGGCCAATTGGCTGCGTCGGCTGGGTCGGGCCGTGGAGGTCGTGAAGCACACCGTTCGTCCCGTACCGCTGGACGAGGTGTTCGCCAACGAACTCAACTGGCGATTGCCGCCGGAAATACGCGGCTACTGGCCACGCCTCTGCGCGAAGGCCTTGGCCGAAGGCTTGGGCCCGGTGCTGCTCTTCGCCCCCCGACGGGCCCACGCCGAAGAACTCGCCTCCGACCTGGCCCGACAACTGCCGTGTCCGCACCCCTTGCAACTGACCGAGGCCCAGAAACGCCTCGTCGGTGAGCCCTTGGCCAAGATGCTCAAATCGCGGGTGGCCTACCATCACAGCGGATTGAGCTACGCCGTGCGGGCCGGTGTCATCGAACCCCTCACCAAGGCTGGGCAGCTCCGGGTCGTGGTGGCCACCATGGGCTTGGCCGCCGGCATCAATTTCAGCCTGCGTTCCGTGGCCATCACCGCCGCGCAGTACAAGCGGGAGGGTCGCGAGATCCCGCTCAGGGGCGACGAGATCCTCCAAATGTTCGGACGTGCCGGACGCCGCGGTCTGGACGAAACGGGTTACGTGCTGGTCAGCGCCAACGAATTGCGCATGCGCGATGGTCACCCCTGTGCACTGGCCCGCTCTGGCATGGTGGATTGGAGCGCCTTGCTGGGGCTCATGGCCGTCGCCGCCGACGCCGGCAAATCCCCATTCGTCGAAGCCGTGCGGGTGCAGGAACGACTCTTCACCACCAAACCCATCATCCTCGGGGTCGAAGAGGCGCTCAAACGACCCGATGCTCCGTGCGGCTGGATGACCGATGCTGAGCGAGCGCGTCAGGTCCGCAAAAAGAATCGGGAAATGCTCAATTCGGCTGGAGAGTGGGAACCCTACCCCTTCTGGCAGGAACGCCCGCTGGGCAAGGTCTGGGTCGCCGAAGCCACCCCTGCGCCGGCAGCAGCGCCCACATCAGGCGAAACCCCACCGGATTCCGCCGCCAACCGACCGATGCCCCTCAAATCGGCCCTGACGGTCCAGGAGGCTTTGGAAAAAGTCGGCCAAGGCGGCCTGACGGCTCTCGAAGAAACCCCCGAAGGCACCCGCTACGGTCGCACGATGATCGTGGCCGACCGATTGGCCGACGGACGACTGGTCTTGGCAAAGTGGGTCCGTCGTTTGACGCAATGGCACGGACGCGAGGTGAGTCTCGACGTCTTCACCGAGAACCTCAAACCGCTCCTGGAAAAGCTCCTCGTGCAACAAAAGCTCCCGGTGATCCGTTGGATCGATCACGAGCAAGTCGCCACCGTCTTGGTGAGCCTGGAACTCCAGACCATCAAGGTGCCCGTGGACCGCCATGGCGTGGCGTTGTGGCGCCCGAAGGAACGCGAGGTCCTCTCGCCCGTCTGCGCCCGTTGCGACTGGACCGAAATTTGCCGCGGGCTCTCGGCCGCACCGGGGACCGCGCTGACCTGGCGTCGCCTCGGCTTGGTCGACGCACAAGGCAACCCCACCCGCCGCGGACGCGTGGTGAGTTTCTTCTCCGGCGGTGACGGCTTGGCCATCGCGGCCGCCCTCGAAGACTCCAGCTATCCGTTGGAGGAACTGGTCTACGATTTGGCCAACCTCGACGCTGGATTCCGTTTCTGTGCTGATGGCGACCGGTGGGGAGGTCAGCTGGCCTATGCGTGTCGCAAGGCCTACGGTCCGACCTCGATTGATGGATATCTCGAAACAGGCCTGCCGCCCAAATACGGCACCGGAGCCGAGACAGTGGTTCGTCGAATCCATGAAGACCCCGCGTCCAAGGTGCGCTTCATGAGCGAGGTATTGGGTGCCGGCGACATCGATCGCATGATCATCGAGTGGCGCAGCTTGCTGCGGCAAATTGCCCATGCCGCAACGCTGGAATGGCCCCGATGGACGGAGCTGCAGTCCATTTCCAAGACCCTCTTGCACGAGGTGCATTCCCCCACCCTGACCAGCCTGCCCCCGCTGGAATACGCTCAAACCAAACGGATCGATCACCGCTTGATCCTCAGGCGATCCTGACCCAGAACTCGGGTCCTTTCAGAGCCGACCGCCATGAACTCCATTCCGCCCCTCCGTCCCCGGCGATCCATCGACGGTATTTCTGCCGTCCTCCTGCCCTTCCATGCCGATGGACGTCCCGACCGGGATACGTGGGCCGCGCTGGTGGAGCAAACCTGGGCCGCCGGACTGACGCCGGCCGTCAACATGGACACCGGCTATGCCAACTTGCTGACCCCGACCGAGCGGACCGAGTTCCTCTCCGAAGCCAGCCGACTGGCCCACGGTCGACGCTTTGTGGCGGGAGCCTACATTGAAGGCATCACTGGAGATCCAGCCTCGTTGTACGCCCGAGAGGCCGCGGCCATCCACTCGGCCGGCGGAACTCCCATCCTCTTCCCCTGCTCCGCCACCCAGCATTGGGATCGGACCCAGACCGTCGCTCTCTTCCGGGCTGTGGGACAGGCCGTGCCTCGGTTTCTCGGTTTTGAACTCGGCACCATGTTCGTGCCCTTTGGCCGAGTCTGGGATCTCGACACCTTCCGGGCGCTGCTGGAGGTGCCTCAACTCGTTGGCGCCAAACACAGCTCGCTCAGCCGGGATTTGGAATGGCAACGACTGACGGTGCGCGATGCCGTTCGGCCCGACTTCTGCGTCTACACCGGCAACGATTTGGCCATCGATTTGGTCCAATGGGGCAGCGACTACCTCTTGGGGCTTTCCGCGTTTCACGTTGAGGCCTTCGCAGCCCGGGACCGCGCCTGGGCCTTGGGCGACGGACGTTTCTTCGAATTGAACGACTGGTTGCAATACCTGGGGATGATCGCCTTCCGCGCCCCGGTCCCGGCTTATAAGCACACGTGCGCGCAATTCCTCAAATTGCGGGGAGTCATCCCCTGCGACGCCCCACACCCGCGCGGGGCTCGGCGTCCGGATTCCGACCTCCCGCTCCTGGCCGACATCGCGGTGCGTCTGGAATCCCTCACGACCGAGTTGGCCCAAGGATCAAACTCGTCGCCATCGGGAGACATCCGCCAGAAAACCCCGTAAGGTCACCCGCGTGCCGGACATCGTTCTGTCCACCCTTAACGCAAAGTACCTCCACGCCTCCTTCGGGTTGCGCTGCCTCATGGCCAACCTCGGGGAACTGCAGTCGCGTGCCAAGATCCTGGAGTTCGACATCAACCAGCGCCCCCTGGAGATCGCGGAAGCCTTGCTGGAGGCTGCCCCAAAAATCCTCGGTCTGGGCGTCTATGTTTGGAACGCCAGTCCCACGCTCGAACTCCTCGGCATCCTCCGCCGACTGCGCCCCGACCTGAAGATCGTGCTTGGAGGACCGGAGGTCAGCTACGAGTGGGACCAGCAGCCGATCATCGGCCTGGCCGACCATGTGATCACCGGCGAGGCCGATCTGGCCTTTGCGTCGCTGTGCCGGAACCTGTTGTCTGCAGCCGACCCGCGCCCGCCCAAGCTCATCGCCGCACCCGTGCCCGATGTGGCGGCCCTTGCCTCGCCCTACGAACTCTACGATGCGCGGGACATCGAACATCGGGTGGTTTATGTCGAGGCCTCTCGGGGCTGCCCTTTCACCTGTGAATTCTGCCTGAGTTCCCTCGAGATTCCCGTGCGGCAATTCCCGCTGGATGACTTTTTGGCCGCGATGCAACGATTGCACGACCGGGGCCTGCGTCGTTTCAAGTTCGTCGACCGGACCTTCAACCTCAACCTCGCCACCAGCCGACGGATCCTTGAGTTCTTCCTCGACCGTCTCAGCCCGGAACTCTTCGTCCATTTCGAAATGATTCCGGACCGGTTGCCCGCGGAGTTGCGGGAACTCATCGCCCGATTCCCGGCGGGCACGCTGCAATTCGAGGTCGGCATCCAAACCTTCGATCGGCAGGTCGAGGCCCGGATAAGTCGACGGCAGAACCACGATCGACTCGCCGACAATTTCCAGTGGCTCCGGCAGCACAGCGGCGTGCACTTGCATGCCGACTTGATCGTGGGTCTACCAGGCGAAACCCTGGAGTCCTTCGGACAAGGCTTTGATCGATTGATCGGACTCGGGCCCCAGGAGATTCAGGTCGGCATCCTCAAGCGCCTGCGCGGCACCCCCATCATTCGCCACGATGCGGAGTGGCAAATGGTCTACAATCCCCACCCGCCCTACGAGGTGCTCTCCACGCGCACCCTGGACTTCGCCACGCTGGCCCGGCTGCGACGGTTTGCGAAGTTCTGGGACCTCTTCGGCAACAGCGGCAATTTCGTGGAGAGCCTGCCGATGTTGTGGGCTTCCGTCCGGAATCCTGAGTCCACAGTGAGCGACACCAAGATCGGTGATCCCGAAACAGAGCCTTCGGCCTGCGAGCAATCATCGACGGTGGGTTCGGCCTTCGGAGCCATGCTCGCTTGGAGCGACTGGCTGCATGCTCAAGGCGTCAAGGGCCACGGCATCGCCCTGCCCCGTCAGTACGAACTGCTGTGGCGTTGGTCGGTCGAAACTTCCGGAATTCCGGCGGAGATCTTCGGTCCGGCCCTGGCTCGGGACTACCGCCGACCTGGCCGTGCTGACTTGCCCACGTGGCTCGTCCCGTTTGCCGCTGCCGAAGCCACCCTTCGAAGGCCCGTACGTCTACCCCGCCGCCAATCCCGGCATCTCGGGGCTCCGACACAACCTTGAGACTGGGGGGAATCTCAGAGACACCTCAGTCGGACTCCAGCCCACCGGTCCGCATCAGGTTTGTGAAACCACCGGCCGGTACCAGTTGTCACGCTGGACCGGCTCAAAACCCAATTCGGTGATCAACCGCTTCATGTCGGAAACCCCCATGCGGAAGGTGGTCCCGGCCGAGCTGACCACATTTTCTTCGATCATGATGGAACCCAAGTCATTGGCACCGTGCAGAAGGGCCACCTGCCCCACCTCGGGTCCCTGGGTCACCCAAGAGCTTTGCACGCTCGGGATGTTGTCGAGGTAGATCCGGGCCAGCGCTTGCATGCGCAAGTATTCGTGGGAGCCCACCGTGGTGGCCTTGAGGACGGTGTTCTCTGGCTGGAATGTCCAAGCGATGAACGCCGTGAACGCTCCGCCATTGAGCCGCCCCTGCTCCAGCGCCTCGGCATAGGCGACCGACCGTTCTGCGGGGTTCGCACCGGCTGTCAGGCGACCCGAGTCCACCAAGCGCTGCAAGGACACATCCTGCTGAGCGCGGACCACTTCCAGGTGTTGGATGCGTTCTTCCACCGTCTCCACATGCCCAAACATCATGGTCGCCGAACTGGCCAGACCGAGACCATGAGCCACATCCATGACCCCCATCCACTGGGCGGTATTGGCCTTGAGCGGGGCGATGCGCTGGCGCACGCGATCCACCAGGATTTCTCCGCCGCCTCCCGGCAGGCTGCCCAGACCGGCCGACACGAAGTCGCGCAAGACTGTTTCGACCGGTTCATTGAAGAATTCCGAAAAGGCCACGAACTCGCTGGGACTGAAACCGTGGACGTTGAATCCGGGGTACTTGGAGCGGACGTGGTGTAGCAAATCCAGATACCATTGCTTGGTCAGCTTCGGATGATGACCGCCCTGCATGAGCATTTGGGTGCCGCCGAGCGCTAGGGTTTCCTCGATCTTCCGGTCGAGTTCATCGAGCGTGATGACATAGGAATCGGCATCCTTCTCAGTGCGCCAGAAAGCGCAGAACTTGCAGTAGACGTTGCAAACGTTGGTGTAATTGACGTTGCGGTCGACGATGTAGGAGACGGTCTCCGCTCCTCGCCCCTCCAACGCGCGGCCGCGGGCCAAACGCCGACGCCGGTCCGCCAAGGCACCCAACTCGGAAAGCGGGAGTTGATACAGCGCCATCGCCTCGGCCGCGTCAATGCGTGCGCCCTCCCAGACCCGCTGCAACAAAGCATCCCGCGAAGCATCCAACACCATGGCTTAATCCTACCCCCGAAGCGCCCGAGGACAAGCAAACCCAATTTCTTGCCGGGACCCGAGCCTCTAGGTGGCGGCTTTACCCGGAGTAGGCTTCCGCTACCGTTCATGCCGATGCCCTTGCCCTCCTTGCTCATCAGCGCCCTGTTGCTGGGGATGTTTGCCCGGACCAGTTTGGCCAAGGAGGAAGTCATGCCTTGGAACCGTCATCCCGGCATGAGCGGTGCTTCGGCCGCCATCTTCCTGGATGCAGGTCGGGTCGTGGTAGCCAGCGATGAGGACAATCGGTTGCGCGTGTACGACCCGGCCGCCAGCCAACCAGCCATCCAGGTTTGGGATGCCTCACCTTGGCTGCACCTCAGTGGCCGCCATGCCGAGTGCGACCTCGAGGGGGCAGCCCGAGTGGGAAACCGGATTTACTGGATCGGCTCCCACGGTCGCAACAAGGAGGGCAAATACCGACCCAACCGGCACCGCTTCTTCGCCACCGAGGTGGAAGAAACTCCGCAAGGACCTCGCTTCCGCAATGTCGGAACACCGTCCTCCACTTTGGTTCACACGATGCTGACAACCCCGTCGCTGGACTCGCTACAGCTGGACACCGCAGCGACATTGCCCCCGGATTCCAAAGGAGGGCTGAGCATTGAAGCTTTGGCTGCCCGGCCCGATGGCTCCCTGTGGATCGGATTCCGCGGACCCCTCACTCAGGGGAAATCCATCCTCGTACCGCTGTTGAATCCCGATGCGGTCCTCGAAGGGCAAGCGCCCCGATTTGGATCTCCCACCCGGCTGGATTTGGGAGGCCGCGGACTCCGGGACATGGCCTGGACGGGTTCCGAGTGGATCCTGGTGGCGGGAGCCAGTGGGGGTGAACAAAAAGGCACTCGTCTGTTTCGTTGGAACGGCGAGGGCAGTTCACCGAACGCCCTCGACGTGCCCGGCCTCAAGAACATCCATATCGAAGCGGTCGCCATTCCTCCAGAACGCCCCGTCCGCCGCTTTCTCCTGTGCAGCGATGACAGCAACCGAAAATCGGACGAGGTCCCTTCGTTCCGCAGTTACTGGATCAACCTGCCGCCCGCGCCCACACCTGTGTCTGCGGAAGGCGCTCCGAAGCGCTAGGATTCTCAATGAAAGAGTGAGTCCCCATCACCAGGGATTCAAAAAGCCCCTTCAATCCACTGCCACGGACCGACCGATCACTGAGGGGTTGCAGTGCGAGCGACACGGAAAGTCCCCAAAGTGATATCGCCCATTCCGTAGGAACCCGTGAGGACAGAGGTGGCGGCATTCAGGGTTCCCGTCAGCTTCAACCCGTTGGGAACTGTCGCGCCGGAGAGCACATTCGCGGCATCGACGGTGCCGAACCCACCGCCATCACCGTCTGCGGTGGGTGATGTGGGGTCATCGATGCTGTAGAAAAAGAGACTGCCGTCAGCAGCGAGGACCGCATAAGCCGATCCTGCAAACGCTCCTTCATAGGTGCCGACATAATACCCGGCGCTCTTCGAGTGGAGGCCGGACTCGGACTTCCGGTCCCCACGGAAGGAGCCCGATCCACCGGTCGAATTCACGAAGGTCCCCGAGATTCCCGCTTCGGTAACGGTTCCGAGCGCTTTGCCATTTTGGACGGTGACTGCGTTGAAACCACCATCGGGAGCAACGTTGAACGATTGAATGAACACCCCCTCCTCTTGGGGCGTGTTGTATCCGACCGCAGAGGCCAATCCGTCCGGTCGGACCATGATCGCAAAACCTCCGCTGTCGGACTGACCTGCGAATTTCCCCATGTAGATCCCCGCCTGGGTTTTCTGAGCACCGGTAACGGTGACCACTGCTTCCTGACTGACCGCTCGCCCGGCTCGATTGGTGATCAAAACGTAATAATTGCCGGTATTTGATGCGGTCAAACCGCTCAACGGGAGTTGAGAGCTCGTCTTGCCGGCCAACGGGAGTTTGTCCTTGTACCACTGGTAGGTCAGCGGAGAAGTGCCAGAGGCGGAGACTTCCAATGTGACGCTGCTCCCTGCTGGGTTGGTTTGTCCGCGAGGATGGAGAGAGATGCTCGGAGGCAAAAACTTCAGACGGAAGAACCCCACCGGTGAAATGGAGTTATCCACCACTGAACTGGCGGTTGTCGGAATTCCGAAATCCAGCCAATTGAGCACGTCGAGATTGTTGAGCCTTTGAGGTTGCACCAGCCCCAATCCCTCAGCCCAAGAAACCCGGACCGAGTCGCCAGCCCGCTGGATATCGACGGGAATCGACTGACCCACCAGCAATCGAGTCAGGCACAAGAACAGAAAGCCCGCCGGCAAAACCGTTCGCCGTACAAATCGATAAATCCCGCTCCAAATTTGAGCGCCTTCAGCGTGCAGCTTCATGGATTGGAAGTTGAGGA
>JARXAF010000167.1 GCA_029865985.1 Verrucomicrobiota bacterium
CACCGAGAACTTCGGGTCAGCCAAAACCGGCACACCCTTCCACTCGTCGAGCTTGCCATCGAGGGTGATGGCGCCCTGAGCGCGGTTGACGGTGTAGAACTCCTTGCCCGGCTCGATGTCGTTCTTCTTCATCAACGTCATCTCGGCTGTCTCGCTCGGAGATTTGCCGAACACCAGAGCGTGAGCCCCCAGACCGCCCCAGCCCTTCTGACCATTCTGGCCAGCGCCGCTGTCACCGTCATTGATGGCCATGCCCAGACCGAACTTCACGCCGCCCTCAAGCTTCGCGATGTCCAAAGAGGCCTTCGGGAGCTTGATCTCATAGGTGGTGCGCTTGCTGGCGCCATTGCGGGTCACGACCGCCTCAGTCCCGCCGGGGCCGGCTTCGTGGTTCACGATGACGTCTGCGATGTCGCCTTCCACGCCGCCCAGGGCGTAATTGTAGAGAGCCACCTGCTTGGTGCGGTCGGCACTGGCGATCATCAACTGGATGGAGTCGCCGTTCCAAGCGCTCTTAGCGGCGTTTTCGTGGTAGTCGTCGGTCACGACGAAACCGAAATAGACGTTGTCGGCATCATAGACGATTTGCACGGCCGAGGTCTGGTCATCCGGACCCGACCAAGTGCCGCCACCGTACTCTTCAAACAGCACGTACTTGCCCGTGCCAGCGGCACCGGAACCCTTGGGTACCGAGAACTTCGGATCGGCCAGAACCGGCACACCGGCCCACTCGCCAAGATTACCGTCGAGAACAATGGGTTTCGGGGCGAACACCACCGAGTAAGTCTCCTTACCCGGCTCGATATCGTTGGCTGCTGAAGCACTGAACCCGAAGAGGGCCAGCGACAGAGCCAAAATTTTATTTTGGATTGGTTTTTTCATACTGATGTAACTTGCGGATGGGGACAGCGCGGGAAAAATCTCGCAACATAAATGTGGCGAACTGCTTTTTGCGATGGAATTCAGTCGGCAGCAAAGGCGATTCCGGAGACTCCCGATTCAGAATAGATTTGGTGATTTCGCGGTTCCACTGATGGCAGGCAGAAAATCATCACCCCTCTCCAAGGATGTGTTTCCTGGGGAATCCATGGATTGTCCGCCAGACCCGAGGTTTGAAGGAGTGCCGTTCGCAGTTTTTCTGAGGCGGCAGTCATCCGCCCTTTCCAACCTGTGCCCGCCTTAAAACCCTCCTCGAAATCGTTAGCAACATGGTGCCGCGGGCGGGACTCGAACCCGCACGGCCTTTCGGCCTGGGGATTTTAAGTCCCCTGTGTCTGCCATTTCACCACCGCGGCATTGCATTTTTGCTGGGGTCTTGAGGGTCACCCCGAGATTTCGGCGGGCTTGGATACACTTTTGGCAACACTTACTGCTTCGTGAAACCCTCCGGAATGAAACAATCGAGACGACGATGGTACACGAGCGTATCAGAGGGTCGCAACAGGCCGATTGGCTGTTTATAGCAACCGGATGGCGCCCTCTCTGCGCGCAATTCAGGGCAACGGACCAGGCAAGACGGAAATCCAAAGGCGTCATGGCGGGAATCGGTTTCATGACTATCGCAGCATGGGGCGGCCACAAGTACGGCGGACGGCTGATTGGCAAAGTCTACACCATCTTGTCCGCTCTACTCCTCGCCTGCATGGCGGCACTGGAACGCTACCCAACCATACAAACGCTACACTTGCGCGGTGTAGCGTTGAAACGCAGTGTATCGTCGTGTTGACCCTGCAACAACGCCTCGCCAAATGTGTGGCGGAATTCGTCAGCGAGCCGCCGGCATTGGCGGTGGAAAAGGCCGCGAAGTTGCCGCTGTTCTTGCGTGAGCGGTTCCAGCTTTGCTCAGCCCCACTTTGGGGCCGCCGGGTGTTGTTCGCGGTGGAAGATGATGCGTGGGAACCCGGGGCACCGGGGGAATACGAGAAGATGGCGGCAGCGCTGCATAACCAACTGGGTGAGCCCGTGGTGTTGGTCCTCGCGCAATTGTCGTCGTATGCCCGCAATCGCCTGGTGCGGCTTGGCATTCCGTTTGTCGTTCCCGGCAGCCAGTTCTTTCTGCCCACGGTCATGGTGGACTTGCGCGAGCGTTTTTCGCCCCGCAAGCCCGGCAAGGGAAAGCGCCTCACGCCCGCCGCCCAGTGCCTTGTGCTCTACCACCTCCAGCGCACCCCGCTGGAGGATCTGCCCCTCAAGAAGATTGCGGAACGGATCGGTTACTCGCCCATCATGCTCACCAAGGTAAAGGATGAGCTGGAGGCGGCGGAACTGGCGCTTCCGTCGCGGCAGGGACGTTCCATTACGCTGCACTTTCCCCGACGCGGCCGGGATCTCTGGGAGCAGGCGCAGCCGTATCTGGCGTCCCCGGCGAAGAAGACTCACTGGCTGCGAGGGGATATGCCCTGCCATCCGGCACTGGCTGCCGGCCTCACGGCCTTGAGCCAGCTCACGGCCATCGCGGACGACCGATTGCCCACCTACGCCCTGTCGGCCGAGGTATTTCAGACCAGTTTGGAGAAAGGCCTTTTCCACGGCTGCAACGGGCCGGAAGAAGCGAGCCTGCGAATGGAAACGTGGAGCTACGATCCGTTGCTGCTCGCCCGTGGCGACCGGGTGGATGCACTTTCACTCCACCTCAGCCTGCGCGACTCCCCCGACGAACGCATCCAGCAACAGCTCGCGGAATTGATCGATCACGTCGCATGGTAAAGGGCCTCGACATCTTCCGGGAGCGATTCCGCGCGTTCGAAGGTGCGTTCACGCTGATCGGCGGCGCGGCTTGCGACGAGTGGTTTTCGAGCCAAGGCCTCCCATTCCGTGCGACCAAGGACCTGGACATCGTGCTGATGATCGAGGCGCTCGATCCGAAGTTCGTCGCCGCGCTGTGGGCTTTCGTGAAGGAAGGAGAATACGAGGTCCGCGAGCGCAATGATGGCAAGCCGGTGCTTTATCGTTTCGCCAAGCCGGTGCAGGGGGAATTCCCCTACATGCTGGAGCTGTTCAGCCGAAGTCCCGACGGCCTGAAGCTGGGCGATGGGCAGGAGGTGATCCCGGTAAGAATCGAGCCGGATCATCACAGTCTCTCCGCCATCCTTTTGGATGATGCCTACTACGGACTCATCCAGAGGGGGCACGACCTCAGGGACGGCTTGCGGGTCGCCAATGCGACGGCGCTGATCCCGCTCAAATCCAAGGCGTGGCTCGATCTCACTCGGCGGAAGACCGCCGGTGAGACCGTGGACGCCAAGAACATCACGAAGCACCAGAATGACGTCTTCCGGCTCGCGGCCACGCTGCCGGGTGAACCCGGACCGGAGTTGCCGGCGGCCATCACGGCCGATCTGGTAAGTTTTCTGGCTGCCTTTCCCGTGTCCTCCGAGGAATGGGGAGCCATCCTCGCTTCGCTGAAAGAAGGCATCGGCGCCATGCGTGCTCCCACCTTGCGGAACGCAATTCAAACCTACTTCCGGCTGCCCATCGAATGAACCCGTTTCCCGCCTATCTGCACGAACGACTTGAGGACAAGCTCAAGGAGCGTCGGGTCGTGGTCTGGTATGATCCCAACCGGGAGTTTGCGCCCTTCGTCGAGGCACTGATCGGAGACGTGGACGGGCATGGCCTCAAGCAGTTGATACTGGGTGCCTTGAAGACCGGGCTGAGCGTTTTCCAGGGGTCCTACTTTGCGTTGCGCATACAGCTGTAGGCATCGCTCTCGGAGAACCGTCCCAAACCGCTCCTCATCTACCTGCCCAGCGAAAAGCGGGATGTCCGAGGTTCCGTGCTGATGGAATGTGAGAAGGCCGGCACCACCTGGGAACCCCAGATGAAGCGTCTTGCCCGGAACGTCATACGGGAGCGCTTCAGCGATGGGGTGATCGACGACATGCTCGCGCCCGTTGGCCTAACCTACCACGACGTGGTGGCCCTGCTGGCGGAGACCGAAGGGCGAAACCGATCCCGCCTGGAATTGGCCCTTGAGACGACCGACATCGTTGCGGCCACCGCCATGTGGGTCGCAGATGCGGCACATGACAAACGCCTGGTGGAGAAAGGCGCGGTCGGCGAGCTGATCAAGCTGGTCGAAAACCGGGCGGGGTTCCGAGGACTGACGGAATCGGAATTGGCCGGCGGCCGCCAACGGTTCATCCGCTACCTACTGCTGTCGGAATTCCGGGAGGACCTTCGATGCGAGCCGCCCGCCGCGCTGGCAATGATCCCGCATCCCAGCTTGAAGGATCAGCGGGAGTTCTGCCGGAAGGTGCTCGACCACCTGCGGACCCGACACATGGCAACTTTCCAAACAATGGCCGATACCGTGGAGACCGAGTTCGGGTTGGCGGAAGCCGGCATCCAAGCTCGGAACCTCGGAAGCATCGACACGTTCCGCTTCGAGGAGAAAGCCGTCTTGTACCATTGCGGCGAAGTGCTGGCCGACGGCGATTACTCGGCAGCGCGATCACTGGTGACGGTCCACAGTGGAAGCTTTTGGGCGCGCTTGGATTTTTCTCGCCGCCAGGCCCAGTGGGAGGTTTGCGATTTGCTGGCCTCCTTGGGAACCGAAGTCGCCAAGGTCGAAGCCGATCTCGCAAAACTGCCAGCCAACGCCACCAGCCGAGACTTGGTGAAGAGGTATGTCGCCGAAGGCGGCTGGCACCGGATGGACCTGCTCCACCGTCGCCTCGAAGGTCGATTGGCCCGCATGGAGGAGGAGCCGGAAACCGAGAAATCCCTGAACCTTCTCCGAGCCAAAGTGGAGAACGCACAGGTTGTAGGCCGTGATCGCCATCTGGTGCAGCGCCTCCGTCGCCCAAAAGCCCCTGCAGGCCAGCCGCTTCACTGCGAACTGGTCCCCAAGCTCCTTGATTCGGGTCTCGATGTCCGCACGTCCGTTGTAGCGGCGCCACACAGTCAGCGGCTTCATGCTCCGCGGCAGAATTGTCGCCAGGGTAAATGAGCGTAACAACACCCCTCCAGACCCTCCTCGACCAAACCAAGTTGCGCTTCGACCGAAAGGCCTCCAAGACACTGCTTCCCCTCAATTAAACGCACCTGCGTGGGATTCAACCCATCGACAACTTGAACTCAACCGATCTCCGCACGGTATGGGCTCCGTTTCAGCGACTCGGACCTCTCAAGGGTCTCGACCGGAAAAGCCCTACTGCTAACTCCATGGTCGAGCGGGTTTCTGGGGCAATGGTAAATGACACTCGATGGCGGCTGAAAGCCGGGTCGTATTTCAGGGTGACGAATCTCACCACCATGGTTTGCCGTGCGTAGCAAGAGGACGCCGCTTGCCAGCATCAATGTTAGCAACGATGGGATACTCCACTTCGGCAACTGCCGACCGCCTCGCGACAGAAAAAGGGCGACACCCGAAACCAGACCTAGCAGGAAAACGGACGTGACGGCCTGGTCAGCAGACTCCTCGTGGACCTTCATCACGCCTTGCTCAAAGTCGGGCCACTTCGCAACTTGCTCGTGGGCGAAGTCGCCGGTTGTCTTAGCACCAAGGGTAACCCAGAACAGCGCTACATATCCCCAGAACGCCAATTTCTGCCACACGACATCACGCCGAATGATGGCGATTATCAGCACCAAACCAATGAAAGGCACACCGAGCACTGGTAGATGGTTCAAGGCAAGGTGGAGGTGTGTCCAATTCATCGAAATAATCGCTCCTTGTGGCTCTGTCCCGGACCTTTTGCCAGACAAAACGGGTTGCCCGTTACCTTGAGTGGGTCCCACGCCCTCCTGCGTATTCCGACGCCAACCGGACACCCATCTGATTTGAGGTCGGACAACATTCCGATTCGAAGCGGACAGTCCTCCAAGCTGATCTCGGACAGTTTTCCGATGGGATCGCAAGGGTGTTCGGTTTGGTCCAAAACGGTGTCCGATATCGACCGGATGAGTGTCCGATATGAATCGGACCGGTGTCCGGCAAGGCAGGAAAGGAGGGAAGCGACGCAAAGTAAAAAACCGCCGTAAGGGTTTGCGTGCCGGAAGGCAACGAAGGCAAGCAACCTGCATGGCCGCTGGGATTCGGACCCTACCTACCCCTACCCCGCTGGGGACGGTTTGGCCGCAGAAACGGGATCCTTTGTTAGAGCAGATCGTCCTGGGCCTGGAAAAGATCACTCAACCAACCGTGCTGGCACTCAAAGCCAACATCGTTCCGAACACTGAACATTCCGAGGCATTCCAATGGAAATCGGTTTAGGTGACCCAGCAAATGGGTCTTTCTTGCTCTCGGTTGTGGATCCATCTGCGGATACGCTTGCGCCTTTTCATCGATTGCCGCCACAAGTCACCTGGTTGGAGGCGCTCCTCCTTTAATGCACCGATTTTGCTACTAGTTTTGAGACCTAACGCAACGCCGTGGAATTGCGGTTTACACGATCAGGTCAAAATGGCTTGCACGACTCGACCATGGACGTCGGTGAGCCGAAAATCGCGGCCACCGAAACGGTAGGTGAGCTTTTCGTGATCCATCCCCAGCAGGTGTAGGACCGTCGCCCACAAGTCATAAACCGTGCAGACATCCTGCACCGCGTGATAACCGAGTTCATCCGTGGCACCATAAGCCGTGCCGCCGCGGATTCCTCCGCCTGCCAACCAGACACTGAAGCCGAAGGGATTGTGATCGCGCCCGTCATTGGATTGGGCAAAGGGCGTGCGACCGAACTCACCGGCCCAGACGATGAGCGTTTCGTCGAAAAGGCCACGCGCTTTGAGGTCGCGAATGAGCCCGGCGATGGGCTGGTCGACTTGAAAAGCCATTTCGGAGTGACCCGCCTTCAGCACGCCATGTTGATCCCACGGGTTGCCGATTTGCCCGGGATCGCTGGATCGCGGCAGACACGTGAGCTCGACGAAACGCACCCCGCGCTCAACGAGCCGGCGGGCCAGCAGGCACTGCCGCGCGTATTCCGCCTTCTCCCGGACCGGCGAATCCATGCCGTAAAGCCGTTTGGTCGCCTCGCTCTCGCCGCGCAAATCGACCAGGTCGGGCACGGCCGACTGCATCCGATAGGCGATCTCATAGTTCTGGATGGCGGACTCGACCTGTTCGTCGCCCTGCAATCGGGCCAGATGTCGGTGGTCGAGCCCCTCCACGAACTGCAGTCGCTTGCGCTGAAGTGGGTCGGCTTCGCGCGGCGTGATGTTGGCCAGGGCTTCCTTTTGTGTCGGGTCGATGAACGACGCCTGATGCACCGCCGGAAGGAAGCCGTTGCCGTAAATGTTCACGCCGCCCAATGGGGCGCCACCGCTGGCCAGCACCACGAAGCCCGGCAGGTTTTGGTTCTCGCTGCCCAGCCCATAGGTCGTCCAGGCACCCGCACTGGGAAACCCGGCCAGAGAGAAGCCGGTATGGATGAAGTAATTTCCCTGGGCGTGTTCGTTGGCGATGCTGGTCATCGAACGAATGACGGCGAGGTCGTCGGCACACGCGCCGATGTGGGGGAACAATTCGCTGACGGGCAGACCTGACTGGCCGTGGTTCCGAAACTCCCACGGGCTGGCCATGATGTTGCCATTCTGGTTGAACATCGTGGGCCGCACGGGCACGGGCATGGGTTTACCGTGATCCTTCTTCAGGCGGGGCTTCGGATCGAAGGTGTCCACATGGGACACACCGCCCGACATGAAGCAAAAGATAACGCTCTTCACCTTCGGCGGCAGATGCGGCACCCGCGGAGCAAACGGGTTGGGCGGGGGCGCGGCGAAGGCCTTACCGCCACCCAGGAGGCCGGACAACGCCACCAAGCCGAAGCCTGTCGAGCATTGGGCCAGCATGTCGCGCCGGGAAACCCCCTGTGCGCGGCGCAGTTCCATCCGGCGGCGATCAATCGACATAAATGAACTCCTTCAGGCAAAACAGGGATTGGGCGAAATCCTGCCAAACGCGTTCGTTCGAATCGAGGTCGTGCGGTAGAACCGAGTGTTCCGCCGCCAACCCCAAAAGGAACTCCCGACTGGCAGCCACATCCTCCGCCGTGGCGGGGCGCCCCAACGCGCGAACGATCATGGCCTGGATCCGTTCATCGCAATTGCGGCCGTCTTTGACCAAGGACTTGGCCCATTTGGCCGACTGGTCGATCACGAACGGATCGTTGAGCAACGTCAGTGATTGGGCCGGCACGTTGGTGGCGTCGCGTCGGCCGCGAGTGCTCACCGGCTTGGGCGCATCAAATGCCTCGAGGAAGGGGTTGGCGGCGTTGCGCCGGATCCGCTGATACACACTGCGTCGGCGGTCTCCATCCAGCGGTCCCTTGGGCCCTCCGCCCTCGGTCTTGGCGACATAATACACGTTCACTCCCGGCCCATACATTTTCAGGTCCACCTCGCCGGAAACGGTGAGCATGGCATCGCGAATGGCCTCGGCCTCCAATCGGCGAACGCGGGCGTGGGACAACCATTCGTTGCCTGGGTCGATGCGACGGGCGTCGCTGGAGGGCGTCGCCGCTTGCTGAAAGGCCCGGGAGGTCACCAGGAAGCGTAGGGTTTCCTTGATCGACCAACCGTGATCCACGAAACGGGTCGCGAGGTAGTCGAGGAGTTCCGGATGGGTGGGTTTTTCACCGAGGCGACCGAAGTTGTCGACCGTGCCGACCAGACCCCGGCCAAAGAGATGATACCAGAGGCGGTTGACCATCACTCGAGACGTCAAGGGGTTGGTCGCACTGGCGACCTGATTGGCCAGTTCCAGCCTGCCACTGAGGGACGTTTGGAAAGGCTGATCGTCGAACATCTCCAAGAATCGGCGCGGCACCGGCTCGCCCGGTTGGGTGATCTGGCCTCGCACAAACATCGGTTGGTTGAACGCGACCGCTTCGTGGACTCCCGGTGCGCGCCGCGGGACGGGAATCTCCGCTTCCAACCGGCGATACGCGGTCACGGTCTTGTTCAATTGGGGCAATCGTTTGAGCGAAGTCGGCAACAAGTCCTGACGCACAAAATAATCGAGAAAGCCGTGTTCTTCCTCACTCAGAGAACCTTCCCGCCAGTGCTGGACGGCCGCGGCCAAGCGGCGGCGGTAGAGATCAGCCAACTCGTTCCGGGATCTGGGCACTTCTCCGGAAGCCAAGAGGAAGGCCGCGGGTTCGATGAGTTCTTTGGGGGGCAACGGGCCCGAGTGAAACACCACCTCCGCAGCCCCGAAATGAGCGCGCCCACCCTCTGCCGAGCCTGAGTTCGGAGAATCATCAGCACTGACAAACTCAAGATAAGCATTGGCTCCCTTGCGGTAGGCGGTATCGAGCCGGCGCCACCGCATTTGATCGGCACCCAAATTGGCAGCCGGATAAAGCCCACCACCGCCGATGGCGTAGTTCTCGACAATGAGCCGAACCATGCTGCGCTCACCGAGGCCGCGCACGCTGATGTTGTCGGTCTCCACTTTGAACCGGTGAGAGGTGAGAACCCCGCTTTGTTTTCGAGTGAGTGCGTGGCTGAAAACACCCGCCGGATAAAGCCCGCGCAAGACCCGGTCGCCCTCGAACTCCACGGAGAACCCGCCCACCGGCTCGGGTTCGCTGTTTCGAACACCGAGCCCCTGCCTCGCGTTAGCACCGTTCATGAACCACTTCCGTGATTCCTGGGTACGCAGGTCCCATCCTGAGGTGAAGTTCGTGCTATTGAACTCCCGGCGATCGGAGAGCTCGTTCTTCCAAAACTTTGCGAGCTCCGACCATCCCGCCTGAAACTCCTCACCGGTCCGGCCCGCCAGTTGGACCCACGGATGAAGGGCATTGGCATTGTTCTTGGTGGCATCCGCCCAGGCGCTTTTCCAAGTCTCGGTCAGAAGAGGCGAATCGAGGATATGCGACAGATTCGCACGCAGGCGTTCCAAGTCCCGATTCAGGTTCGATCGTTTTGCCAACTCCCCTGGCGTCAGGGCTTGGGTCAAGGTTTGAGCGTCCATGCCGACGGCACCGGCGCGAAACGATGCGGACACTTCGTCCGCCGTCAGGGCGCGCGCATAAATCCGGGCTTCCTCGATCTCGCCCGTCAACGAGGCGATGCCCGCCGCCAGATGGCGTTTGCCCAACACCACCCGCGCTTGGCCCGCCGAGAACGGCTGCAACGTGCCTCGCTGGTAGCGTTTGCCGTAGGGCAATCCGTTGCGGTACAGCGCGATGGAATGGTCGGCTCCATACACCGCCACGAGATGCACCAGCTCACCCGGATTGGCGGTCTCGGCGGGACCTCCAAAATCCTCGGTGCGGCGGAAAAAATCGCTGCCCGCAATCCAACGGGCGGTTTCCCGTTCGCCAAAGACGATGGAGTCGAAGTTCTCGCTGTCCGGCGTTTGGACCGTCAACGCTCCCCCGCCCTTTTGGTCCAGACCGGCGAGTGCCACCCAAACTTCGAGGGATTTTTCGCGCAGATCGGTGGGTAAGGGTTCGGTGACCACCCATGCGTTCACTCCGTCCAAGACAAGGCGTCCGCCGCGGACCACCGCTCCGCCTTCCGCATGCCCATGCATGGCTCCCACGCCATCACGCAAATCTCCCTCGAAACTCCATTGGGCCAGAGGCGCGGGCAGTCGATTCGAGTGGGCCACTCCGCGTTGCCGGGCCCACTCCGAACGTGCTCGGGATTCCACTTGGGCGATTTCGTCGGATAAACGGCGAATTTCGGCTGTCAGGTGTTCCTTTTGCGCATGGAGCGAGGCCTGCTCGAGCATCCCCGTTTTCACTCCATCCACCGCGGCGCTCCACGCGTCCGCCAAGCCGATGCGGATTTCATTTTTCAGTTCGGTGAGCCTTTCCCGGTGGACCTCCAGCCGCGATGGATCATCCACGATCACTTGGCCGGGGCGACTGCTGGCGAACACTCCGTACAGTGCGTAGAAGTCCTTCTGGCTGATCGGATCGAACTTGTGATCGTGACAGCGGGCGCACGAAACGGTCAGGCCGAGAAAGGTTTTCGAGAACACATCGATCTGGTTGTCGACCACCTTCACCTGATCGTCCAAGGCATCCACCGGGATGTACCCGAACTCCACCATGCGCAAGTGCGCCGG
>JARXAF010000055.1 GCA_029865985.1 Verrucomicrobiota bacterium
TCTTTCCTGCTTCCCCGGACCGGGGGTTTCCCATCACGCTCAAACCATGCTCCTCGGTCAACGAATCCAACTTTGGCTTTGCGTCCTGATCTTCGGCATGGGCCGGGGTGTCCCCGCCCTGCCCGCCGCCGAGCCAGTACGGTTCTCTCTGAATGACGGAGACCGTGTACTTTTCATCGGCGACACCTTCTTCGAACGCGAGGTCGATTACGGGTATTTGGAGACCGCACTGACAGCCTCTTACTCCGACCGTCGTCTCACCTTCCGCAACCTGTCCTGGGCCGGCGATACCCCGGTGGGCAAAGCCCGCGCCAGCTTCGATTGGAACAAGTCGGAAGAGAGCTGGCTCAAGCGCGTTCAAGAGCAAGTCGCCATCGCCAAGCCCTCGGTCGCCATCCTCAGCTACGGAATGACTGCGGCCCTCGAGTTGGCCGATATTCCCGCCGGCGAGGCTCATGCGGCGTATCTGTCGAAATTCATCACCGACACCGGACGGCTGATGACCGGCATCCGCGAGGCCAGCGGCCAACCGGTGCGTTTCGTATTGTTCACCCCGATCCAGCAACAAGGGGAACGGCCCGATTCCATTCACTCCAAGGCACTGAACGAGGTGGCCGAGGCCTTGGGCAACCTGGGCAAGACTTCGGGGATTCCGGTGGTGGACATCCTGGGTGCGACACGGCGCATCTCGATGCTGCGCATGGTCACCTACGAGAGCCCGGTCATCCTGAATGACACCGGCTATCGCATGCTCGCTGACCGGTTGCCCGAGTTGCTCGGAATCCAAGCTCCGGCCAAGGGCACCGACACCGCCCTGCTCCGCTCGGCCATCCAGCATAAGAATGAGCTGTTTTTCCACCGCTGGCGTCCGGCCAACTGGACCTACCTCTTTGGCTTCCGCAAGCACGAGCAAGGCCGCAACAGTGTCGAGATTCCGCAGTTCGATCCCATGATCGCCGAGTGGGACACCCGGATCGCCTCGCTGCGCCCCTCCGAACAATCCGACCCCAAGGCGATGGCCGAAGTGCGGGCTCTGCTGGCGAAGAAGGCGACCCAAGCCAGCTCGGCCGCCGACTCCCGGGCCAGTGTCTCGAAGCAAGCCATCCCGAGCTTTGATAGTGGCGAGGGCATTGAGGTGAGCCTCTGGGCTGAGAATCCCCTGCTCCACAAGCCCATCCACATGAACTGGGATCCCCAGGGACGCCTCTGGGTGGCGTCGTCCGAGGTCTATCCGCAAATCAAGCCGGGCCAGCCCGCCGTCGATTCGGTGGTCGTGCTCGAAGACACCGACGGCGACGGCAAGGCCGACCGCCACACCGTTTTCGCCGATGGCCTGCTCATTCCCACGGGCGTGGTTCCCGATGGAAAGGGCGGCTGCTACGTGGCGGCCAGTCATCAACTTCTGCATTTGGAAGACACAGATGGCGACGGAAAGGCCGACCGCCGTACGGTGACCCTCTCGAGTTTCGGCACCGAGGACACCCATCACAACCTCCACACGCTGCGCTGGGGTTATGACGGACACCTCTACATGAACCAGTCGATTTACACGCACACGCACATCGAGACGGCCCACGGGGTGCGCCGGCTCAATTCGGGCGGCATTTGGCGCTTCAATCCCGACTCTTGGACGCTGTCGGTCTTCACCCGCGGCGGTTGCAATCCGTGGGGTCACCATTGGGATCAATACGGCAACTCCTTCTTCACCGACGGCGCCGGCGGCAAGGGCATTTACCACGCGGTCGATGGTGCGACCTACTTCACTTATTCGGACATGCGCCGGGAAGCCGACAGCATCAGCCCGGGCAATTATCCCAAGTTCGCCAGCCTCGAAGTCATCCACAGCCCCGCCTTCCCCAAGGAATGGCAGGAGAATGCCATCACCTGTGACTTCCGCGCGCACCGCATCGTTCGCTTCTCGGTGAAGGATTCAGGGTCTTCGTTCCAGACCCAGGAGCAGCCTGACTTGCTCCGTTCCACCAACGTCACCTTCCGACCCATCGACTTGCGACTCGGGCCGGATGGCGCTCTGTACATCGCCGACTGGAGCAACCCCATCATCCAGCACGGTGAGGTCGATTTCCGGGATCCGCGCCGCGACAAGGAGCACGGACGCATCTGGCGCGTGACCGCCAACGCCTCTGGCAAAGCCCCGCGTCGGCCCGCTCCGAATCTCACCAAGCTCTCCACGACAGACCTCCTGGACCGAACACTCTCTGCCAACGGTTGGGAACAGGAGCAGTCTCGGTTGCTGCTGCGTCAGCGGGATGCGCGCGAGGTGCTCGACAAGGCGACCTCTTGGGTCAAATCCCAGAAAGACCCGCGGGCCGCACTCGAAGTGGTCTGGCTCCATCAGGCATTCGGCAAACCCGGTGTTCCTTGGCTCACTCAATTGACCGCGTCGCCCGATTCCCGCCTCAGGACAGCAGCGGCGCGTCAATTGAGCCACTGATTGATTGGAACTGGCCATGAGTCGCCGCAAGGAACCCGCCAACCCATCGGCATCCCGGTCGGAATCGACCGAGGATCATCTGGAGCGCATCCAGGAGCTGGTGGAGAGCAACGGGTACGCCCGGGTCAGCGATCTGGCGGAGGCCCTGGGCCTGAGTTCGTCCACCGTGTCCAACATGGTCCGTCGCTTGGCCAAGCGGGGCTTCGTCAACTACCAGCGCTATCGGGGATTCACCCTGACAGCCGAGGGTGCGGCGGTCGCGGCTCACATCAAAGACCGGCACCGCACCCTCACCGAACTCCTGACCTTGCTGGGGTTGGGGGCAGAAACCGTCGAACGCGAAGTGGAAGATATCGAGCACCACCTGACCCCTCAAACCTTGGCCGCCCTCACCGCGCTGGTTGGATATTGGAAGGAGCATCCGACCGAACTGCAGGCATTCCGGCGCTTCCAAGCACGGCGTCCCAACGCCAAGAAGCCGCCCCAATGAAGGTCAAATTCTTGCAATTGAGGCTTCATCTTGGTTTTTCCATCCACCAACTTACCAGTCTGTGATTAGCACCACCGCCGAATTGCGGGAACTTGCTTCTCGAGTACGGGAATCAGAATGGGTCGCTCTCGATACGGAGGCCGACTCACTGCATGCCTATCCCGAGAAACTGTGCCTGCTTCAGGTGGGGGTTCCCGGTGGCGAGTACCTCGTGGATCCGTTAGCGGACCTGCATCTCGAACCATTGTGGGAGGCCATGGATGATCATTCCATCATCTTCCACGCGGCCGACTACGATCTTCGACTATTGTTCCGCGGCCACCACTTCAAGCCCAGCCGCATTTTCGACACGATGCTCGCGGCGCGTTTGGCGGGTGAAGCCCGCTTTGGGCTTAATGACGCCCTCACCACGCACCTGGGTGTCACTCTCGAAAAAGGTTCCCAAAAGGCCAACTGGGGCCGTCGCCCACTCACCCCGGCCATGTTGGATTACGCGCTGAATGACGTGCGCTACCTGTTCCCGCTGCAGCAATCGTTGATGAAGCGGTTGGAGTCGCTGGGCCGATTGGAGTGGCATCAACAAATTTGCAATCGGTTGATCCGCGACTGCTGCCAGCCCGAGCGCGTTGACGAGGACTCCATCTGGCGCAGTAAGGGACACGACAAGCTGGACCCGTTGGGTTTAGCCGTTTTGCGGGAACTGTGGCACTGGCGCGAAAAGGACGCCCTGCGGACCGGTCGCCCTCCGTTCTTCATCCTCAAGCATGAGCAATTGGCGGAACTGTCTGCCACGGCCTCCGAAACACGGTCGACCCGCGGGCTCAATTTGCCTCACTTCCTGACCTCCAAGCGGCGGGCAGGACTGCTGGATGCAATTCAACGGGGCTTGGAGGTGCCTGAAGATCAGTTGCCTCGACCCATTCGCGTGCATTCGCGTCGCATGAGCCGTTCCGAATTGGATGTGTCGGACCGGTTGGCCAAGGTTCGGGACCTCAACGCTCGGGAACTCAGCATCGACCCAACCCTCATCGCGTCGAAGGCCACCTTGTACGCTTTGGGTCGCAACGATCCGGATGCTTGGAATGCATTGATGCCTTGGCAGCGCGATTTGTTGGAAAGGCCGCCCGCCTCGACACCCGCTTCGGGTACAAACTCGGCCCAAGAGATGGCTGTTTCCGCTGAGAGCGACGAAGAAGAATTTCAGCCCCCTTTGGTAGGTCTGGACTGACCCGCGATGAGAATCAACGGCACTCCACCGTTGGTTCCCTCTTTACCTTCACTGGGAGTTCTTCTGGAGGGCGTGGAAGTTGCCGGCTTCGCAGCAGGCGACGAAGGTTTCGGTTGAGCGCTTCAACTCTTCCCAGCGACTCCGGATCTTGATGGCTTCGGCGGGGTCGATCCGGTTGTCGGACGCGGCGCTGGCAATCACCGCCAATAGGTCTGCGAACTCCTGAACCACTCCGTTGGTTGCCGGAATCAGGTATTCCGGATGCGTGTGATGGGTCTTCGGATTGCGGATGAAGAACCCGCCTGCCCGCTGGCATAACCAGTGAATCAGGCGCAAGTCGCGGGTGCTCTTCATCAACTGATCCATCCGATCCAACGGATTGTGTGAGGCCGTTGTGGCATCGGGGTCCGGCTTTTCCGCCCACTTGTAAATGAGGGACAGCGACAAACTCATGTCGGCTGCGATTTGCTTCGCACTGGTGGTCTGGAGGACGTCGCGGATGACCTGATGGGAGTGCATGCCGACTGGCTACCAGCCCTCGTGCCGTGTGGGAAGCGGAGAAAGCTCAATCAGTGATTTGGGTAACCATTTCGGAGGAAATCTCCGTATTCCAGATCGGGTAGATTTCGACTTTCCGCGTGCCCCGGACCGCTCGCTCGTGATTCTCTCTAGCCCGTGCAACCGGCCACGATCCTGACCTGTGTGGGCGCTTATTTTGCGGCGCTGCTGACGGTGGCTTGGTGGACTGGCCGCCAAGCCGACAACGCCGGATACTTCACCGGGAATCGGCGTTCTCCGTGGGTTTGGGTCGCCTTGGGTCTCATTGGGGATACCCTTTCCGGTGTCAGCTACATTTCGGTGCCCGGTAAGGTGGCGGCCGACCATTTCGGATACCTGCAATTGGTCTTCGGGTACTGCGTGGGCTATGCGCTCATCGGCTCGGTTTTGCTCCCGCAGTATTACCGGCTCCGCTTGACCTCCATCTACGAGTTTTTGGGACAACGGTTTGACGTGTCTGCGCAAAAGACGGGCTCCGGGTTTTTCCTGATTTCCCGGTTGTTGGGCTCGGCGGCCCGACTGTACTTGGCCGTCACCGTCTTTCAGACCTTCGTGTTCCAGGGTTGGGGAATCCCTTTCTGGGTGACTTCGGGATCCGCCATCTTGCTCATCCTGATTTACACGCTGCGGGGCGGCATTCAGACATTGGTTTGGACGGATCTTTTCCAGAGCGGCTTCCTGGTTCTCGGTGTTGTGCTGAGCATCGGGGCCTTGATGGTGGGCCTCGACTGGAGCCCGACGGACCTGTTCCGGAATCTCTCGCAGGGTCCCGAGACGACGGTCTTCAACGGCGACTGGCGATCCCCCGGGTTTTTCTGGAAGCAGTTGATCAGTGGTGCTGCCTTGGCTGTGGTCATGACCGGCCTCGACCAGAACAACATGCAGAAGACGCTTTCCTGCCGCACCTTGCCCGATGCC
The DNA here is from genome assembly GCA_029865985.1 of Verrucomicrobiota bacterium. Lineage (GTDB taxonomy): Bacteria > Verrucomicrobiota > Verrucomicrobiia > Limisphaerales > UBA9464 > SXXZ01. Next base: position 5,647 of record JARXAF010000055.1, read on the forward strand.
CAGAAGAACCTGTGGCTGTTCACGCCCGTCATGGTGGCGGTGACCCTTGCCATTCTCGTCCTCGGTGCGCTGCTCTTCCGATTTGCTGAGATCCGAGGCATTTCCCTGCCCGCCCGCACCGACGAACTCTTCCCACGCATTGCCCTGGGGTATTTGGGCACTCCGGCCGCGGTGATCTTCGTCCTGGGCCTGACCGCGGCGACCTTCAATAGCGCCGACTCCGTGCTCACCTCGCTGACGACCAGTTTCTGTGTCGATTTTCTTGGCTTCGAAAAACGGCCAGAGCTGTCCGAAGCGGCACGGGGGCGCATCCGCCGACAAGTGCATACGGCGTTTGCGGGCGTGATGTTCCTCACGCTGTTGATCCTGCGGTCCTTGGCTTCCCAATTCGCGGTTATCGATCTGGTTCTCAAGCTGGCCAGTTATACCTATGGACCGCTCTTGGGTTTCTTTTCTCTGGGCCTGGCGACCCGAATCCGGATCACCGGAAAACCCCTGCCGTGGATCGCCGTCGCGTCCATCGCCCTTTGTGCTGTGTTGGATTATCAGTCGGCATCGTGGTTCCACGGTTATCGATTTGGCTTTGAACTACTCCTGCTCAACGCGTTGCTCACCGTTGTCGGTGCATTGATTTTTGCTCGAGCGGCAACGCCCTCCTCTTTCCGGTGAACAGACCGAGCCCTTCACTCCTTTTGAATCCATGAATGCAGCCTGCCGCGCCTGCCACCTTGAGGGGTTGTCCGTAGTGATCGACCTCGGTATGCAACCCTGTGGAGAACGGTTGCTGGAACCCTATGAATTGGGAGATCCGGAACCTCGACAACCCATGCGGCTGGCCTTTTGTCCCCACTGCCGAATCCTTCAGCGTACCGACCCCACGGCCAACGGTATTGCGACTGCCGCATCCAACGCATCGTCACCGAGCGAACTCGCTCAAGCCGATTCTCTGAAGCATTTCCTAAGCGGGCTGAAAGCCTCCTTGGACCCCCAGGGAGCAGCGTCGGTCCAGTTGCCCCATGTCGCTGAATTGGCCGCCGGAAGGCTCTTTGAAATCCTCCACCCACGGCACTCGCTCCTTCTGACCGTCGATGGTCTTCAGGAGCAACTCCACCAGCATGATTTGGAAGCCTTTCAGGTCGAGCAATGCCCGGCGGCCAGTGGCCAGTTGCGAGTCTTCATCGGGCACCGAGGGGTCTTTCCGGTGGGCGATTCCGTGTCACACAGGATCCAATCTGAGCAAACGATGGGGTTGGGTACTTGGGCTTTCTGGCAAGACTTCGGCCACCGCTTGGCCGCTTTTCGTGAGCAACTGCTCCACGAAATTCGCGAAATCCGCAGTGCGGGCCAGCGTCTTTGCGGTTACGGCGCCTCGTCCAGCGGCAGCTTGCTGCTGAACTTTTGCAGTTTGGGTCGCGATGGATTCGATGCCATCGACCTCGTACTCGATCCCTCCGGAGCCGGTCGAGGGCGCATCACTCCGGGAAGCCATTTGGCCATCTTGCCGGTGGAAGAATTGGAAAAGCGTTTCATCAAGGTGGTCCTGATCTTGGATCCCAACCTTGCGGCCGACGCTGAGCGTCAGACCGATACGTGGCGCCAGCAAGGCGGTCGAATCCTCAACCCGTGGGAGTCTTCCGCCCTCATCAGAAAAAAAGTGCAGAACGTCTGAGGAGCGCCATTCTTCCCCCATGGCCAATGTGATTGTACGCCCCCCGTGGCATCTGCCTGACAGTGCCATCACCCCTGAATCCATCTACCATCGGCGACGCGATTTCCTGCGTGCGGTGGGTTTCATTGGCGGCGGTTTGGCGGTCGGTCTGCCTGCCTTGGCTCAATCAACCAACACCGCCAAGGCAACCGGATTCACGGCAGGAAAACGCAATCCCGACTACAACCCCTCCAGCCGCCTCTCGGATGAGAATGCGGCCACCGGGTACAACAACTACTACGAGTTCAGCACCACCAAGACGCGAGTTAAGGAACTAGTGGGCCGGTTCCGCACTGACCCGTGGACCTTGGAAGTGAACGGGTTGTGCGAAAACCCCTTGAAGCTGGGCCTGTCAGACCTTCTTCATGGGTTCTCTCAAGAAGAGCGCGTTTATCGGTTCCGCTGTGTGGAAGCCTGGTCGATGGTGGTACCCTGGAACGGCTTCCCGTTGGCGGAGCTCATTGCCAAGGCTAAGCCCAAACCGGAGGCCAAGTTTATCGCCTTCACCACGGTTCTACGGCCTGAGGAAATGCCGGGTGTCGCGAGACTTGCCGATTATCCCTGGCCTTACACCGAAGGGCTGCGTTTGGACGAAGCCCTGCATCCGCTGACGCTCGTGGCCACCGGGATTTACGGGAAGCCGCTACCCAAGCAGAACGGAGCTCCGGTGCGTTTGGTGGTTCCGTGGAAGTACGGGTACAAGAGCATCAAGAGCATCGTCCGTATCGAGTTTACCAGCAAACAACCGTCGACCCTCTGGGAGACTCTGAATCCGCAGGAGTATCCCTTCGAGTCCAACGTCGATCCCCAGGTGCCGCATCCGCGTTGGAGTCAGGCCTCAGAGCGAGTCGTAGATACCGGCGATCGCATCCCCACACAGTACCTCAATGGCTACGCCAACCTCGTCGCCAAGCTGTATCCGAACCGAAAGGTTTGAACCCTCCGCATGCCCGACACCCATCCCATTGAGACCACGGATCCGATCAACGCCCGCATCCTCGCGGTCAGCGAAGACCGCATCCAAGGTTACCCGCGCGATCCGATGGGGGAAATCGGACGACTGGCTGATCTTCCGGCTGAGACCGTTCTTCTGCGCCTGCAAGCCATGCTGCGGGCGGGTGTGATCCGCCGCATTCGCCAAACACTCTTGGCCACCAGCTTAGCGGAGGGGGCTCTCTGCGCTTGGCAGGTGCCTGCTGATCGCTTGGACAGCGCCTTCGACACGCTGTTCCAAAAAGACCCATTCAGCGGGCACGTCGTCTTGCGTTCCACCGATGCAGCCACTCCGGGTTCGAACTACAAACTGTGGACCACCCTCAAGGTGCCTCAAGGCTACTCCCTGCAAAAACACGCGGCCTATCTGGCGCGGACCATTGGCGCTGAGCATTACCGCCTGATGTCGGCCAAGAAACTCTTCGCCCTGGGGGTGGGTCACGTGCGCCGCCGAGGCATGGAGCCGGGCGCCCGGGCCGATGAACCAGCTGAGTCGGTGCCCGTTCAAGTCACCCAACTCAGTGACACCGAATGGAAGGTGCTCACCGCATTGAAGCGTGAGTTCACTCCCGACGAATTGACGTTGGATTTATGGGCTACCCGCGCCCGCGAAGCCGGCTTGTCTTTGGACGAATTCCACGCAGTCGCCGAGGAACTCACCCGACGGAAGGTCATCGGGCGATTCAGCACCTTCCTCGAGCACGTCAAACCGCTGGTCTCCGGTGAGCGGGTCACCAAGTTCAATGCGTTGTTCCACTGGGCCGTTCCTGCGGGCCTCGAAGAAGCCGCCGGAAAAGAGGTGGGTCGCCATTTCATCATGACCCACGCCTACTGGCGTGAGGGCGGCACGGAGTTCCGCAACGTCAACGTCATGGGAGTGGCCCACGGCACCGACAAAGCCATGGTTCTGGCGCACAAAGCGGCCATCGACCAGCACTTGGTCGAGGCGGGCATCCCGGTCGGATACACGAATGTTTTCTGGGGTGGCCGCAGTGAAATCAAGCCCAGCGAAATCTCACCGTTCGCCTATCGGGATTGGTGCCGCTCGGTGGGCATCGATCCCGTCAGCATGGCCGAGTGAGGCTGCGGCTCGAGGGTCGCGAGGCCCAGTGGGTTCTACCTCACAACGGTCGACTGCAAGAGCGGCCAGTAGGCCTGAGCGGCCACCCAGGCGCTGATCAGGGCGGCCAGCACCAGTGAATGCCAGAATACGAAACGGAGGATTTTCCCCTCCTCACCGTGGGCCTTCACTGCGACCCCCGCGACCACAATGCTCTGGGCGTCGATCATCTTGCCCATCACACCGCCGGTGGAGTTGGCGGCGCACATCAGGTACGGGCTGAGCCCCAACTGCTCGGCAGTGATTCGTTGCAGCGATCCGAAAAGCACATTGGAAGCCGTGTCAGAGCCGGTCAGGGCCACACCGAGCCAACCGAGGAGTGTCCCGAAGAACGGGTAGAAGACGCCGGTCTTGGCCAACGCCATTCCGAGCGTGGCGTCGGCACCCGACAGTTTGGTCACATTCCCTAGGGCCAGCATGGCGGCGATGGTCAGTAGTGACTGGCGGACCGCCATCAGCGTGTCCCACCAGACCCGCAGCAATTGTCTGGGGGAATACCCCATCAGCAACCCGCTGACCACGGCGGCCAGCCAAATGCCGGTCCCCGTGGCGGAAAGCACATTGAGTTTCAATTCCACCTTTTCGACCTTGGAAACCCGAACCACCGGCGGAGTCCGCATCACTTGCTGGTGGATACCAGGCACCGGAAAAGACGGTGAAGCCATGCGATCCAGCGTCTCCTTCACAGGTCGCGTGCCCCAGGCGAAGATGGCGAGGGTCAGAATCAGCCAAGGCACCCAGGGCCTCCACCAACGCATGCCGGAGGCGGAAACCGGCGTATCGATGAAGGCCGGCGATTCTTTCCGCTGACGCCAGCGCAGCATCCACAAGACAGCCCCTAGGCTCACCAGAGCCGAAATGGAATCCACCAGCCAGGGTCCATGGTAATTGCTCACCAAGAACTGCATCACGGCAAAGGAGACTCCCGCCACCAAGGCCACCGGCCAGACCTCCCGGATACCGCGCCATCCGGCCATGGCACCGACGATCCAAAGGGGAATGATAGCCGAGAAGACAGGGAGTTGCCGGCCGGCCATCTGCGAGAGCTTCATCACGTCGAGGTCAGTGACTTGGGCCAGCGTCGTGATCGGGATGCCGATGCTACCGAAGGCCACCGGAGCCGTATTGGCGATGAGGGACAGCCCACTGGCGTGGATTGGCGAGAATCCCAGTTGGAGCAACAAGGCCGCGGTGATGGCCACCGGAGCGCCAAAACCGGCCGCCCCCTCGATGAAGGCGCCGAAACAGAAGGCGATGAGGATAACTTGGACCCGAGGATCGGGGGCTACCCGCATGAGCTGACCCTTCAATTCCTGGAAGAGCCCCGACTTGACCGTCAGGGCATGCAGGAACATCACATTCAACACGATCCATCCGATGGGAAATAATCCGTAAGCCCCGCCATAAGCGGCCGCCCCCAGCGCGGCCGGCACCGGCATCCCAAAGGCCAACAAAGCCACACCGAGGGCGGCCCCCAGCGCCAGAAGCGCGGCTATCCCAACACGCAGGTGGCCCCATGCCACCAAGCCGAGCAACACGATGACCGGGATGGCTGCCACACCGGTGGAGAGCCATGGGTTGCCCAAAGGATCGAGAGGTTGCGGCCAAGGCATGGAAATTCCTTGAGTCTTAACCGGACGATCGGGTGACGGAAAGCCGCGAAAGCTCGAAACCCAGCCGTCCTTTCTTCGGTACACAGACGCCGAATCATTGGCATCCAACATTTGCGCGACTCCCCAGTGAATGATACCGTCAGTACATAATACATGTCTGAGGACCTATCACCGCAGGGCAACCGGAGTAACCGACCAGGGGAACCCAAGATCCCCAACCAAAACTGGTTGATCTGGCCCGCCCTTATTTTGCTGGGGCTCGCTCTGGTCTTCTGGACTCGGCAGTCCCGTGGATCAAACGAGAAAAACCTCACGCCTCAAGAGTTCTTCCAGTTGATCTCAACCAATCAGGTTCGTGGCGGTGTGATTGAGCTCCACCCGCAACAGGCATTGCAGGTCATACGGGGTTCCTACCAACCAGATTCTGGCAGTACCAATTGGGTGGCTTTCCATGTCGAATTGCAAATGACCGAACGGGTCTTGGAAGACCTTTACAAGGTTCACGGCTTCCGTTCGGTAGAGCGCTCCGGCAATTGGACCACATTCCTGATGAGCGCCGCCCCGTTGATCCTGGGTGGTGTACTCATCTGGTTCATCTTCCTGCGTCAAATCAAGGCCGCCGGCAAGGGAGCCTTGAGCTTCGGCAAATCCAAGGCCCGCTTGCTCACTAAAGACCGCAACAAGACCACGTTCAAAGATGTCGCCGGTGTCGAGGAGGCCAAGGATGAGGTTTCGGAGTTGGTGGAATTCCTCCGCGATCCCAAGAAATTCCAGAAGCTCGGCGGTCGCATTCCCAAGGGTATTCTCATGGTCGGCCCTCCGGGAACGGGTAAAACACTCTTGGCCAAGGCCATCGCCGGTGAGGCTGATGCCAGCTTCTTCAGCATCAGCGGATCCGACTTCGTCGAAATGTTCGTCGGTGTCGGTGCCAGTCGCGTGCGCGACATGTTCGAGCAGGCCCGCAAGAACACCCCTTGCCTCATCTTCATCGATGAAATCGATGCGGTGGGTCGCAGCCGTGGTCATGGCCTCGGCGGCGGCAATGACGAGCGCGAACAAACTCTCAATGCGCTGCTCGTCGAAATGGACGGTTTCGATACTCAGGAAGGCATCATCATCATCGCCGCCACCAACCGGCCGGACGTGCTCGATCCCGCCCTGCTCCGCCCGGGACGTTTCGACCGTCAGGTCACGGTGAATCTGCCCGATGTCCGTGGGCGCGAAGCCATTCTCAAGGTGCACGCCAAGAACGTGAAGCTCGATGGCGCAGTCGATTTGTCGGTCATTGCACGCGGAACTCCGGGGTTTTCCGGCGCCGAGTTGGCCAACTTGCTCAACGAGGCGGCCTTGCTGGCGGCCCGCACTGGCAAGAAGTCCATTGGCATGGATGAGTTGGAAGAAGCGCGCGACAAGGTGCGCTGGGGCCGCGAGCGTCGCAGCATGGCCATGTCCGAAGAGGAAAAGAAGGGCACGGCCTGGCACGAAGCGGGTCATGCAGTGGTGAATGTGGTGCTCAAGCACACGCACCCCCTGCACAAGGTGACCATCATTCCTCGCGGCCAGGCTTTGGGAGCCACGATGTACCTGCCCAAGGAGGACATCCACAATCGCCGCTTCAAGGAACTCAACGACCTCATCGCCGTGACCATGGCCGGCCGCATTGCCGAGCAGATGTTCACCGACGACATCTCCAGCGGAGCGTCTGGCGACATCCAACAGGCCACCTCCATGGCCAAGGCCATGGTGATGCACTGGGGCATGAGCGATCAGTTGGGCATGGTGCTCTACGGCGAATCTCAGGAATACGTCTTCCTCGGTCGCGACATGATGCGCTCCAAGGAATACAGCGAGTCGACCGCCCAACGGATCGATGCCGAGGTGAAGAGGATCATCGATGCTGGTTTCAAGACGGCTCAAGATGTTCTCACCGAACATCGTGACAAGGTCGAGTTGGTCGCACTGGCGCTCTTGGAGCACGAAACCCTTGAAGGATCGCAAGTCGCCGACATCGTGAGCACGGGCAGCTTCACTCCGCACCCGTCGAGCCCCGACAAGACGGATCCTCCCAGCGGAGCCCAAGCTTCGACCCCGCTCCCCGAGGTCATGAAGCCGGTGCCCCCGAAGCTTCCTGGCTTCGGCAGCGCGGCCCCGGCTGCGGCGTAATACGGCATCATCGCCCCTCGGATTGGGGCGGATTTTGAAAACATCGGCGCGGCGGGGTTCTCATCCCTCCGCGCCAAATGTTTTTCAGGACCGGACTTGGCCCGAACCAAAGCCCTGCCACTTGTAGCTGCAAAGTTCGTCGAGACCCATGGGGCCGCGGGCTCCAATCTTGTCGGTGCTGATGCCGATTTCCGCACCCATGCCGTATTCGCCTCCATCGGTGAACCGGGTAGAGGCATTCCAATAAACCGCAGCCGAGTCGACTTCGGCCAAGAATCGATCAGCCACCGCACGATCTGCCGTTACGATGGCTTCGCTGTGACCTGAACCATGGCTGTGGATGTGATGGATGGCGGCCTCGACCCCTTCGACCACCGCCACGTTCAGGATGTAGTTGTTGTACTCAGTCTCCCAGTCTTGCGTTTCCGCCATCCGAGCGACACTCGCCGTGCCTTGGATAGCGCCGGCCACCCAGGGCAGAGCTTCAGCGTCTGCATGGAATTCCACAGACTTGGTGGCCAAGCGAGTGGCCATGCGCGGCAGGAATGCATCTGCCACGGCCCGGTCCACCAGAACGGTTTCCGCCGCATTGCACGTCGAGGGGCGCTGGCACTTGGCATTGAAGACGATTTCCTCAGCCATGCCCAAATCGGCCGCCGCATGAACATACACGTGGCACACACCCTTGTAGTGCTTGATCACCGGCACCTTGCTGCATTCGGTGACCGCACGGATCAATCCCTCGCCGCCCCGGGGCATGCAAAGGTCTACATATTGCGTGAGCGACAAGAGTGCCGGGATGGCCTCTCGGTCCGCTGTGGGAACCACCTGGATGGCGTGTTCGGGAAAATGGGGCAGGACGGATTTGGCCGAAGCAATCAAGGTTTCAGCAATCAGCCGGTTGGAATGCATGGCCTCCTTGCCTCCCCGCAGGATGGTTGCATTACCGGTTTTGAAACACAGGGACGCCGCATCGGCCGTCACGTTCGGGCGTGACTCGTAAATGATCACGACCACACCGATGGGTGTGCTGATCTTGCGAAGGCGGAGGCCATTGGGACGCTCACGGGTGTCCAAGATGCGCCCCAAGGCATCCGGCAAGGCGGCCACTTCACGAAGGCCTTGAGCCATCGCGGCAATGCGATCGGCATTCAGAGCCAAACGATCCATCATGGCCCCGGTGAGACCGAGACTTTTGCCCACGTCCAGGTCTTGCGCATTGGCTTCCAGCAGACGCGGGGTGGCCGCCTCCAAACCATCGGCCATGACCCGAAGACAGCGGTTCTTCTCATCGGCAGACAACCGGGCCAATTCACGCGAGGCCGCCTTGGCCCGCCGACCCAATTCCACCATATCATCCATCAGTGCCATGGACGAAGCCTAGCCACGACACTTCCATGACGGAAAACCAAAACGAAAGCGTCGATGTTTGGTCCCTCCTGCCAGATAAGTCGTTTGGGAGTCTGGCCCATTGGATGACACCCATAGAAGGCTGAACCCGTCCACACGGGTTCCGAGCATTCACCGACCGGCCGATGTCGCTACCAGGTCTTCAGTGGGCTGGCAGGCAAAGCCCGCCCTTCCGGCCACACCACATAAACCGTCTGATGGGAAGCCGCCCAAGCGGCCCTGAACGCGGGGATGGGAAACTCGCGGCGAACCCGGCTCAACCGGACCCCAGGATCATTCACCGTCACCGTTTCCTGAGACAACCCACAGACCACGATGAGGTGACCGTCGCCTTTTTCTGGCTTCGGCCCGCCTTTCAACACCGCGTACGAAACCGACGCAGCCACAGGAATTCCGGAGTCCAACAACGCGGCTAGATCGGACAAGCCTCCCAATCGCACCGCGGCCGCCTGCAAACCAGATCTGCTTCCAGCGTAGGCCGCGTTGAAAACCCAATTGCCGGTACCTGGCCAGCCCGGGTCATGGACCCCGGCGGCCACCGATCGGACGTCCATGTCCCAATCCGCGCGTCCGGACTGCTGACCCCAATGAGCCATGAGCATGGCCAAACTGGTGGGGCTGCACCACTGCGTCACCCCCTCCGGATAGTCGGCCTGGGATTTTTTCGGAACCTCGAGCGTGCGAATGAATCCGACAGCGGTCTCTGAATTCGATGCGAACCCTGCCCCCGACGACCAAAGGGCCAGATCCAAACGCTTCAAAAGAGCGGGCGTCTGCGATGGATCCGAAAACCGGATTCGTAACCGGAGCGCGTCTGCCTGCGCGGGCAATACCAGTGTATCAGTATCCACCTGCCCCGTGGCATCCCGCTGGCCACGAACGCTGGTGCGCCGCGTGGGTGATTGCGAAGCCGACCAGCGTCCCAAGTGCCACCATCGGCCCCATTGCCCGGAGGTCTGCGCCTGAGCTTCGATCTCCAGATCGGATTCCGACCGGAGATTCCACGAGACCAGCAATTCCCGGAACGGGATGGTCGTTTTCCACTCGGGCGAAATCCAGTTCGACGACCCGGGAGTCTCCCGTTCAAACCGACTGAACTCGGTCACCTGAATCCATCGAGCATCGGCGCAGGCCAGCATCGCGCCCAGCAACCCCCAGCACCATCGGAACTGCAGCCACATGGGCGAAGGTTGAACCACTCGCGTCGATTGTCGCCTTCCGATTTGAATGGACTGCCTCGGGATGGATGGGACGCATCCCATTTCTTCCCCCCTGCGGACCCGCCAGTCCTTTTGCCGTTGCGGCTCGGGTTTTGTGCGAGTTCGATCCTCAAAGATCTTTCCCGATCATCGCCATGAAGCCTTCCTCCCTGCTCCGCTCCTCCCGGCTCGCCTTCACATTGATCGAACTGCTGGTGGTCGTGGCCATCATTGCCATTCTGGCGGGTATGCTGTTGCCCGCCTTGGCGAAAGGGAAAACCAAGGCCCTGCAGGCACGGTGCACCTCCAATTTGCGCCAAATTGGAATGACCTTCGCCATGTACACCGGCGATTCGAACGATCGTTTCCCCTACTCCGGACGCGATTGGCCGCAAATGGGATTCATCGATTTCCTCAAGCTGATGGATCCCTACATCAGCACCAATGCCCGATCCTTCTATTTCTGCCCTTCGGAAAAAGGACGGGGCTTCAACCTGGAGTGGACCATCGCCAACAACTACCCCATCAAGACCAACGAGCTCCTCTTTCCCTGCTCGTACTATTATTACAACCAATTCTACCACGACAACAACAGCGCCGCCCTGCAGGTGCGCAAGGTTTCTGAGGTTCTGTCTCCCACCAAGAAAGCCATTTCCCCCTGTTTCTCCAGCAATCGCGGCAAGTGGAACGACATCTACAAAGGCACCGGGGCTGCGGCTCACGGACCCCGGGGCATGTCCCTGCTCTTCGTTGATGGACACAGTGAGTTCGCTTTGTACGACCGCCTGAATGCTCCGTTTAAAGAGGGCGCCAAGCTCATTTACAACCTCGATTGGACGGTCGGTGGACTGGCCGGCGAGGATTTGAAATAGCCGACTACATTCTGGGGTTTTCCGGCGACCCTGACTGGCGGAATTCCTGGAACCGGTGGATGGTTGCGCTCCGGTCCGGAACTCTCCGGCCGGGAAACAATGCCGATCACTGACCACATCCGAAACAAGCTGTCGACCGTGCCGCACCGTCCCGGCGTCTACTTGCACAAGGACCGCTTCGGCACGGTCATTTACATCGGCAAAGCCCGAGATCTGCGCAAGCGGGTGTCGCAATACTTCCATCCATCCCGCCGCATGGGGTGGGATCTCAAGTTCAACGCCTTGGTCGACGCCATCCACGACTTCGACTGGCACATGGTCAAGAACGAGGCGGAGTCTTTGTTGTTGGAAAGCCGGCTCATCAAGGAGTTTCAACCGCGCTTCAACATCGACCTCAAGGACGACAAAGGTTTCCTGCTCCTGAAGGTGAATCTCAACGATCCGATTCCCCGCTTCACCTTGACCCGCCTGCGCAAAGACGACGGCTGCCTGTACTTCGGTCCCTTTGCCCACTCCGGCAGCGTGCGTCGCGCACTGACCCTCATGCGTCGGAAGTTCAAACTCCGAGGCTGCCGGCCGCTGCAACCCAACGAGTCGGATTACCGTCACTGCCTCTATGGCAACCTCCAGCACTGCACGGCCCCCTGTATTGGTAATGTGACCCGTGAGCAGTATCTCGAGCAGGTGCGTGCCGGAATAGGATTTCTCGAAGGACACACCGAGGAATTGCGCAGCGAACTCGAGAGCGAAATGCGCAAGGCGGCGGCAAATCTGGAATTCGAAAAAGCGGCCCAACTTCGCGACGCATTGGACGACCTAAAACGCACCACGCTGAAGACGGAGAAGTTCGAGCGCATTCCCTACACCTTGCCCGTGGCTGTCCACCCGGAGTCCGACTTGCGCGAGTTGGGACGATTGCTGGGCCTGGCGGAACCACCCGCCCGGATCGAGGGCTTCGACATTTCCAACATCAGCGGGACCTTCATTGTCTCTTCAATGGTCAGCTTTTGGCACGGACGCCCCGACCGTTCCCATTACCGGCGCTTCCGGATGAAGACGGTGCGGACTCAGGACGATTTCGCCTCCATGGCCGAAACCATTCAGCGCCGATACAGCCGCCTGCAGAAGGAGGTGAAAGAGTCGATCGCTCCATTATCCGGGGTGGCGACGTCTGGAACGGATTCCTCTGAAATCGATGAGACCGTCGACGATTCAGCCGACGATTCCCCGACAACCGAAAGCATCGCCGCTGAATCCCCGGAACGCCCTTGGGTTCCGAAGGTGACGGCAGGCCCCCGCTGGCCCGACTTGATACTCATCGACGGCGGAAAGGGGCAACTCAATGCCGCCTGTGCCGAGTTGGCCAAGCTGGGTCTCTCCCATATTCCCATTCTCGGATTGGCCAAGGAGTTTGAGGAAATCCACCTCCCGGGCGAAAAGGATCCACTCCGGCCCGGGTTGGACAGTTCGGCCGTCAAACTCTTGCAGCGGGTGCGGGATGAAGCGCATCGGTTTGCCAACACCTACAATGCGCAACTGCGATTGAAGAAGATCAGCGAGAGCGTCCTCGATGAGTTTCCAGGTATCGGTGAAGCCCGAAAAAAGGCTCTGCTCCGCAGGTTCGGGTCCATCCAACGCCTGCGCCTGGCACCCATCCACGAAATCGAGCAAGTGGACGGATTCGGCGGCACCATGGCCCAAGCCCTCAAGCGCTTTCTGGAAAGCCGCAAGGAGTCATAACGATTCAGTTGAATTGCTCCAGCGTTCGCCAACCAATCGGGGCTGAAAGCCAGAGGCGACTGGGTCTCGAACCCCACAACCCGGGCCCTGTCACGATGAGCAAAACGATCAAGAACCCGGAGGGCCGTCCACCTTGTCACCATCCATTTGGTAGATGCCGACCAGATAGCCGTTCTCACGCATGGCACCCACTTTGATGGTGCCGTAGAGGGTCACAGCTTGATCCATCACCGGTTTGATTCCGGCCGTGCCCATTTTCACCGCGATCCATTCGTTGATTTTGGGGACGGTGCCGAAACAGCACATGGATTGATCGCGCATGAGCAGGAGTTCGGTCACCAGACCCCCTTCCACTTTGAGCGGTAGCATGAAGCCTTTCACAGCCACTTTCTTGCCATTGAAGGCCTTCACGTTCGCCGGAATCTGAGTATCCGGATCCACAGCCGGAGTGTTGGTTTTCGAAGCCGGAGCGTCTTCAGGCACCTCGTACTTGAAGGTCGCCAACACATCGAACCCCACCGAAGCGAAACCGGGCTTGGCCGCTGGAACCAACGCTGCCGCTGCTGGAGCATTGGCCGCCATCTTGGCCTTGGAAGCGTCCCCCTGGATGGCTTCTTCTTTTTTGCCCTCGGTCTTGGCCTCACCGACCAACGGCTTGATGGGCTTGCCACGAGGCACCGCTGCTGGCCCTGGGGATTGGGCTGTCAGAGGCATCCGGAATCCGGGAATGGAACCCAGCCAGGCTGCCGCCAAAAATAAGGTCAAGAACCGGACTCCCCGTTTCATGGAAACCTCTGCACGCATGAAGAAACTTTAGCGGGCGAGCTCCACCAACGCCAGTGCGGCTCCCGGGATATTTCCACCACCAAAAGTCCCTTGACGCTGCCGGAAACCGAAGCCGACGGTCCCTTCAACCGTTCCCCTGTTCTCCCTCAAGATTCCAATGATCCTCCTGTTTCCCTTTCTTAAACGATCGCTTCAGCAGGCAGTTGGCCTCTGCGGGTTGCTGATCGGTTTGCTGGGGTTCATGAAGGCGCGCGCGGACAGCACCGTGGTCTTCAACGAGATCCACTATCACCCACAAGATCAGGAACCTGCTTTGGAATGGGTCGAACTGCACAACCAGATGGCCGTGAACATGGACTTGTCGGGTTGGCGGCTCGCTGGAGGGATTACTTACCTGTTTCCTTCGGGCACCGTGTTGGCCGGCGGAGCCCAACTCGTCATTGCCGCCAAACCTGCGGCCCTCGTTGAGCTCGGTGTGACCAATGTTCTCGGACCTTTCCAGGGACGGCTTTCCAATTCTGGCGAGACTCTCGAACTGCGGAACAATAACCAGCGCCTGATGGACGTGCTTTCGTACGGCACCGACTCGGAATGGCCCGTGTCGCCAGACGGTCACGGTCCCAGCTTGGCCAAATTTCAGGAAACCTCCGCCACCGCGCCACCAGAGAATTGGCGGGCCAGCGCACTACGCGGTGGAACACCCGGCCGCCGGAACTTTCCGAAACTCACCCCGGATTCCCTTCCGGTGTTCATTCCTTCCAACCAAGCTTGGGAATTCCTTTCGAACTCCGAGGGGGCAGGAACTGGGTGGACGGGGCCCGGCAACGCGGTGTCCCCATGGAAAGTCGCCAATGCTCCCTTCTATGGCGGAGACCTGACACCCCCCAACGGGATCGAGTCACCTATCGCGACCCTGTTTTCCACCGGTTTGTCCGATTCACGGCAAGCCCTGGCCCCAGGTTCTCGTGACGCACACTACACGGTCATCCAATCGGCTCAGTCCGTGTCGCCACCTCCGCCGTCCCCTTCTCTGGTGATTGAAGGTCACCCGGCCTGGTTGGCCAACGACGGCACTTCCCGATGGCTGGGCCCCGTCAGCCCCGGCACCACCAGCGTTGCCCCCGGCAATTACCGCTATCGGACCCAATTCGACTTGAGCGCCTTCGCACCGGAAACGGCCAAGCTTCAAATCCAGGCCGCAGCCGACAACCGCATCACTTCGGTGCTGCTCAACGGACGGAGCATCGGCATGAGCTTCGAAGGGTTCCAGTCGCTGAGCCCAGCGTTCACCGTGACCTCGGGGTTCACTCATGGAGCCAACACCCTGGACTTCCTTTGGGCCAACGACGACAACTCGCCCAACCCAGGAGGATTTCGCGCGCAACTCCAAGGCACTGCCAAAAGCCGTGCCAATCCGGAGAGTCGCCTGACGCCCGCGGCCGCGCAGGCTGCCTATTTCCGAACCCGTTTCGTGGTGCCAGCGGGCTTGGTGAATGCTCGATTAAAACTTCGGACCACTTATGACGACGGGGCCGCCTTCTATTTGAACGGCCGCGAGATCCACCGCGGCAACTTGCCGGCCGGCACTTTGAGTGCGAACACCCCCGCACTGGTCGGCCGCGTCGGGATTCCGGCGGCGGTGGAAATCTCCATACCGAGCGGCAACCTGCAGCCAGGCACGAATACTCTGGCCGTGGAACTGCATCAGGCCAGCGACGGGCTGGATGATCTTTGGTTCGAAGCAGAATTGAGTGTCATGGAAGTGACAGACGCCTCGAACATAGGCCTCCGATTCAACGAAGTGGGTGCGCCGGGCGTGGGTTTCTTTGTCGAAGTTGCCAACATCACATCCAATCCCCTGCCCCTGGAAGGACTGCGGATCACCAAGACCGGATCCTCCAGCGCGTCCTACACCTTTCCGGCTGGTTCCGTCCTTGAGGCGAATGCCATTCGAGCCGTCCCATCCGCCACATTGGGGTTTCGCCCAGAACGCAGCGATCACCTCATCCTGAGTACGCTGAATGGAGAGGCTGTGATCGACGCCCTGGTCTTGAGCCAACGCGCACAGGCACGATTCCCGGATGGCATCGGCCCTTGGCGATTCCCTTCTGAGATGTCTCCGGATCGAACCAATCGGGTGCGCCTCCAGCAGGATGTCGTCATCAACGAAGTCCACTACCATCCACCGGATGGCAACTTGTCCGGAAGCTGGCTGGAGTTGCTCAATCGAGGCACCGCGGACATCGACTTGTCGGGTTGGAGTTTCACCGATGGCATCCGTTACCGTTTTCCCGTCGGCGCCGTTTTGCAGGCAGGACAACTGCTGGTGATCGCAGAGAAGCCCGATGCCTTGCGGGCTGAAAATACGGGCGTTCGAGTGCTCGGTCCCTTCGAAGGTCAATTGTCCAACTCGGGCGAACGGTTGGTTCTCGCCGATGCCGACGGTAACCCGGCAGACACCGTGGAATACGCCGACTCGGGCCGCTGGCCGGAATCCGCCGACGGCGGCGGGTCCAGCTTGGAACTCCAGGATCCAGAAGCCGACAACGCCTCACCCGAAGCCTGGGCGGCCAGCGATGAATCCCAGCGATCGGATTGGGTGCTCCACACTTATCGTGCCCGTGCGGTTTCGGCTCCCGGTCCCACCCTCTGGAATGAATGGGTCGTCGGATTGTTGGATGCCGGCGAATGCCTCATTGACGATCTCAAGGTGGTGGAATCGCCGGGTACGGCCACCGCGGCCTCGCTGCTGAAGAACGGGGATTTTGAGAACGGGATCACCTCCTGGCGTTGTCTGGGCACCCATCGGCTGAGTCGGGTCATCGAGGATCCTACTTCCGCTGGGAACCATGTGCTCCACCTCATCGCCACGGGTCCCACCGAGCACATGCACAATCACCTCGAGACGACCTTGGCCAACAACAAGACGGTGGTGAATGGCCGGGATTACGAAGTCTCCTTCCGAGCCCGCTACCTGGCAGGATGCCCTCTGCTCAACACCCGGCTTTATTTTAACCGAGTGGCCAAGACCACGACGCTCACTCGGCCCACCCGTTCCGGAACCCCGGGGATGCCCAATTCACGTCGAGTCTCCAACCTGGGGCCCACCTTCGAATCGCTGAACCACAGTCCCGCAGTGCCGCCGGCCAGCCAGAGCATCACAGTCACAGCGACGGCCCAGGATGACGACGGTATCGCAGGCGTCCGCCTCTTCTGGTCGGTCAATGGCGGCGCATGGCAATCGAAGCCGGCCAACATCGACAGCACCGGACGTGTCACCGGCGTTATCCCCGGTTCCAACTCAGGAAGCACCGTTCAATTTTACCTCCAAGCCACGGACACCCTCGGAGCCGTGTCTTGGTTCCCCGCGGGCGGACCGAAATCGAGAGCCCTCGTTGGAATAGCCGATGGACGAGAGCGACTGGGAGGCTTGCACAACTTGCGCGTCCTCATGACTCCCGCCGACAGGGCGCTGCTCTACTCGGAGACCAATCTCATGAGCAACGAGTTCCTGGGAGCGACCTTGATTCAGGACGAGCAAGAAATCTTCTATGACTTGGGAGTCCATTTGCAGGGAAGCCAACGAGGACGTCCCGATGCCGGTCGAGTTGGCCTCACCTTCCGATTCCCTCCGCACCAACGATTCCGAGGGGTCCATACCGGGATCTCCATCGACCGTTCTGGGGGCTATACCGGAGTGGGTGGCGATCAGGATGAAATCGTCCTCAAGCACGCCCTCCAGCATGCCGGCGGCCTGCCCGGGATGTACGACGACTTGGTGCACCTCATCCCACCGCGCACCGATCTCACCGGAACCGCGTTGATGGTCATGGCCAAATACGGTGACGTGTTTCTCGATTCCCAGTACGAGAATGGATCCGCTGGCAATGAGTTCAAACTCGAGCTGATCTACTACCCCACCACCACGATCACCGGCGGTAGAGAGGCGGCCAAGCGGCCTCAGCCGGATGAAGTCATCGGTGTGGATATCACGAACCTCGGTAACGATCCGGAGGTTTACCGATGGTTCTTCCTCCCGGAGAACAATCGATCCACCACGAGCTACGAGCCCATCATGGCCTTGGCCAAGGGATTGTCTCTTTCAGGAACCGCCCTGGAGCAAGAAGCCGAACGGCTCATGGATGTGGACGTGTGGCTGCGGGCCGTGGCCTATCAATCGCTCATCGGCTTGGTCGACACCTACCCCTTCGATAATCCCCATAACTTCATAATATATTTCCGGCCCAGTGACGGACGGGCACTGCCGCTCCTCTGGGACATGGATTTCGCCTTCGGGGCCGCCGCCACTTCGCCCCTCCAGCGGGCTACCGGAAACATCGCTCGACTCTTCAATCTGCCGGTCAACCAGCGTCGCTACCAAGCCCACTTGTTGGACCTCATCACCACCACCTACAATACGCGGTACCTCGGCCCGTGGATCGACCATTTCGGCGCCATGGCGGGGCAGAACTTCAGCGGCATCCGAGCCTATGTGGAGCAACGCTCCGCCTACGTTCGCAGCAAATTGCCCGCATCGGTTCCGTTCCGCGTGACCAACCCATCCACCAACGTGGCGCTCTTCACGACCTCCACCGGAGTCCTGCAAGGCAACGCTTGGATCGATCTCAAGGAACTCATCGTGGAAGGCCCCGAAGACACCCATCGCGTGCGCTGGATCAACTCCACCACCTGGCAGGCCGCTCCGACCCTGCGACTCGGACAAAATACCGTCCGAATCCGAGGCTATGATTTCAGCGGTGCCCTGACGGTCAACACCGAGTGGGTCCTGACAAGCACTGTGGCCAACGGAGGCTTGGATGCCGATCAAGACCAAATGCCTGATGCGTGGGAACGGCAGTTTGGTCTGGACCCGACCTTGGATGACCGCTTGTTGGATGCCGACGGAGATGGCCAAAACAACCGGGCGGAATTCCTGGCCGGAACCCATCCCAGGGATCGGCTCAGTTTCTTGCGACTCCAGTGCGGTTTCTCGGAGGCAGGTTCTTCAGAGGGTCCGTTGCGTTTGCGGTGGGACGCCAAAGCCGGTCGATCCTACACCATCTTGGAAAGCCCGGTGTTGGAGGGCGCAGATCCGGGTTCTGCCACCTGGATCCGCCACTCCGATCATGCCGCCGAAGCCAGTGATCACACCGTCGAAATTCTCATACCACGGCCCAAC
>JARXAF010000057.1 GCA_029865985.1 Verrucomicrobiota bacterium
CGGCCCAATAGCGCCTTCAGGGCGGGGCTGTCCTTGGTGTCGTTGAAGTCACCACACACCAACACATTGGCTTTGGGGTCAGCGCCGAGTCGGGTTTCCACCAGGCGTCGCAGGGCCCGCGCTTCTTGCTCACGCATCTCGGCCTGATCGGCGGATCCGATGGTGCGCTTGGACTTCAAGTGTGCGGTGAACAGCGTGAATCGATAGGATGGACTGACTTCCAGATCGACCTCCAAGAGCCCGCGGCTCGTTTTGAATCGGCGGCCTTCCAGAAGAAAGTTTTCCTGGGAATGGGGGCGGCGGGCGACGATGGGAAATCGACTTAAGACCGCCACGAAGATGTTGGTGTCGTAGCCGGAGACGTGTTCCCAATGCGGCAGATCCAGGCCTGCCTGACGGAGGCGCGACTGGAGTTCCAGAAGGGCATTGGTGGGCCCGATCTCCTGGATGGCCAACACATCAGGCCGGATGGTGGTGAGGGTTTCAGTGACCTTGCGGCGTGCGGCTTCGGGCTTGGGAACCCGGGTGCCGGATCGTTCCACGAGGTAATTTTCCAGGTTGTAGGTGACAACTTTGAAACGCGGGGTTTCCGCGATGAGGAGGAAAGCCCCGAAAAATGGGGCAAACAACAGTCGTGACAATTTCATACAGCACAGTCTTCGTTGAAAGTGACCCGAATCTTTTTTTGCGCGATGATTTCGTGATGATAGGGTCAGCGCTGTTGACACAAGAACACTCAGGAACAGTCCAAGTCCCGGTCTCCACGGGAGGTGCAATTCATACGAAGGACCCTTCGATGACCGACAAGCAGAGCGAGCGCGATCATCGCCAACTGCGCATCGACAAGGTGGGTGTCCGCAACCTGCGTTTTCCCGTTCAAATTCGGGACAAAGCACCGGAGTTGCAAAACACCGTGGCCACCATCGGCCTCTTCGTGGACTTGCCCGAGGAGTTCAAGGGCACCCACATGAGCCGCTTTGTCGAAGTCCTCAATGCCCACGGAGCGGTCATCCATGTGGAGAACATCCCCGAGATCCTCAAGGCCATGCAGACCCGATTGCATGCCCATGCGGCTCATCTGGAGATGCGGTTCCCTTTCTTTCTCACCAAAAAGGCGCCCGTCTCCGGCAAGGAAGGCGTGATGGACTATGAGGTGGGTTTTGATGCGGCCCTCGAGGGGGGTAAGCTGGATTTCATGCTCACCGTCAAAGCCAACGTCACCACGTTGTGCCCTTGTTCCAAGGCCATCAGTCAGTATGGGGCGCACAATCAGCGGGGCGAGGTGACCGTGCAAATTCGTTCCAGCAAGGTGATCTGGATCGAAGACCTCATTCGATGGATCGAGTCGTGCGGTTCCAGCGAAATGTACTCACTCCTGAAGCGGGTGGACGAAAAAGCCGTGACCGAGCGTGCTTACGAAAACCCCGTGTTTGTCGAAGATCTGGTTCGGAATGTCGCCCTGCGGCTCAATGAGCATCCGGACATCCTCTGGTACCAAGTGGAGGCGGAAAATCAGGAGAGTATCCACAATCACAACGCCTACGCCTGTATCCGCAAGGCCTGAGAAGCCGGTATTGCGGTGGGCTTTGTGGGGTAGATTACCTGAGGAGGAAAACCTCGGGCGGCTGACTCCAAAAACAAAAACGGCACCCATTGGGTGCCGTTTTTGTTGCTCACACACGGAGAACGCTCCGTGCTCTGATCATTCTGCAGACGTCTCTTCCGGGAATTTCGGTTCGCGGAGTGCTTTCAGTGCTGGAATGGTTCGGGAGGAACCAACCTTGCGCTGAAGTCCGGATCAGGCCTTCGGGGCGGCCGTCTTGGCGGCGGTGACCCGGTTGAGCTGCAGCTGAAGGCGGGAGGCCTTGCGGCTGGCAGTCTCACGCTTGATCACACCACCCTTGGCGGCGCGAGCATAAGCAGAGGTCGCCACGGAAAGAGCAGCCTTGGCTTCGTCCAACTTGCCGGCGGTCGCGAGTGCCAAGAACTTCTTCTCGAACGTCTTGACGCTCGACTTGACGGACTGGTTGCGCTCGGCCTTGCGGGCGTTGCTGCGGACGCGTTTCTCGGCTGACTTCGTATTCGGCATAATCGGTTCCTAGAAAAGGCGAACTTGATACGGTGTCTCTGCCTCCCTTGTCAACGGCTTGTTTGGTTATCGGATACTCGCAGCCATGCGCTCCGCCCAGTGCATCGTGAGTTTCGCCTCCATGGGGCATCCGATCGCAGTTCATTTTGGCTCCGGGGGTTCAAACGGGAAACAAAGCCTTCGATCCCCCCACTCATTCCACCGTGAGGAATTCTAACGAGAGGAGGGGCTTTGGTGAAAAGTTTGAAAGGAATGGTTTCGGGGCTGCGAATCCATGAACAGCCACCCGGTGTCGGGTGAGTCAACAACATCAATACCAACAAACAAATACCGTTATGAATACCATCCAAAACCCCACCCACTCCATCCTTCGCCGCTTCGCCCTGGCCGTCTGTGCCTTGGGTGTTCTTTCCTCGGCAATGGCCGGTCCACTCGCAGCCGCCGAATCTACCGCAGCCGTGGGCACCGCCAAGACCAGCGAAGCCCGCCGTATGTCCGCCCGCAAGTCGACCTATCCGTTCCGCGGTGAAGTCGCCGCCGTTGAGGGCAAGTCCATTGTGCTGGCCAAGAAGTCGGGAACCCGGCCCATCGAGGTGTCCGAAGAGAGCCTGATCGAACGCGAAGGCGCAGCGGTTCGCCTTGAAGACGTCAAACCCGGCGATTACCTGCGGGGCATGCTCCAGAAGACCGATGCCGGCGGCGAGGTTCTGGTTCGGGCCAGTGCGGGCGGCAAGTATGACAAGCCGCTTGCCAAGTCGGGTAAGTCCGCTGCGAAGACGGACAAGGCCGAACGCTGATACTCGGTGCGGCCATTTCCAGCGGACCGGTGTCCATCACTCGGACACCGGTCCGTTTCTCAGGAGACCGCGTGGTTTGGCGGGTCGGATTTGGCCAGTTGCTCCCGCAGTTCAGAGGCCTCTCGCCCAATGGCCGCGAGTTGCTCCGGTGCGATGCGGGTCAAATTGCGGACTTGCAGGCTCATGCGGGGATTCTTTGCCAGGAGTGCTTGGTGCCGAGCGAGGAAGTCCCAATACAACGTGGTGAACGGGCAGGCCTTCGGGCCGGTGGCCTGGGCCGGGTCGAATCGGCAGCCCTGGCAGTAATTCGACATCCGTTGGATGTACTTTCCGGTGGCGATGTAGGGCTTCGAGGCCATCACGCCCCCGTCTGCATACTGCGACATGCCCAGCGTGTTGGGCAGCTCGACCCATTCCACGGCGTCCACATAGACTGCCAAGTACCAACCGTGGACTTCCTTGGGGTGCACGCCCACCAGCAGCGAAAAAAGCCCCGTGACCATGAGGCGTTGGATGTGGTGCGCGTAGCCCAGGTCGAGCGTTTGGCGGAGCGAGTGGCGCAGGCAGTTGAACTCGGTGTCGCCGGTCCAGAAAAACCGGGGCAGCGGTTGAAGGGCTCCCAAAGCGTTGCGCTCGAGGTAGCCCGGCATCGAATGCCAGTACACGCCCCGCACGTATTCCCGCCATCCGAGGATTTGCCGGATAAACCCTTCGGCGGCCGGCAGGGGCACTCGACCAGAGAGGTAGGCGTTTTCGGTCGCCTCCAGAACTGTCCGCGGGTGCAGCAGTTTGAGATTGAGCACGGCGCTGAGGCGGGAGTGGTAGAGCCACGGTTCTCCCGTCCACATGGCATCCTGCCAACGACCGAACTCCGGCAGTCGGTGAGCGATGAAATCGTCCAAGGTCGACTGGGCTTCGGCTGCGGTGAGCGGCCAGTCGAAGGCCGTCACGGAACCGGGGTGGGAGCCGAATCGCTCCTGGACCATCCCCAAGACTTCCTTGGTCAACGCATCCGGGGGAAACCGGCGCGGCGCGGGCACAAAACCGGGGCCTTGTTTCCCAAACGATTCCCGGTTTTCGGCGTCGTAGTTCCATTGGCCACCGGCCGGTTGATCTCCGTCCATCAGGAACCCGGTCCGTTGCCGCAGTTCGCGGTAGAAGAACTCCAATCGCAGTTGCTTGCGTCCGCGGGCGTGAGCGGCGAAGTCCTCGGGAGAACTGAAAAAATGCTGATCAGGTCGGGCCACCCAGGCGATGCCAGCGGCTCGGGCGACTCCCTGCAGTTGATCCTTCAATCGCCACTCTCCGGGATCCACCGAATGGACTTCTGCCGGACGCACTCGATCGAGCGTGAGGGCCAGTTGGCTTGCCAAGGTTTCCGCACCTTCGGCAAGTCCTAGGTCGGCTCTGTCACCGAAGCTCCACTGTGAACCTGAGACGTTCAGTTGCCGATAGGCTACCGGCCAACCCCGCTCGCGAAGTCGGTCGCGAAAGTGGCGCATGGCGGCCAGAAACATCGAAATCCGGCACTGGGAGTTCCAGACATGCGTGGCTTCGCCCGAGACCTCGGCCATCCAGATCCAGTCGAGCTCCGGATCGAAGCCCTCGAACACCGTGGAGTCGGCGTCCAACTGGTCCCCCAACACCACGATGAGGCGTCGGCAGGGGTGGACTGGGGTTGTTGAGGTCGTTGGCATTATCCGCCCGTCTGGAAATCGGTGGCGGTGGCGATCGATTCTTGCTCGTCGGCGACCTTGTTCAGTTCCGTGGCCCGGTCCCGCAACTTTTTCACCACGTAGCGCCCCAGCGGCATGCGGAAGGGGGCCTGGCCGGAATGCACCATGGTCACGATGGCCTGAGCGGCTCGGGCCGGATCGCCGGGCTGTTTGCCGTCGATGACCTTCAAGAACTGGGCGAACTTGCCGGAACTGCGATCGTAATCGCTCAATCGCTGGGGAACCGGCTCCAGGGAGCGGCCGATGAAGTCCGTCCGGAAGGGGCCCGGCTCGATCAAGGTGACCCGAATGCCCAAGCCGAGCGTTTCGGCTCGAAGGCTTTCAGACAACGCCTCCACGGCGGCCTTGGCTGCGCCATACACTCCGAATCCGGCGTAATTGGAAATGGCCGCCGCCGCACTCAGGTTGATGATATGTCCGGCGCGCTGGGCTCGGAGTCGGGGCAGCACGGCTCGGATGACATTCAACGTTCCGAAGAAGTTGGTCTCCATGCAGCGCCGGATTTGGTCGGGCTGGCATTCTTCGATGGCCCCGATCAATCCGTAGCCTGCATTGTTGACCACCACATCCAAGGGGCCAAAGCGCTCGATGGCCGCATCAAGGGCGGCGTGGATTTGGTCTTCGTTGGTGATATCCAGAGCGAGCGCGAGGGCCTGCTCCGGAACGACGGCTGCGAGGGGCTCGATGGAGGAAATATTTCGAGCGGTCAGCACCACCCGGTCGCCTGCTTGGAGGGCTGCCTCAGCGATAGCGCGACCGAACCCGGAAGAACAGCCGGTGATGAACCAGGTTCGTGGACCGCCCGATGGATTGGAGCTCATAGACGGGTCATGCTAACCCCAGTCCCCAGTCCTGCAAACCGGCCTGCCCGCCGTCGGTCGTTTCGCACGACTTGGCGGTGCTTGCGGTTGTTCTCCGAGGACGCCTAACCTGACCGCGTCGCCGTGGCCTTGTTGTGTTTTCATTCGAGTCGTTGGTCTCGTCCGCTCCTGTGCGGTTTGGCGTCGTTGGGCCTGGTCTCAGCGCCTCTGTCTGCGGCGGATTTCTGGGCCGATCATGTCGAGCCCATTCTCAAAGAGCATTGTGTCGAATGCCACAGCCCCACCCGCTCCAAGAGCCGGCTGGACCTCTCGACCTTTCAGAACGCCTTGCGCGGTGGTGACCGAGGGGCGGGGTTCGTTCCGGGCCGTCCGGAGGAGAGCAGCCTGTATTTGCTGCTCAAGCCGGGAGCCGACCCGCACATGCCGCCGAAGAAACAGCTTTCGGACGAGCAACTCGCCTTGATCCGCACCGGTATTGAAAGACTGGAGGCCAAGCCCGCCGCGGCCGCGTCCTCCGAATCGGCGTCGAATTCATCGACCTCATTGGCCACGGGCGCATCGGTAGTGCGCAAACCCGTGTGGGTGCCGCCGGCCGATATGGCCCCATCGGCGGTGATCGATGGATTTCTGGAGCGGGGTTGGAAGGCCCGCAAGGTGCGGCCTGCGGCTCGCGCGGACGATGCCACTTGGCTGCGGCGCATCCATTTGGATCTCGTGGGGCGGATCCCGACCGAAGAGGAGGTGGCTCGTTTTCAACGACTGCCCGCTCGGAAGCGGCGTGAAACCACGGTGGATGGATTGCTGGCTCATCCCGAGCATCCGCGGCATCTCCGGGAGATGTTCGATGTGCTGTGGATGGGACGCCCGACGGGCAACGCCGAGGCCCAGCGTCGCGATCACCATTGGTACGAGTTCCTCGAAACCTCGTTCCGCGAGAATCGCCCGTGGGATGCGATGGTGCGCGATCTCATCGTGGCCCGGCCCGCGAAGCCGGATCAGCGCGGCCTGGTGCAATTCCTCTACGAGCGGCAGAACAATCCGCAGGCCATGGCCGAGGCGGTGGCCCCGCTGGTCTTCGGCCTGCAGATTGGGTGCGCCCAATGCCACGACCACATGGTGGCCCGCGAGATCAAGCAGGCCCATTACTGGGGCATGGTCGCGGCCTTCAATCGGTCTAAGAACGTGGATTCTGACGCGGGCTTCGGTTTGGCCGAGTCGGCCATCGGCGGGTTCGTGAGCTTCGCCAATCTCAAGAAGGAGTCCCAACAGGCGCGGTTGGTGTTTTTCAATGGTCGTACCGTCGACGAGCCCTGGCCCGCTGAAGGGGCCAAAGAAGTGGATGCCCCTGAGAAGTACCGGGTGCCGCCGCCGAAGAACAAGGAGCGCCCGCCCGCGCCCGCCGAGCCGCAGTTTTCGCGCCGGCAGGCCTTGGCCGAGGCGGTGACTCGCGACAACCCGTTGCTGGCCCGGGCGGCGGTGAATCGCGTGTGGGCCATGTTCCTGGGCCGTGGTTTG
Organism: Verrucomicrobiota bacterium; assembly: GCA_029865985.1. Taxonomy (GTDB): domain Bacteria; phylum Verrucomicrobiota; class Verrucomicrobiia; order Limisphaerales; family UBA9464; genus SXXZ01. Next base: position 6,959 of record JARXAF010000057.1, read on the forward strand.
GTGCATCCGGTGGACCTCATGGATTCCCAGCATGCTCCCAGTCACCCCGAACTGCTGGACTGGTTGGCCCATGACTTCGAGCGCAGCGGCTACGACTTGCGGCGATTGATCCGCAATTTGGTGCTCTCCCAAGCCTACCAACTCGATTCGCGCCCCGCGCCCGGCAAAGCTCCGGCCGATGAGGCCTTCGCCCGGGCCATCGAGAAGCCGCTGTCGGCCGAGCAATTGGCCCGTTCGTTGATCTTGGCTGCTGGTCCTTGGAAGGCCAATGCGAAGTCGCCGGCGGCCTCGGTGACCGTCGACCCCACGTCGCTCCAGCGAGCCCTGGTCCGCGATTTCCCCAATCTCTTCGCGCCCGAATACAACGCCACGCTCCAGCAGGCCTTGTTCCTCTCGAACTCTCCGGTCCTCGAATCGCTGCTCCAACCGCGACCCGGCAACCTGGCAGAACGCTTGGCGGACTTGGCCGATGATCCAACCCGGGTGAAGACCGCCTTCCAGGCCGTGTTGGGTCGTAATCCAGATCGCGACGAATTGCGGGCCAGCGTGGCCTATCTCCAAGAGCATCCGGGGCAGGGTGGTCGGTCGCAGTTCCTGTGGGCGTTGTTGTCCGGGGCGGAATTCCAGGTGAACCACTGACGTCATGACACCGCCCCAAGACCCGCACAGAATCATCCCCGGAATGGCCGGTGCCACCTGCGGTCAACCCGATCACGTCCTGCACCGGCGGAAGTTCCTCACCGGCTTGGGCGCGGCCGGAACGGTGTCGCTCGGCAGTTGGGCGGGTCTTTTTTCGCTGCCGGCCTTTGCCCAACAAGCCAAGCGCACCGCCAAGCGGTGCATCCTCCTGTGGCATTGTGGTGCGCCGAGCCAAGTCGAGACGTGGGATCCCAAGCCGGGACGCATCAGTGCCGGCCCGTTTCGGTCGATCCCCACGAAGCTTCCGGGCGTCCACTTCAGCAGCTTGATGTCCCGATGCGCCACCATTGCCGACAAGCTGGCGGTGGTCCGCTGCATGAAGACCGACCAGAACGAGCATCTGCAGGGCATCAACCTGCTCAATCGAGGCTCGGCACCCCGGCCTCCGTTTGTGCGCCCGGTGCTCGGGTCGGTGCTGGCCCAGCAGTTGGGGCATCTCGACAACCCGGTGCCCAATTTCATCTTGCTGGACCCGTGTCCCGAGGGGAACGAGTTCAAGGAATTCAAGGCGGGCAACTGGGCCGGATGGCTGGGGGCGCAGTACGGCCCGGTCCGCGTGGGCGGCGATTATCGCATCGAGAACGTGCTGCGGCAGGCTGACTTGTCGGCCGAGGATCACGAGTCGCGCAACGCCCTGCGACGGTTCCTCACGCGGAAGTACGAGAACGACCGCAAATCGGCCGCCGCCGCGTCGCAGAATGCGGTGTTCGAGCGGGTCAAGGGGCTGATGAGCTGTGCCGACCTCTTCGACCTTGAAAAGCTTCCGGCCAAGGATCGCGAACGCTACGGCCCTGGAGCCTTTGCTCAGCACACGCTTCAAGCCCGGCATCTCGTGGAGAACGGCGCGCCCTTCGTGATGGTCTCCAACGGCATGCCTTGGGACAGCCACGTGTTCCACAACGAGATTTACCAAATGCTCACACCGGAGCTCGACAACGTGATCTTCCAGTTGATCACCGACCTCGAGCAGCGGGGCATGCTTGATTCGACCCTCGTGGTGGCCATGGGAGAATTCGGACGCACGCCCTGGCTCAATCAGGCCCGGGGTCGCGACCACTATTCCAAGGCCTGGTCGTTGATGCTCGCCGGTTGCGGGATCAAGCGGGGCGTGGTGGTGGGCGGCACCGATGCCGAAGGGGCTGAGGTGGATGGCCAGGCCTTCAACGAGAAGAACCTCTTCGCGACAATTTTCTCCGCATTGGGCATTGATCCCTACGCTCTGTTCGACATCGGAGATTTGCCGAGTTTCCGCCGCGTCGAAGACCGGGCCGAACCCATCCGGGAGGTCTTGGCGTGACGCGTTTCATTCAACCCATTCAACCCGATTTGGACATCGCCCACCATGGCTGACACCGATCCCAAGTCGTCACCGACTCCGCCCGCAGAGCCCAAGCTCACCAAGGCGAAGGAAATCCAACTCCCTTCGGCGGTCCTGGCTCTGGAATCGACTCCGGACGGGAAGACCTTGTTTGCCGCCTGCCTCGACGGCTCG
>JARXAF010000181.1 GCA_029865985.1 Verrucomicrobiota bacterium
GGTAACGACGGAAGACCCACAATCGAAACCTTCGTGAACAACTTTTTTAACATGATCCCAACCGTCAAATCCTCTGCAATGGTGCTCCGACTGTGGCGTTGGTTGTTGCCGCTGTGTTTATTTTTGGGCGCAGGGAAAGTCCTTGCCCATCCAGTTGTCGGGCAAGTGCGGGTGAAAATTTACGTTTCCAACACCGAATGGTGGTGCTGCGGCCGCAACTGGTGGGGTAATTGCGATTGCGGACGTCAGGAAGCCTACAATCTCGTGGTCAATGGATTTAATCGCGAGTGGCAAGTGGCTGGAACTTTTTATGGCGGCCGATGGTACGAAGCCACTTTCGGTGGGTTATCCCAAGACTGGCCTACCTTCCGGAATAATTTAGCAAATGTTCGTTTCTTTAATACCGACAGAAATTGGGTCGTTGGTCATACAGCGGTCACTGTCTGGGATACTGGCGGGAATATCATACGGGACCATGATACCGATGTGGGTGATTATTGGGTGGGACCTTGGAACAACTTCTGGTTCAACTCGGTGCTGTGGAACTACAACTACAACACCCCTCACGACAGCTACCTGTGGAATAATGGTGCAGATGTCGCCATGAACTGGAACGCGGGCAACGCTTGGGTGAATCAGATCACCATGGTGGATCCGGATGGGTGCTATCCGGGATTCAGCACCTCCAGCAGCAACCCGGGTCTCGGTAGTGTCAACGTGTATCAGGCCGGATGTTCAGGAAAGTATTCCTATTACAATGTGCATTTTCAACCGGCAGCCAATGCTTTCGGGAGAACCTTGGTCACGGTCAACATCAATGATGGGGCGATAAACAGGAGTCATAGTTTCTGGGTGAACGTCAATCGGGTCGGCGCGGCCCCGACGATTCCTGACATTCGGCAGAATGACTTGGTGCGCGCCGAGCACACGGTGACCCTGGTCAATGCCATTCAGGTCAATGATGAGTACACCCCGCTCCAGAATTTGACGGTTCAGGCCATCTCGACGAGCTCAGATGCTATTCCCTTGTCCAGGGTGGCCATTACCGCGGGCAGCGGAGGCAATGCATTCCGCAACGTGACCATCACCACGCCCAACAACGTGGCGCCGGCTTCTGGCACTGTCACCTTGGGCATTCGAGTGACCGACTCCGATGGCCAGACGGCCAGTGGCAATCTGGTGGTCCGGTATCAGGAGAATGTCCGCTACGGAACCCGCTTCAATGACGAGACGGGCGATTCGCTCGGTCTGTCCCTCGAGCGAGATGTGGACTACATCGACGTGGGCAACAATACCCTCTTCGGTGATTCGGATTTCACCATCGAGAGTTGGGTTTACCCGCGGAGCTTCGAAAACTGGAGCCGTATCTTGGACTTCGGCAACGGAGCGGGCGTGGACAATGTTGTTCTGGCACTCACCGAGGGCGGCAGTGGCCGGCCCCATCTGGGGATTGTTCGGGCTGGAGTGAACAATGGTCTGTCCGCCAGTGAGGCGCTGCCGTTGAACCGATGGACTCACGTGGCAGCGGTGCATCGCAGTGGGACTGCGTTCTTGTACTTTGATGGTCGTCTGGTCGGCTCGCAGACTATGCACCGTCCGGCAGCGGTCAGTCGTCGGCTCAGCTACATTGGCAAGAGCAACTGGCCGGAAGGTCGGTTCAACGGCATGATGGATGAGGTCCGGATTTGGAATCGCGCCCTGTCCCCAGCCGAACTCATTGCACAAGCCTATCCGCCCCTGGCCTCCAACGCGACTGGCCTGGTGGGTTATTGGAGCCTGAATGATGGTAACAATACCCCAGTCAATCTGGTGTCCGGCGCAAGGGCCACCTTGGTCGGTGGCGTTTATGTTCCAGGCATTCCCACGGTCAAAACGGTGACCGTCCAAGAGGACACCGCTCTGTCGGTAAGCTCGACCCTCAATGAACTCATTCCGGGTCATTCCCTTCACGTGCTGCGTTCGCCGGTTGAGGGTAGTCTGACACAGACCATTGGTGGAACGGCCTCCAAGTCGTTCGTCGGCATTTCGGGGCCCCGCAACTTCTGGAGCTCCTACCACGATGCCCGGGCCCGTCGGGGTCGATTGGCGACGATTTTAAATGCTGACCAGAATGCCCAGGCTTCGGCGGCGGCCGCCTCCATCGGCAACGCATGGATTGGCGCGACAGATCTCCAAGTTGAAGCCGCCAACCGAAATCTAGCGGGGTTCAGGTGGCTCTACGGGGGGGCGGCGACCACCTACAACAACTGGAGCAACGGCAACCCTGACGACTGGGCCGGATCTCAGGACTATGCTTACATCATGCCTTCGCAGCAAGGTTTGTGGGACGATGCGGACGGAGCCGGTGGCATGGGTTATGTGCTGGAGCAGACCACCGGTTCAACGGCCTCGTTCAACTACACCCCGTTGGCGAATTTCAATCGTCAGGATTCTCCGGAAATCGACTTGGTGGCTGATTACGCCATCCGTAATAACGATGGCCACGACGTGGTGCGCCAACGCATTCGTTTTAATGTTGAACCGGTCGATGACGCACCAGTCGTTCGCAACGATGGCTACGTGAACCTCAATGGCAGCGGTTTCCTCTTTGTGCCGGGACTGAACAACGCCTTCGCCTTCGAAGGGCGTAATGCGTTCACTCTTGAGGCGTGGGTTCGTCCGGCCGCGCGTGGCTGGATGGACATCATCAGCCGGCACACCGGAGGTGTGTATGGTAATTTTATCCTAGCCCTGAACGCTGCTGGTCAGGTGAGCGTCTGGCGCGAACACGCCCCGTGGACTTGGGTCACTGACACATCGGCCAATGGAGCGCTAGATGTCAACACATGGTACCATGTGGCTGCGACTTATGACGGGTCCAAGATCCGCATTTACGTCAACGGTCAGTTGCGCAACGAAACCTTGGACGAGACAGCGGTTGGTGCCGGCTTCACAGATGCCCGGGTGGGAGCTCGTGGAGATGGATCGAGGTTCATCGGCGATTTGGACGAGCTTCGCGTCTGGAACGTGGCCCGCTCCGAAACCGAATTGCGGATGAATTACCGGACCACGCTCAGTGGTTTTGAGACCGGTCTGATTGGCTACTACCGTTTCGACGAGGGCTTTGGTGTGTGGGCCTTCGACTTGTCCAAGGAGGCGGATGACACCAAGGAGAACCTGCGTATCTCTGGGACGGTGAACTGGGTCACCAGTGGCAACACCCCGACCAAGATTATCACCGTTCCTGAGGATCATGCCGGATTCGAGATCTTCGTCTCGGCCTTGGAATTTGACCGCACTCAAACCATCACTTTGGGCGAACCCACGCAGCCTTCCAATGGTCGAGTGGTTCGCAGGGCCTCGGCAGCCGGAGGCACCGCCTATGTGTACACCCCCAAACCGGATTTCTCCGGTGACGATTCATTCCGATACACGGCCAGTGCCAACGGCGTGACGGCATCGGGTACGGTCTCGATCGCGGTGGAGAACATCAACGATCCGCCCGTGATCTCCAACTTGGACAACTTGGTCCTCCAGGAGGAGGCGACACACCGCATTCCGTTTACCGTGAATGACGTGGATGGTCCGTTCTCGGATACCCTCAAGGAGACCCTGGTGGACGCGAAGTCCAGCGACCCCAGTATCTTGCCCAATGCCAATGTGAAGGTCACGGGTACCGGGTCAAATCGCTACCTCGAGATGACACCCTATGAGGGAGCTTACGGCCTCACGACAGTGACGGTTACCGCCAATGATTCCATCGATCGAGTTGAGAAATCCATCACCGTCAACTTCGTTCCTCGGTTGGCCTATGCAGCGATGGAGGTTAGTGAACCAGGACAGGCGACCGAGTCCTTTGGCACCGCCATCGACGATGATAATCGCATTGCAGGATATTACCGTGGTACGGGTGTGGGATCGGTTGATAAGCCGGTTTTCCACGAGCAGATGCTCTTGAATGGACCTGCCGCGAATGTGGGGACCATGACCGGTCAAATCATGGGTTTGAAGTCGGGTATCAATGGAACCAATCACTTCGTGGTCGGGGCCGTCACCTCCAAAGATATTTCAACACCGTGGCGGTTTTCCAGGATTCTGGTGGATGATCGGGACGCAGCGGCAGCACGAGCCTTCGCGGCCGAACCGGATACGGGTAAAAAGGAAGGAGCAGCATTCGCCGCGAGGATCAGCGCCTTTGTTGGGATTCGTGAAACCACCAATATCCTGAGTTTCCCATCGGACTACCGTTCGGGATCAGCACTTGCTGTCAGTGCGTTCGGATCGCTGGTCGGCTATTTGACCAAGGCCGACGGGTCTGAATACCCGCTGTTGTTGGACTTCACACGGACCAATATCACGGCTGAAAATCTCCTCAAGGACGGAGGCAATGCCCTGATCAACGGACGGGCCTTGGCGGTGAATCGCTTCAATCTGGCGACAGGCTACCGATTGATTGCTGGCAAGAGGCGCGCCTTCACTCACAACGGAACAGTGCTTGCGGATTTGCCACTGCCGACGGCGCCCACGGGTGTCCTGGAGACGGTGGGAACCGGCATTGATGACACGGGAGTCGTGGTCGGGTACATGGTTAAGTCCGACAACAAACGGCAGGCCTTCGTGTACCGACCGGGTGCCGCAGGTGCCGCCGGTGTGTGGAAGAGCCCCTCCGGTACGTTTGCCAGCACCTGGGTGCAAAGCGAAGCGACGGGCATCAACACCTTTGGACAAATTGTCGGTGAGGCCACCTTGGCCGATGGTTCTCGAAGGGCATTCTTGTGGATCGGAGACGCAGCCTACGATCTGAATGCCATCCTGCCCTTGGGCTCCAAGTGGAAATTGGATCGGGCCAATGCCATCAATTCTGCCGGCCAAATCGTGGGCACGGGTCGGGTTAGCGATGGAACAAAGGATCAAATTCGAGCCTTCCTCGCGACACCGGCCAGTGTGATTGGCAAGCGGGTGGCGCGCCCGGAGGGCACGGTCGCACGCTCTCCCGTGATTGAAATCCTCGAAGCCACTCCCGGGGACAATTCTGGCAATTCATTCTTCTGGAGCGAAGTGGAGCGAGCGCTCTATGCCATTCGTCCGGTCAAAGCCACGATTCGCTGGCACCGGAACAACAACATGACGGCGCTCAACCTGGACGTGGTTTCCAGATTGACGGTGGCGACTTGGCCCAAGACACCAGATATCCATATCGCTGGATCTCCAGTTGAGGTTCAGCCGATCAAGCCCGACAGCCAGTATTCATTCTACGGACTCCATTACACGACAACCCCAGGGGCCCTTGTGGATAGTGTCACCAAGGTATTCAACACCTCGGAGTTGGGAACTGGACACTCGGTGGTTCGTTATCTGAAGAGCGGTAATCTGGCCCCGGATTCCACCACGCAATCCAATCTCTTCCATGTGGTGCGGACGCATCTCTGGAACGACCCGACTTTGCTGACCGATGCCGGGTGGCCCATCGGCACCCCTATTCGGGATGCCTACCACAATGATTATCCGGGTCGCAACGGCTACTTGTTCTTCGCCAAGACGGCCGTGGATTCCATCGGTGCCGATGCTGCCTACAACCGGTCGGCGCGGACGGGAACCCTCATCCCCGTCAATGAACTCCATCCGGAATCGCCCATCGGTGATGAAGACCTGGTGGTTGTCTGGTACAAGATGAACAACGACCTCAACGTGGCCTGGGCGAGCAAGCCGGTCCGCTACACACCGTCTTGGCCGGTGGATGTCAATAGCATCGTCATTGCCAGCACCCGTGGTTCGGATCCGTTCGGGGTTGATCCTATCACTCCGGTCACCTATCCCGATGCCCGGATTTACAACCAGCCTGTCCCGGGATGGGCAGGTTTCAATCCCAACGAGGAACATGCAATGATCCTGCCGGGAAGCGTCTCCGAGGCGGCCTACGCACTGCGCAATGACTTGAACGATATTCGCAAGTACTCCAAGCCGTACGTTTTGCTCAAGTACCGCCACCCAGTGGATGGATTGTGGCGTCATCGGGTGTATCAGGTGATCACCGAACAGCGCCCCTTCCTCTTCGACTACCCTGCGACGGCCGGTACCGAGATTCAGCCTCCTTATCCACTGAGCATCCTGCCGGTGGCTCAGGCGAATTACATCTCAGCGGGTCACGAACTGGCCCTCGAAGATTACAACGGCAAGATCTACGCCCGTCAGGCCGGTGTGGCGGGTGCGATCAACAACAATCTGGTGCTCCGGCTCTATTATCCGATGCAGCCTGGCTTCTGGTACGATTTGGATGGCAGTGGTGCCAACGATGCGGCTGAAGGCGCTTTCATTCCATGGCTGGACCGCAATCCAGGCACTACCGTGGGGACCCCTTTCCCAGTCCGCTACACCGTGCGCTGGCCCGATGCTGTGCCGATTCTCGAGGTGGGTGACACACTGTTCGAGGCCAAGAAGGGGCTGCCGGGCGTTGCCAACTGGGCATCGGCCCAGATGGTGTACGACACCCTTAATCCGACCTTCACCAACTCCTTCCGTATCGGAGCCGGCTACCTGACGGTGCCGCCCACCAACGTGGTCCGCCTGTATGATCCGATGAGTGAGCGCGTATTGGTTTTGGCCAAGGCCTTCAAGCTTCCGGATGCCATTCGGATGATGGATGCACCGGCCGGCCGTCGTGCCTTCCGGGATCTCCCGTATCCCATCCAATTGCGCCTGAGCTATGATCCGATGGGACACCGACTTGGGTTCAAGGGTCATTACGACAACGCCGCGGTGGGTGAGCCCTTGTTGCTGCCCAATATCCTGTCCCAGGATGAACGAGACCGCATCAAGCAACTTGATGGTCCGGGCAACAGCGAGTTCGACAAGGTCGTGGACGCACTCTACGAGCTGACCCGGAACCCGAATAAGTTGGATCTCAACAAGGACAACATTCCCGACAAGACCTTCTTGGTGGGTTACCAGTACCCGATCAGCAAGACCAACTTCGTCAACGGCTCCGCCGTAGGCTTCGAGTACGACACTTCGCGCATCATTGTCGAATCGTTGCCTGCGGGTCTCAAGGCACTCACTGCGGCCGTGGGTGAGAACATCCCGGCGGTTCCCAGTCCGGGTTCCGCAGCAGTGTTCGCTGGCTCGACTTGGCTCAGGTCTGATTGGCTCCCGACAGGTGCTCAGGAATCCTTCACCTGGGAAGCTTGGGTGAAACGTGCCGAGAACAACCGCGAGGACGTGGTCCTTTCGAGAGGTTTGGCTACCGATGCGATGACCTTCCGATTCACTGCGCTGAATCAGGTGGAGTTCTCCTTGGGATCCGATGTGGTTCGCACGGCTATCCGGTACACCGGCGACGTCGCCCAGTGGCACCATTGGGCTGGCACCTTCAATGGGGCGACGCGTCAGTTGGAACTGTTCCGCAACGGCGTGAGCGTTGCGGTTCTCGATGTCACCCGCTCTTCATGGCCGGCCTCGGGCCCACTGGGCATTGGTGGTAATTCAGGTTCCGGCCGCTTCAAGGGTTCCGTCGATGAGGTGCGCATCTGGCATGGACAGGTGCGTGATGCTTCCCAGTTGCAGGCCTTCCGCGACCAGACTCTCGTGGCTGGGCAGAAAGGGCTCGTCGGTTACTGGTCATTCGACCAGTTGGATGGCGACAAGTTCGCTGATGTGAGCGGGTTCCGTCGCGACCTCGAAGAGTTCGGCGCGACCTTGTCGACCTACAACGGGGTCAACCCCGGGACGTTGGCCAAACTCTACACGCTACCCGAATGGGTGGCTCAGAAGCCGGCGACGGTTCGCCGGGTCGATAGCATGGCCGTGCTGCCCAGCGCACCCAATTTAGACTATGTAGCGATTCGATTGCAGGCGCTCTTGGTGCCCCCGCTCTCCGGCAAGTACACCTTCTGGATCTCAGCCGATGATCAGGCGGAATTGTTTTTATCCACTGATGAGAACCCGGTGAACAAGGTCAGGTTGGCGTCGGTTCCGTCACCGACCGGTACCAACGACTGGGAGCGGTTCCCTGCCCAGAAGTCCGTTGAAGTGGACCTGAGGGCGGGCCGGTCATACTACATCGAGGCCGTTGCTGCCGAGGCGACCGGGACCGACCACTTGGTCGTTCGCTGGAGGCTGCCGGATGGATCTTGGGAAGGGGGCAACTCGAGCCTGCCCATTCCCCAGCGTCGTCTGTTGCCCTTCGGTGTCGGAGGCACTGCGGTTGCCATCGGCACCATCACCACTGAGACCGTCAATGGTCAGTCGTGGGGCATTCCGCCGCGTTTCGTGACGCTCATGCAGAACAACGATCCCGGGTTGGCGGGTTTGCCCGTCACGCTGTCGGTGATCGCCATTGGTGCGGGTCCTCATGGCGGCGATATGAAGGTGCTGCCGCCCTCCAATGTGTTCGACGAGCGCCTCACCCTGCGTCTCTCGAGCGACTATGGTGGCCAGCCCGAGAGGTTCGACTTCGAGTGGTGGTACAAGCCCGACACCGCTGATTTCAAGAAATCGCTCCTGCCAACACTCAATAACGATGGCTCGGTGGGCAATGCCAACGGATGGATCAAGTACACCCCGGGCTCCGGCATGGGTAAGAACATGATCACCTTGGGGGAGAATGGCGAATCGGGTCTCCTGGTGATGTCGGACAACTGGTTCATTGCCCGGTATCGGGGTTACAATGTGGGCAACAGTCGCAATGTCTGGAGCCCGTGGATCGGCGATCCGGCGAGCCTTTCGACTCCATTGCCGATGCTGGCCGAAGGCTGGGTCAAGCGTGTGGTGCGCGGTCTGAATCCGTTCGATGAACGTGCTTCGGATCTCAGCACGGCCTCGGCCTCCGCGCGTATCTCCATGCTCGAGCAGGCGGGGCGTCGCTATGAGGGTGATGTGGCCTTCAATCCGGATCCCAACTACTTGAACAAGATAGGCTTGATCGAGGCTTATGAGACGGTGCTTCGCCGCGCGCGCTCTCTCAGCACCGATGGTTCGCCGCCGGTGAACTACGCCCCCGCCAACACGGCACTGCTCTACATGGGCAGCCGTATCAGCGACCTCTATACGTTGCTGGGTAACGAAGCTATGGCGGATGCCGCCGATCCCACGATTGGGTTCACCACCAGCGATAGCTACGGCAGCTTGGCATCGTCCATCTTCGCCTTCCAAAACCAACTTGATTCGCTGCTTGAAGAGGAATTGGGACTGTTGCGCGGTCGGGATGACAGCTCGGCCGGGGTGCAGGGGTCTCCGATTTACAATCGCCTCTTCTGGAACTTTACCCAGGGTGAGGGAGAGGTAGCTTATTCTCAGGTCTACAACCTCAAGGACAAGAACGCCGACGGCAAGATTGATGAGAAGGACGGCATGATCATGTACCCTCAAGGACATGGCGATGCATGGGGTCACTACCTGACGGCAACCAAGGCCTACTACAACCTCCTGAGGAACCCCAATTTCACCTGGGTTCCCCGCTCCGAAAACATGGTTCTGGCCGGTGTTCCGGTGAAGGTGGACTACCTGGACGAGCGCAAGTTTGCCATGGCCGCGGCTGCCAAGGCCAAGGCCGGTGCAGACATCGTCAACCTGACCTACCGCCTCAAGTATGTGGAGGAGCCCTCGGGCCAGTGGCAGGGCTATTCGGATACTGACGCCAACCGAGCTTGGGGTGTGGATGAGTGGGGCATGCGTGCCGGTATGGGAGCCTATTTCGACTGGGTGATGGCCAACGCCATTCTCCCTTCGCAGGATCCGAACCCCGCACACACCGGCATCGACAAGATAGATCGGACCACCGTCAAGGAATTGAATGAGTTGGCTGCTGCGTTCGGCTTGGTGGAACGCCAAATGGACCAAGCCGATCAAGGCTTGAATCCGCTCGGTTTGGCTCAGGGCGTGGTTCCATTCGACATCGATCCAGCCTTCCTGGATGACGGTCAGGGGCAGTTTGAACAGGTGCAGGAGCGTGCCAAGGATGCGCTCGACAATGCGATTTCCTCGTTCAACCACCTCAACAGCATGAATCAGGCGATCCGCGGATCCGGTGATGCGGCCCAAAATTTGGAGTATGATCTGGAGATGCAGGACCGGGAGTATACGACCCAACTGGTTGAGATCTTTGGGTATCCGTATGCGGGGGATATCGGTCCAGGCAAGACTTACCCCTCGGGCTATGACGGACCGGACATGCTTCACTACATGTACGTGAATACCCGAGAGATCGGGAACAACAATGCCCCGCCGGATCAGGCCTGGACGGGCTTGATGGCCAAGATGGATTCGGAGTTGTCCAAATGGGGTAGCTTGAGGTTGCGTGACACCGACCTGACTCGAACGACGGACGTCTTGGCTGGAACGGAAACCATGTCGGTCAACTATCCGTTCTCAGCTTCGGGCTTCGCCTTCGAGGCACCTGCTTCATGGGGGCAGCGTCGGGCGCCGGGCAGCTTGCAAGAAGCTGTTTCGGATCTGGTCCAAGCCGAAACCCGTCTCAAGCAGGCTCTCAAGGAATACGACAAGCTCCTGAAGGATATCGATGAACAAGTCAGGCTGTTGGACGGGGAATTGGATGTGACTCAACGAACCATCGAAATCACGGAGGCCGGCAACAGGAGGACTTCTGATCTCCTGACGGAAATCAACAAACTCAAGGCTGTCCAGATAAGTCTGAATCGGGGTCAGGAGGCTGTTGCATTGGTGGGTGATTCCATTCAGGAGTCCGTTCCGAAAAACTTCGTTGCAGGTGCCACGTTGATTGCGGGTCTTGCCGCCGGTGGTGGTGTTGTAACCGGAGGTGACGTGGCCTCGGCAGCCCGAGGCGCGGTCAAGGCTGCGTTCGGTCAGTTGGCCATGAATGCATTCGGTATCGGGTCAGATATCGCCGAGAACAGCGTCAACGGTCTTGAGAAAACCCTCCAGACGACGGACATGCAGAGCAACCTCGACATCACCAGGGCTCAGCTGAAATACGAGCATCAGCAGAATCTGAAGCAGGTGGCTTCGATGATGCGTGAAGAAGCTCCGCTCCGTTTGGAGATTTACAACCAGAAGGAAGTGGTCCAGCAGGCGGCCGGTCGGGTGCAGAGCACATTGGCGGGGGCTCAACGAATCGTTGAAGCGCGGACCGCCTGGCGGAAGCAGTTTGCCGGTCGGGCCACCGAATTGCGGTACAAGGACATGGCCTTCCGCATCTTCCGCAACGATGCTGTCCGCCAGTATCGTGACCAATTCGAGTTGGCAGCTCGCTACGTTTATTTGGCGGCAACCGCCTATGACTATGAGTCGAACATGGTCGGATCGGAGGGCAATTCCGGTCGGGCGTTCCTCACCGACATCATTCGTCACCGCTCACCGGGTGTGGTCCAGGAAGGCTCGCCTATCGCGGGCATCCCGGGCTTGGCCGATCCGATGGCCCGCATGGGTGCCAACTACAAGGTCATGAAGACCCAGATGGGTTTCAATAATCCGCAGACCGAGACGGGTAAGTTCTCGGTTCGCAATGAACTGTTCCGAATCCTCGACGGCACCAACAATGCGGCAGCTCTCTGGCAGGCCAAGCTGAAGGAGTCCCTGGTGGACGATCTTTGGAAGGTGCCCGAGTTCCGTCGTTTTTGTCGTCCGATGGCCCCGGAATCCGCAGGAGCCCAACCGGCCATCGTGATCCGATTCCCGACCACCGTGACCTTCGGCCTCAACTTCTTCGGTTGGCCGTTGAGTGGTGGCGACAGTTCCTACGATGCGTCCCAATACGCGACGCGCATCCGCTCGGCGGGCATTTGGTTCGAGGGC
>JARXAF010000111.1 GCA_029865985.1 Verrucomicrobiota bacterium
CGGCCCACGTTGTAGAAGTTGATCTCGCTGGAGACCAAGGTTCCCTCGGGATTGATGATGAAGGTGCCGCGCAGCGCCAGACCGCTGTTGCTGTCATAGACTCCGAAAATCCGGGAGACGGCTCCGGTCGGATCGGCGGCCAAGGGATATTTCACGTCGGCCAACAGTCTCTCGGAGTGGCGCCATGCGAGATGGGCAAATTTGGTGTCGGTGGAAACGCCGTAAACATCGCAACCGAGTTCCTTCAGCTTGGAGTGAACCTCGGCCAAGTCGGCCAGTTCGGTGGGGCAGACAAAGGTGAAGTCGGCCGGGTAGAAAACCAGCACGGTCCAGCGTCCGCTCTGCCTGGCCGCCTCGAGTGAAAACTTGCCGAACTCGCCCGCGGCGGGATCGTAGGTTTCCATCTCAAAGTGGGGCACGTTCTGGCCGACTCGCAGGGTAATCTGTTCGCTCATATCAAATGGGTTGGAGGATGTGCTTTCGGTTCGATGACCGGGAGCTGCAAACTGGTAGCATTTTCCGTCAGAGGTGCAATCGGATGAAGTGCTTTTTTTGACGGATCCGGTATGTGGAATAAGATGGACGCATGATTCCACTGTTGCTGGGCCTGCCGCTGCTTTGTGTTTCCTTGGCTGCCGCAGAGCCCTGGAATCAATGGCGGGGCCCGACTCGCGATGGGCAGGTTTCTGGAGCCTCGTGGCCTTCCCGACTGGACGAGGGCTCGTTGAAGCGGCGTTGGCGCCTGCCCTTGGGTCCCAGTTATTCGGGGCCTGTGATGAACTCGGATCAGTTGTTCACCACCGAGACCGTCGATAAGAAACGGGAGCGGGTTACAGCCCTCCGTCGTTCCGACGGCTCCGTCCTCTGGACGCGCGACTGGGAAGGGTCCATGTCGGTGCCTTTCTTTGCCCGATCCAACGGCGATTGGATCCGAGCCACGCCCACCCTCGACGGAGAGACTTTGTATGTGGCCGGCATGCGTGATGTGCTGGTTGCCCTCAACACGACCGATGGGTCTGAGCGGTGGCGGTTGGACTTCGTAAAACGCTTCGGGTCCGATTTGCCGACCTTTGGCTTCGTTTCTTCACCGCTGGTCGACGGAGACAGTCTTTACGTTCAAGCAGGGGGTGGCGTGGCCCGGTTGCGGAAGGCCGACGGTCAGGTGGTTTGGCATGGGGTGAAGGATGGAGGCGGCATGATGGGGAGCGCCTTTGGTTCTCCGGTGATCCTGACCCTGGCTGGAAAACGGCAATTGGTGGTTCAGGCCCGGACCCAGTTGATTGGAGTAAGTCTGGAGGACGGATCGGAACTCTGGTCCCTCCCCGTCGAGTCGTTCCGTGGAATGAACATCCTGACCCCGACCTTCGCCGGGAAAGATCGGCTGTTTACTGCGACTTACGGGGGCAAAACCCTGGGGATTGATATTCGCTCCGAGCAGGGACGGTTTCGAGCGGTGCCTGCTTGGGAGTATAAGGCGCAGGGCTACATGACTTCGCCCATCATCCATCAGGGACACGCCTACCTCCAGTTGCGCAGCCAGCGGGCACTGTGCATCGAGTTGGCGACCGGTCAGGAAAAATGGACCACGGGAGAAAGCTTTGGAAAGTACTGGAGCATGGTGGCCCAAGGCGACCGTATCCTCGCCCTCGACGAACGCGGGGAGTTGATCTTGTTCCGTGCGACGCCGGAAAAATTCGACGTCCTGTCCCGTCGCAAAGTGTCGGATTCAGACACTTGGGCCCATTTGGCGGTGGATGGGTCCGCCGTGTACGTTCGTGAATTGAATGGACTCAGCGCCTGGGATTGGACCACCAGCGCCCTGAAATGACCGCGGTAACCCTTTAAAAGATGCTTCCTGCAGCCGTGCCGATGACCTGAAGAGGGCCGGCGTCCTCGAGGGTCTCGGTGGCTTTTTCGACCTTTTGGAGTGTCAGCTTCAGGTTGCGCAGGAAGGCGTCGTCGTTGATGAGTTGACCCACCGTGCCATGACCGCGGTTCAATTTCTCGGCCACCTCTCGAAGATTGGTGAGCATGTTGGTGGTCTCTCGGAACAGTGAGTCATCCACCATGAGGCGGCCAATGGTTCCTTTGCCCGAGTTCATGTCGGACACCATTTGTCGGGTGGTGGATAAGGTGACCTTCAAGTCCTCGGTGGAGGCGATGAGGTTGGTGACGGCCTGAAGGGTGTGGACGTACAGCGTGTCTTCCTTCATGAGACGGCCCAGGGTGCCTTCCCCCTTGTTCATGCCGGTGGTCATGCTGTCGATGTTGCCCAGAATCGAGGCGATGCGCGGTTGGTTGTCCTTGATCATGTCGGTCATCGGCCCCAGCAGCTTGCTGAACTCCTCGCCACTGAAGCTCTTGGTCATGTTCTGCATCCCTTCGGCCGCGCTCTCCAGTTTGCTCATGATGGCCGCCAAATCGGGTTGTTCCCGGCTTTCCAGAAGGGCACCGGTCGCCACCACCGGGGACGCGGCGTTGCCGAAATCGAGGGCCACGAAGTTTTGCCCCATCATGCCGGTGAACTTGATGGCGGCCTTGCTGTCGGTGCGCACACCCGCTGCCGGTTCCACGGTCATGCCCACCTCCACTTTGCCATCGGCGATCCGGATGGATTGAACCCGTCCAATGTCCACGCCCGCCAATTTGACGGGGTCGCCTGCTTTGAGATCACCGGCGGTGTTGAAGCGGGCCTTGATCGGAATGCCGCTGCCGAAAAAGCGACCACCCCCGACCATCTCAAACAAGACGAACGCAGCCACGAAGACCAGGGCGAAAAAGAGGCCCAGTCGGGTTTCCAAAGAATTTTTCATTCAGACCAATCGAAGAGAGACGTTCCTCAGTGGGCACGTCCGAAACGGAACGCTAGGAAGCCAACCCCGCCGGGTCAATGTCGACCCGTGACCGTTCAAGGATGGCGCCTGTTGCATTCATTTGCTTCCCGGAGTGTTCACCAAAAAGCCCCGGGCCACAAGAATGGCGCCGGGGCTGAAAGGTCAATGCACCGAACCCAAGGCTCAGGCGAAGGTGTTCTTGCGGTAGGCTCCCATGACCGGGGCATCCGGATTCACTTCGGGGCCAAAGTAGCGCAGACAGACCAGAGGTTCGGTTTCGCTGGTGTTCTCGAAGGTCACGCCGGACTTGGCGCCGTCTTCGGTGCAGAAGTATTCGTCCTCGGTGAGCTCGTGGAAACGGATCAGCTTCGGGCTGTTGAGCGGCTGACCATTGATCTTACCGCTGCCCTGGACACAAATCAGGCCGTAGGCGCCATTGTCTTTGATGGTGGCCTTCATGCCCGGATCGACGGTCAGTTCCTTGGCCGTGAAAAGCTGCTCGCCGTCCACCTTGCCGTACACGATCCAGCGGTCGACAAAGCCTTCCTTGCGGGTGTCGGCCACCGGAACGGGCTCGAGGTAGTGGTTGTCCTTGAAATTCGGATCGACGTTCTTGTCCCAATCCAACTGCTCGACGATGAAGTCGATGTCCTGATGGTACTTCTTGGGCATGTCCTTCACCAGCAGGCTCCAAGGCACATAGCGCCCTTCGACCATGCTTTGGTACATGCCGAACACGTCACTGCCCCACTGGGGCTCATAGGTGCACAAGCTGCCCGGAGCGTGGAGGATGCAGGGGTCGATGAGCCAACCGGTCCCCGGCTTGAGGCGATAGGCCTTGGAGAGGTCCAGGATGCCGTTGTCGCCCTTGTTCCAGTCCTCGAGGCACTTCCGTACCTGGGCCTTGGTCGTGCCCGGCTCGAAGCCCATGAAAGTGTACGGGAAGTTGTTTCCGACATTGTTGTGCTGGGGCGGGAAGTAGTAGCTCTCGGGCTTGCCTTCCTGACCCACCAGCTTGGCCTGCTTGGCCGACTGATGCATGTGGTGGGGGATGGGGCCCATGTTGTCGAAGAACTTGGAATACACGGGCCAGCGTCCGTACTTCTTCCAGATCGACTTGCCCACCAGCGTGGCACCGGTGTCCTCAACGGCCTGACGCAAGGTGAAGCGTTCCTTGCCCACCACCACGTAGCTCAGCCCCTCATCCGGCACGCGCCCTTCGTTGGCGGCTTCAGTGGTCGAAGCAAACCAACGCTCGTCGATACCACCACGGTTGGCGCCATAGGCGTAGGTGTCGTCCGGGTGGAGTTTGAGGCGGAGGCCCGGTTGGAGGAAGGAGCGGGGCACCCAGGCCGGAGCCAGGCGCAGCAAACCACCGGTCCGTGAGAGTTCTGCCTCAACCTTGGACTTGGTGTTCTTCCGGACGGTCTTGAGTTGCGTGACGGTGTTCATCGAAATCGTTTCAAAGGATGCGTTCCTCCTCGTTGACGGGATTCCGGTCCAGGACAGATGAAGCCCCGACACGGACGCCACCGAAGGATGCGCCTACGGTAATCGCGAAAAGGCCCAGACGGCCAAGGGAAAACCGATGGACCCAACAAAAACTGCACTCGGATTAAAAAGCAGACTATCCATCGTTCGATGGCGCTTCCCAAACCCTGCGGAACGTTGATCGATCCGTATTCAGTTCGGCAGGAGCCGCAACACGGATTGTGGCAACTGGTTGGCCTGAACCAGCATGGCCGTGGTGGCTTGACTGAGGATGTTCTGCTTGGAGTACTCGGTGGATTCCTTGGCGACATCCAAATCTTTGATCGCGGACGAGGCCGCCGAAAAGGTTTGGATGGTGGCATCCAACGTCTCCGAGGCCATGTTGAAGCGGGAAATGTTGGCGCTGACCTCGGTTCGATCTTTGCCCAGTTCCATAATGGCGGTCTTGATATAGTTCAACGCCGTTGTGGCTGCGGTGGTGCTGGAAATAGAGGTGCCGCTTGTGGTGACGTTGTTGTACGTCGTCGAAGAAGCACCCAGATCAATCCCGTCCAAGGTGAACGTGGTTCCTTCAGAATCGATCACCGATTCCACATCCACAGCGGAGAAGAGGGACACTCCGTTGAATTCCTTGGTGGCAATCTCTTTGATCAGGTCCTGCAACTGAACGAATTCGTTGTTGTAGAGACCGCGGTCCGCATCGCTCTTGGTGCCGTCCAGGGAGAGCATGCTCAGTTCGCTCATCCGGTCCAGAGTCCTGGCGATTCGCTTCAGATAACCATCCTGGGTGGAGGCGTAGGACAGACCGCTGGATACGTTGTCCTTGGCGGCATTGGCGCGCTCGATCTTGGCATCGAACCGCATGCTCATCGCCAATTCGGACGCGTTGAGGATCCGGGAACCGGAACTGAGTTGGCTCAACGACCTCGCCAAAGCGGCAGAGGTTTGTGCCAGAGCCATGGAGGCGGATTGTGCCGCGATATTGGTCCCAAGTTTCATGGAAACGAGATCGGTTGGTGCCGTGGGATCTCAGTCAATCCTCTTCGCGAGGAAGTGTGCCGTTTACTGAGGCAGCAAGCGCATGACCGACTGAGGTAAACTGTTGGCCTGAGCGAGCATTGCAGTCGTGGCCTGGTTGAGGATGTTCTGCCGGGAGTACTCGGTGCTTTCGCGGGCGACATCCACGTCCTTGATGGCGGAGGTGGCAGCCGAAAAGGTTTCAACGGTGGCATCCAGGTTGTCCGAAGCCATGTTGAGGCGGGACTGGTAAGCGCCGATGGTGGCGCGGTTCAACGCCAGTTCGGTGATCGCTCCTTGGATACTCGTCAACGCAGTGGTTGCCGTGGTCGTGGAACTGATGCTGGACGAACCTCCCGTGACGCTGGTGTAGGTTGAGGATCCCAGGTTGATGCCCGACATTTCAAATGAAGTGCCTTCTGAATCGATCACCGAGGTGACGGTGGCCGAAGAGAACAGATCAACTCCGTTGAACTCCTTACTGGCGACATCCGTGATGTACGACTTGAGCTGAGAGAACTCGTTGTCATAGAGGGCCCGATCGGCATCACTCTTGGTGCCATCCAGGGACAGCATGGCCAATTCGCTCATGCGGTTCAGGGTATGGGCGACCCGCTTGAGGTAGCCGTCCTGGGTGTTGGCGAACGACTGGGTGTTGGAGACGTTGTTCTTGGCGGCGTTGGCGCGTTCGATCTTGGCATCGAATCGCATGCTGGTGGCGAGGCCGCCGGCGTCGTCGTAGGGATTGACGATGCGGGAGCCGGAGCTGAGTTTGGCGAGCGATTTGGTCAGTGCGGCCGAAGTCCGGGAAAGGTCGTTGGAGGCCGATTGGGCTGCGAGATTGGTTCCGATGATCATGTTATTTGGAAAGTTTGCTGAGGTTTATCAGCGTTAATTCATCATGAGGAAGCGTGCCGTTTACTGCGGCAGCAAGCGCATGACCGACTGAGGTAAATTATTGGCCTGGGCGAGCATCGCAGTCGTGGCCTGGTTGAGGATGTTCTGACGTGAGTACTCGGTGCTTTCGCGGGCGACGTCGACATCCTTGATGAGCGAGCTGGCAGATCCGAAACTCTCGATGGTGGCCGCGAGCTGATCGTTCGCCATATTGAGCCGAGACTGATAGGACCCGATGGTGGCGCGGTCGCCGGCCAGTTGGGTGATGGCGGACCGGATGTCGTTAAGTGCGGTCGTTGCGCTGCCTGTTGTCGAGATCGACCCGCCAGTGACTGCCGTGTAGGTTGAGGCACCGAGATCGATG
The DNA here is from genome assembly GCA_029865985.1 of Verrucomicrobiota bacterium. Classification (GTDB taxonomy): domain Bacteria; phylum Verrucomicrobiota; class Verrucomicrobiia; order Limisphaerales; family UBA9464; genus SXXZ01. The sequence continues at coordinate 6,604 of JARXAF010000111.1, forward strand.
GGGCTCATGTTGAAACTGGTCCCCTCTGAATCAATCACGGACGTGACGTTCGCCGACGAGAACAGGCTGACCCCATTGAACTCCTTGCTCGCCACATCCCCGATGTAGGACTTGAGCTGAGTGAATTCGTTGTCATAAAGAGTGCGATCGGCATCGCTCTTGGTGCCGTCGAGAGACAACATGGCCAGTTCGCTCATGCGATTGAGCGTCTTTGCGATACGCTTGAGGTAGGCGTCCTGGGTCTGGGTGTAGGACATGGCGTTGGCCACGTTGTCCTTGGCCGCATTGGCTCGATCTATCTTGGAGTCGAAGCGCATGCTGATGGCCACCCCGGCCGCGTCATCGTAAGCATTGACGATGCGGGAACCCGAGCTGAGCTTGGCGAGCGAATTGGCCAGCGCTGAGGACGTCTTGCTGAGGTCGTTGGCAGCGGATTGCGCTGCCAAGTTGGAACTGATGATCATACGATTTTAGTTTGGTGTTGGTTGTTGGCAGGTTTTAAAGGGGTGGAACCGCTGGTGTTCTTGGGTTTGACCAGTGAAGGCAATTTGGCGAGCGGTGCCTGATTGGCGGCCTCTCGATTGGCCTTTTGGATTTCTTCGTACACCTCCTGGCGGTGAACAGGGATGTTGGCCGGGGCCTCGATGCCCACTTTGACCGTGTCGCCGTCGGTACGGATGATTTTGACGATCACCCGCCCGTCGATGACGAGGCTCTCTCCAGATTTGCGTGAAAGTATCAGCATAGGACCCTCCTTGGTTCGTGCAGGTTAGGCAGATTGAATCGGGTGATTGATCGCGTAAGCCGATTGGCTCAGGACGACCTGCTTTCCGATCATCGTGTGCCGGTTGATCACGATGGGGGCCTTGAGATTCACCGTGGCGGTGCCGTTGGGCCGCAGTTTCACGATGTTCAGGATCATCGCATCATCGGGATGACGGATTTCCAGGAAGTTCACATCATCATTGCTCAGGTCCGGGGCGTAGTCGTTCAGCACGAACGCGGGAGGCAACACTAGGAAGGCGAGGCCTTCTCCAGTGGACATCGTCAACCAGCTGAACGGCTCTTGATCGGGAGGGCTGGTGAGCGAGTAGGTCTTGATGTTCTCAAAACCCAGAAGGCCCAAAGGCAACTGGACCTCCATTGCCTTCATGATTTCGATTTCTGCGACGCTACTCATTGCGAGGAGCTTTTAGCAACGGGCGTGCCAGACTTTAAAACAGCCGAAAAACCGATGTTTTTGCCGACTTTGAGGCCTAAACAGCCCGTTTGTGCCCGGGCAAAGGTGGTTCGGCGGCAAAATTGTCCGGTGCCGTTGCTGCCCGCTCCAACCGGAGCGCGTCCATTGGATTTTCTGGACCTCAATGCTTTGCCCGCTTGGGTCTTTGGGGCAGGGATCCTTTGATTGCGGTGCTGGATTTACCCAGGCCGGCCGCGTCAAAGTCCCGTTATGGCATCACGTTGGCGTACGGGCATGAAGGTAGTGGGTGCGGGTATCGGAGCCCTGCTGGGAGCACTGTTGTTCATTGTGGCACCGGTTGAAGCCCCGGTGCCCTGGACGGCTGAACCGGTTCGGGCCTCGGTGCAGCAGTCCCTGAAGACCCGGCAGCAGGAACTCCGGATCGCAACCGGGCGGCTGCAGGCGGGGTGGGCACGCCGTCGCCTGACTCCGATTCTGGGGACCCCGCTAGATGATGGCGCTTCAGGTCGGTTTCGGGCGTTGCCGCTGGCAGGCTTTGGGGCCCGGCAGGGAAAGCCCGCGAGGGGTGTGCGTCAGGAGTTATGGACCAAGGCGCTTGCGATGCAGGTCGGGGAACAGCGGGTGGTGCTCATCGCTTCCGATCTGTTGATCGTACCCCGCGAGGTGGCTGAGGGTGTGGTCAGCAATCTCACAGTTCGGCCAGGGCTTCGTCGGGATCAGGTTTATTTCACCGCGACCCATACCCACGGAAGCCTGGGCGGGTGGGGTGAAGGGTTGGTGGCGGAGCAATTCGGCGGAACCTTTGTTCCGGAAGTTCGCACTTGGATGGTGGGCCAGTTGACCGACGTAGCTCGAGAGGCACTGGGTTCGGTCGGACCTGCGGCCGTGGGTTTTGATGCGTTTGCCGCTCCGGAAGGGATTCGCAATCGGTTGGTGGGAGAATCCGGCTCGGTGGACCCGGGCTTCGCCTATCTGCGGGTGCGACGTGAGGACGGCCAGGAAGCCTTGTGGGGATCTTATGGAGCCCATGCCACCGTGCTGGGATCCGGGGAGATGCAGTTCCACGGGGACTACCCGGGAGTTTGGCAAGAGGTCGTCGAAGCCGAGACCGGAGGAATGGCGCTCTTTGCCGCCGGAGCGGTGGGCAGCCATGGGCCTCGCACGACTCAACCCGGATGGGAGGGAGCCCAAGCATTGGGACGATCACTGGCTCGGCAAGTCTTGGACCGAAGGACTGGTTGTGCGTTGCAATCCCAAGTGGCGCTGGGGTCGGTCGCGGTCTCATTTCGCTTGCCCCCATTGCGCGTTCGTTTGGACGAACACATTCAATTGAGGCCGTGGGCCGCCCGTCGCGTATTGCCTGTTGCCGATGAGACCACGCTGCAGGGAATCCGGATCGGTTCTTGGATATGGCTCTCAACCCCTTGTGACTTCTCGGGTGAACTGGCGCTTGAACTCAAGACTCAGGCGCGGACCCGTGGGGTGCATTGCGCGGTGACCAGCTTCAATGGCGACTATGTGGGGTATGTGATTCCCACCCGGTATCAGTCGTTGAACAGCTATGAATCCCGGACCATGTGTTTTTATGGTCCGACCCTCACCGAGGGTTTTATGGAGACTTTGGGGGGGATTCTTGAAGTGCTGCAGCCCTGAGAGTTTGGATCGGTTTTGAGGAATCGCTGGAATTCCCTCTTGTTCCACAGGGATGCGCGCCCCTAGGTTCCTCGCGCCAGGGCCCATGGAACGTGGACTTGTGAACCCCGCCAGGGCCGGAAGGCAGCAACGGTGCTTGTTCCGCGTCTGCCGTGGGTACCCTGGCATTTTCTCTTTTTCAACGTCAGGACGGTCTGCGGAATCCGTTCCGTCAGGTCAGGAACAGGCATGGTCGGTTCATGATTGAATGATTGAACCGCGTTTCTGGACTCCGAGTTGAACAATGCCTGCGGCCTATTAAGCGTCTCTTCTTGAAAACGGTTCTCCATTGGTTTCGCCGGGACCTTCGGGTTTCCGACAATACGTCGCTTTGCCAGGCGTATACCGAGTCGGATCGGGTGGTGATGGTCTTTTGCTGGGACGAAGCGATCCTGAAGTCTCCAGACGTGGGTCCGGCACGGGTGAACTTTCTCCTCCGCTCTCTCGAAGCGTTGTCCCGCAATTTGGAGAGTCTGGGGCATCGGTTGGTGGTGCGCCAAGGTCCACCGGAGTCTGTCATTCCAGCCTTGGCCCGTGAGGTCGATGCCAGTGCTGTCTTCGCCAACCGCGATTATGAGCCCTATGCCGTCGCGCGGGACGAGCGGGTCCGGGTCGCATTGAACGAGCAGGGGATTGCCTTCCGATCGCACAAGGATTTGGTGATCCACGAAGAACGGGAAGTCCTGACGCGCACGGGGACAGTCTTCAGTGTGTTCACCCCGTACTCGCGGGCCTGGAAGTTGTTGCCGGTGCCGGCTCCGGTGCCTCGCCTGGGAGCTCCCAAAGCTCCAGCCCCTTCGGTGGTGTCGTTACCCTTGCCCAGCGGGGGGGAGGTTTTGGGACATCCGCTGGCGCAGCAATTATTCCCGGCCGGTGAGCGAGCGGGGTTGGAAGCCTTGGACTCTTTCCTCGAGGCGCGGGTCTTCGGTTACGACCACGGTCGCAATGTCTTGTCGGAAATCCCCGGCACCTCTCAGGTGTCGCCGCACTTGCGTTTCGGCACGTTAGGCATCCGGACGGTGTTGAGCCGCTTGCAATCCGCCCGCTCCCGAGCCACGACGGCGGCTAGTCTGAAGTCTTGCGACACCTGGCTCAGTGAACTCATCTGGCGTGAGTTCTATATCCAGATCCTCGCCAACCATCCCCGGGTCGCCTCCGGTGCTTTTCGTCCGGAGTACAACCACATCCAGTGGCAGGGAACCGATGCGCAGTTCGACGCGTGGTGTGCAGGCCAGACGGGGTATCCCATCGTCGATGCGGCCATGCGTTGCCTGAATGCCACCGGGTGGATGCACAATCGCCTCCGCATGATCGTGGCCATGTTCCTCACCAAGGATTTGATGGTCTCCTGGCAGCGGGGTGAACGCTACTTCATGCGGACGTTGGTGGATGGCGATTTGGCCGCCAACAACGGCGGTTGGCAGTGGAGTGCGGGTTGTGGCACCGATGCCGCTCCGTACTTCCGCATTTTCAACCCGGTGACCCAAGGACTCAAATGCGATCCAGACGGAGCCTTCGTCCGGCGTTGGGTCCCCGAATTGGCGAGCGCTCCCTCGGATGACATCCATGAGCCGTGGGCCAGCCCGCTGTTGCTGGCCCGGAGTGGATACCTGCCGCCCATTGTTCAGCACGATGTGCAACGCGGCCGATGTCTGGCCATGTTCAAAGCCGTGAAAGGTGCAGCCAGCGAACCGATCTCCACCCAGGAAACCGCCGAATGAACCCGGATTCACAACCCCCTCTCGATGTCCGCGGACTTTCGCCTGCGGACCGGACCCGTCTGGAATACGATGCCCTGACCCGGCAGTTGGAGCGGATGCGGGCGATGCAATACGCCTACAACCGCAAGTTCTTCTCCCTCTTGCTGATCTCCTCGTTGGTGGCCGGCGGATTGATCTTGTGGGACCGTTGGATGGGTTGGCTCGTGGTTTGTTTCGGATTGGTGAGCACCGGAGTCACCGCGTCGTTCTTTCTGCACTTCTGCGATTTTGCCCGAGTGCATGCGCGAGCCATTGAGGCCCGGATCAATGGGCTGTTGGGTTCGCAGACCCTGATCGCCTCGGAATTGGAGGCCGATTACTTCTATCCCCATGCCTCGCCCAAGTTGAGCGGTTTCAGCTATGCGCGTCCGTGGTCGTTTTTCTCGGTGTACACTCTGCATTTTTGCGCCGTCTGGGGGCTGATGATCCTCTCGAGCGCCTGGAGACTGTGGAACCAGTTGGATACGGGTGTCTGGTTTTTGTGGGCGCTTCTTTGGAGCGGTTGGAGTGCCGTCAATGGGTTGTACCTGCTGTGGTGGTTCGGTAGCTCCGGAGCCGAGGCGCGCATGGCTCGTCGCTTGGCCGAGGCCTACGGTTTGCCCCACGATCCCCAGTCGCGGGACTGGGTTCCGCCCGTTTCGGTGCCAACCGGTGTCCGTCCGGATGCCTAACTGAGACGGTTTTCCGCTCTGGCCAAACGGACGTCTCCCGGCAAAAGTTTTCTTCAAACCATGAATCGCCGCACCTTCCTTACGGCCGCCACTGTGGCTGGCGCCTCTGCTCTCGTGGCCCCCATCGCCTCGGCCGCTGTTCCGGCCCGTCGAGATGCTTCAGGCAACCGCATCAAGCTGGGTATCGACAATTTCGCCGTCCGGGCCTGGGGATGGAAGGGTCGCGAGTTGGTGGATTACGCGGCCGGCCTGAAGCTCGACACGCTCTTCATCACTGATCTGGCCGGACTGGGTTCGTCGGAAACCTCGGCCGCGGCTGAACTCCGCAAGTACGCCGCCGACAAGGGAGTAGAGATTTTGTTGGGCTCGTGGAGCATTTGTCCGACTTCCAAGTCGTTCAAAAAAGATTGGGGTACTGCCGAGGAACACCTGTCCTTGGGGCTGCGCTTGTCCAAGGCGGTGGGATCGCCGGCCTTCCGCGTGGTGCTCGGTTCACGCGACGATCGCCGGACTCCGGGTGGCATCGAGGCGAGAATCGCCGACACGGTCAAGGTCTTGAAGGCCTGTCGGAATCAGGCCTTGGATTTGGGTGTGAAAGTGTCGGTGGAAAACCACGCAGGCGACATGACGGCCGATGAATTGATCACCTTGATCGAAGGAGCCGGTCGCGAGTTTGTCGGAGCCAACATGGACTCCGGCAATGCGGCTTGGACTCTCGAAGATCCCCTGGACAGCCTGGAGAAACTCGGGCCCTACGCGATCACGACCAGCTTGCGGGACTCGCGCATTTGGCAAACCGACAAGGGGTGCAAGGTGCAGTGGACGGCCATGGGCGACGGCGGCTGTGTGGATTTGAATCGGTACTTCGATCGGTACGCGCAACTGTGCCCCGGTGTGGCGGTGAACATCGAGACGATCGGCGGATTCGCCGTCGAATTCCCCTATTATCAGGATTCTTTCTGGGAGGCCTTCCCCAAGAAGTCCGCCGTCGAATTCTCCCGATTCCTGGCCGTCGCCCGCCGCGGGCAGGCGATGGATCAGTACGATGGCGGCGACAAGCAGCGTCAGCGCGATGAACTGGAGAAGAGTCTCCGCTTCTGCCGCGAGAGCCTGGGTTTGGGACTCAAGTCCTGAGGTGCCCGGATTCTGGCAATAACCTCAGGAAGTGGACGCTCCACCCGAGTGGAGCGTCCCGCACATTGGCCCACGATTCAGTGAGCTCGGTCGTTACGGCTTAGAGCTTCTTCCAGGCGGCAATGAACATGCCGTTGCCGGCGGTGTCTTGCGGCCAGAGGTGCAGCTGGGTGACCGGAGGTTCATCCGGCTGGAAGGGGTTGACCACGGCCAGCGTATCAAAATCGCTGCGTTCTTGCGTGAACCAATCGGCGACTCCGGAGGTTTCGGCGTGGCTCAGGGTGCACACGGCGTAAATCAGGCGTCCGCCCGGCTTGAGGGAGTCGGCCACATTTTGGAGCAATTGCCGCTGGATGGCCGCGAGTTCTTCAACATCCTGCACCGTGGTGGTCCATCGGGAGTGGGGGTTGCGACCCCAGGTGCCCAAGCCGGAGCAGGGGGCGTCCAGAAGAATGCCATCAAAGCGAGTCTTGGTGGGCGGGTGTTCCGATCCATCCCAGTGAACGGCCCGGTAGTTGAAGCACTTGGCCCGTCCGGCCCGTTGACGCAGGCGATCCAGACGCCACCCCGCGCGGTCGCTGGCCCAGATGAGGCTCTTGCCGCCCATGAGTGCGGATAGGTGCAGCGTCTTGCCACCTTCGCCGGCGCAGGCATCCCACCAGACCTCGCCGTTGCGTGGTGCACAAATACGGCCCACGGCCTGGGAAGCCACGTCCTGGATTTCGAACTGACCTGCTTGAAAGCCACGATCGAGGAAGAGGTCTTCCCGGCCGGAGTACTGGTAGGCATCCGGGAAGGGGCCGGCTTGGACATCGCGGAGGCGGTTGGCCAGTTCTTCGGAGAATTCAGGTCGGCTGCGGAGCCAGAGCTGAGGCTCCCGCTGGAAGGCGCGTGCCAGCTCCGGGGTGATGGGCATGTGTGCCGCCGCCCATTCCGGCAGGGTATTGCGCACCAGCTCATCGTTGGAAAAGGCTTTGGGATCCGCAGCGAATCGTGCCGCCAGGCGCATCCCATCCTCGATGCGGCTTTCCAGAGGACGGTCGCTTGCCAACCAGCGCTCCCACCGGAAATAGCTGAAGACGGCCCGGCTGACCCAGGTGGTATCGGATGGGGAGAGCCCTCGACGGCGGAACAAGGTCTGACGCAAGACCATGTCGGCGGGATTGTCGATGGACGAGCGACTCACGATACGCGCGGCCAATTGCAACGGCGTCATCTGGGAGGGCGGAATCCCTCCCGGTTCGTCGGCCAGTTCTTCGCGCTGAGTTTGGGGGCGCCGGACCTCGGGTCGTTGCGACGGATTCCGCTGCTCCGATTGAGGACCTGGCCCGGGACGTGGGCCTGAACGTGGACCAGGACGTATATCAGGACGTGGACCCCGGGGAGGAGGGCTATCCTGACGTGGACCGAAGGGACGACGTTTTTGAAAGAATCGGGCACCACCCGGGGGGCGGGCGGGTCCGCGGCGTGGACCATTGCTGAAATCGGACGAGGGATTCGGAGGAGGGTTCATTCTTTCAATCGGCGGGCGTGGACACGGGCGACATCGCCCATGTAGTCGTCGCGCGGAGCCATGTCGGACGCCGTGCGGATGTGTTCAGCAGCACGGGTCTTGTCCCCGGTCGCTTCAAAATAAAGTCCCAGATAAAGCCGGGCGTAGAAGAGGTGCTTTTGCTTGGTCTGGGGTTCGGCCGGAGTTTCTTCGGCGGCCTTCATCACGTCGGCCGGCGTCGCATTGCCTGCAAACAGTCGATGCACCTCCTTCATCGGGACGCGGGCATCCCCCTGAATGGGAATCAATTGGGCTCGGGCCGTCTCGACATTCTTTTCGCGGGCAACGCAGAGGAAATGCCAGACCGCGTTCTCCACGTCGGCGGTGTTGACTGTCTGGTGCAGTTCGAACTGACGGCGTCCGTCGCCAAAGCGCCCCGCGTAGTAAAGCGCGATCCCACGCTGCCAATTCTGTGGCGCCATGCGGGAGTCCAGCTCGTTGGCGCGATCGAAATCAATGAGGGCCTTTTCGATCTCGTTGCGTCGAAAAAGCAGCATTCCGCGCTCCTCGACCAAATAGGGCGACTTGGGATTGCGCCGGATCGCTTCGCCGAAGTCGGAGATGGACCCCTCGGCATCACCGGTCAGACCGCGCATTTGGGCCCGCAAGTGCCAGGCCCGCACATCCTCGGGCTTCTCCTTCAAGAAGGCGCTCAGGGTAGCGATGGCGTTGGTCGAGTCCCCCTTGCGCATGAAGGCCATGGCCCCCTCGATGGACGGAGTCTCAGCACCCCAGACCACCGATGCGGCCAGAGTCGAAAGAGTGAGCCAACGAACGAAGTTCATGCTTGGGGACAGATAGGAACCGGACCCGGCACTCAGGGCCAGAGCATTCTGGTTGCTTGTCGAAATTGGAACGGGTTGGGCGCGGGTCTGGATCC
>JARXAF010000007.1 GCA_029865985.1 Verrucomicrobiota bacterium
CTTGCCGCCGTACACCTCGAAAAAATGTTGGGTTTTCTGAAGGTACTCGGGCCGGATGATTTTCGGAAATCTTCGAGTCAGATAACCACCCGCAAACTGCCCCACGGAATAGTTGACCGCGTCTCCAATCACGGCGGCGACGATCATCAGGACTCCAGCCACCCAGACATTGAGGCCTGAAGCCGGATTGGCCGCCACCGCGCCCACGGCGAAGAGCAGCGAATCGCCCGGAAGCACCGGCGTGAGCACCAGACCGGTCTCGGCGAAGATGATCAGAAAGAGAATACCATAGACCCACGCACCGTGATCACTGGTGAGTCGATAGAGGTGGTCCTGCAGATGCAGCACCACGTCGAGAAAGGCTTTGATAAGGTCCATGCAGGGGCGGTGTTGGCGGTTTGCAACCAATGCTCAGCGACCTTCAGTGATCGTCCCAACCGATCCCCGAACCTCGTCGACTTCCCGCGTCTCCAACCGAATCGAGCGCCGGATGAACACCCAGGCGATGGCCCAAACGAAGGGAAAGAACAACACACCCAGCACCAACCACGACCACGTGAAGCCAGCGACACGCCGCGCCATGAGTTCCGGGGCCAGATAATTCAGGAGCGGCAACCCCACCAACGCCACCAAGAACGCGCTCGCGCAGAGGATGGACAAGGACAACTGCCGCCGCATCAAACGGTGGAGGAAAGCCTCGGAATGAATGTCCCGGTAGGGAGTGGCGGGGTCGGACATGCGCGCAGGATGGAGCGAAAGGTCGGCTGCCGTCCAAGCGATTTGCAGGAGACCCTTGCCCACCATTGCCCAGACCCAGGCATCGGACTTTCGCAAGGCACTCCACCAATTGCACCGCACACCCCAGGCACCATCGGCTCTGACCGTGCGGGTGCTGCCGAACAGCGGAAACTGACTGACGGCTTAGCGGACCGGCTGAACAGCTGGGCGACCCCGTTGCTTTCTGGCTTGGCTCGCGGACGGGAACGGCGCTCAATCGACTGACTCCCGTCCCGCAGAATGAGCAACGACTCGCCCCATTTTCTGTCCCGTGAAGCCACTGTGGCGGGTCCTGAATTTTCGCGGTGGCTGGTGCCGCCGGCGGCCATTGCCGTGCACATGTGCATTGGTGAAGTCTACGGTTTCAGTGTTTTCAATGAACCCCTGAGCCGACTCCTCGGAGGTGCCGCCCACGATCCCACGCGGGATTGGACCATCCCGCAAATCGGTTGGATTTACTCCATTGCCTTGGTTCTGCTCGGACTTTCTGCGGCCGTGTTCGGCAAATGGGTGGAGCGCAGCGGTCCCCGCAAAGTGATGGTCGCCAGCGCCACTTGTTTTTGTTCCGGACTGGTGTTGTCGGGCATCGGAGTGCAGCAGCACTGGCTGTGGTTGGTGTATCTGGGATACGGCGTGATCGGCGGTATCGGGCTGGGCCTGGGCTATATCGCTCCGGTCTCCACGCTGATGAAGTGGTTTCCAGATCGCCCGGGAATGGCCACAGGCATGGCCATCATGGGCTTCGGCGGTGGCGCCCTCATCGGTGCGCCTCTGGGTGTCACCCTGATGTCGTTCTTCAAGACGGCCACCAACCCCGGGGTCGCTTCCACTTTCTTCACCATGGCCGGACTCTATGCGGCCTGGATGCTCTTTGGAGCCTGGCTCGTCCGGGTTCCTGCGGCCGACTGGAAGCCGGCCGGTTGGAAACCTGCCGCCACCGGTTCCAAAGCCGGCCCCGGCCAGGCCGTTTCGGTGGACACCGCTTGGAAAACGCCCCAGTTCTGGCTGCTGTGGATCGTCCTGTGCATGAACGTCAGCGCGGGCATCGGCATCCTCGGGCAAGCTTCGCTGATGTGTCAGGACCTCTTCGGCGTCAGTGCCGCGGTGGGCGGTGGGTTCGCCGGATTGTTGTCACTCTTCAACATGGGTGGCCGCTTCTTCTGGTCCTCGGTCTCGGACCTCACCGGCCGCAAGACGGTGTATGCGATCTACTTTCTCCTCGGCGCGCTATTGTACGTATCGGTGCCCTGGACGCAGAAGATCGGCAGCAAATCCCTCTTCGTGGCGGTCACGGCTCTCATCATCTCCATGTACGGCGGCGGTTTTGCCACCATTCCGGCCTATCTCCGAGACCTCTTCGGAACCCATCAGGTGGGAGCCATCCACGGCCGCCTCATCACCGCTTGGTCGCTGGCCGCCATCGTCGGCCCCCAGCTCATCAACTACATTTCCACGGCGAAGAAAAAGGCCGGAGTGCCAGCCGCTGAAGCCTACAACAGCACTCTGTACCTGATGAGCGGCCTGCTGCTCATCGGACTCATCGCCAACCTGCTGGTGCGACCGGTGGACGCACGGCATCATCTGAAGACGCAGCCCTGAGTTTCGAACGCCATGCAACGACTCCTGTTCATCATCGCCTGGATCCTGGTGATCACCCCGCTCTCCTGGGGGGTCGCCCGATCCATCCAGCGGTCGATGCCGCTCTTCACGGCGGGGACACCGATTCAGGCTCCTCAAGTCGGAGTCGGACCGACAAACCTCACCCACCCGACCACACCGTCCAGGCCATGATCGCGTCGAAAACCTTTCTCCAACCTCATTCAAACCTACCGATGAAACTCCTCACTCCACTCCTGCTCGCTTCCGCCCTGTCGCTGACTGCGGTGGCCGCTGAACCCAAACACAACACCGCCCTCCCCGGCGGCAAACTGCCGAAGCCCGTCAAGCTGTCCCTCGTGAAGGTCGCTGGCGGCTTCGTGGACCCGGTCCGCGTTTCTTTGGCTCCGGGCGACAACAACCGGTTGTTCGTTTGCGAACGAACCGGCGTGGTGAAACTCATCAAGAACGGCAAGGTCCAGGACAAGCCCTTCCTGGACATCCACGAAACGGTGGTCAGCTCGTTCCTGGAGCAGGGGCTTTACGATCTCGAGTTTCATCCGAAATACGCCGAAAACGGCAAATTCTACGTCCACTACTCCGACATGTGGTTCAACGGTGCGGGCTTCATCGTCGAGTATCAGGTCTCCAAGACCAACCCTGACAAGGCCGATCCGGAGTCGGCCCGCGTGGTGTTCCAAATGCCCCGCCCGTACGCCAACCACAATGGCGGCGAGATCGCCTTCGGCCCGGATGGCTGCCTGTACATCGGCAGCGGCGACGGTGGTTGGGAAGGCGACGTGCTGGGTGCCGGCCAAGACCTGAGCACCTGGCTGGCGAAGATCCTGCGCATCGATGTCAACCCGTCCCAGCCGGATCGCGGTTATTCCATCCCCAAGGACAACCCCTTCATCACCCCCGGCTCCCAGATGAAACTCTTCGGCGTGACCGAGGAGGCCTTCAACAAGATCCACCCCAATGCGAAGCCGGAGATCTGGAGCTACGGACTGCGTAACCCGTGGAGTTTCCAGTTCGACCCGAAGACCGGCGACATGTACATCGCCGACATCGGTCAGAACCACTTCGAAGAGGTCAACTTCGAGCCCCGCGGCAAGGCTGGCGTGAACTACGGCTGGAAGTTCATGTGCGGTACGCACCCGTTCCCGCTGCCGCTCGACGCCAGCGGCAAGCCCGATCTCGACGCGGTCAAGGATGCTCCGAAGGTCGGTGAGCCGCCGATTTGCGAATACAGCCACGTCGACCAGGGCAACTGCGTCATCGGCTTCGGCGTGTACCGCGGCACCAAGTATCCCCAGATGGATGGCACGTATTTCTTTGGCGACTGGGGTTCCGGCAAGGTCTGGGGCTCGGCACGCGATGCTCAAGGCAAGTGGCAGATGCAGGAACTGCTCAACTCGAAGCTGATGTTCACCGGCGGCGGCCAAGGTTCCGACGGCACCCTCTACGTCACCGACGCCAAGGCCAACTACGGAGGCCCGGCTGATCCCGCGCAGAATGAGCGCGGCGCGGTCTGGATGCTCGTGCCGGCCGACAAGGTACCGGCCGGCGCGGAGGTGGCGCCTCTGGAGTGATCCGCCAGTGGCAGAACCCTTCTCAACTCACACCGTCACCCGGGGGCAAAGCTCAGGCTTGGCCCCCGGGCCTTTTTGGGGATCTTATTGCCGCCAACCAACTGAACGCCATGTTCCGTCCATTCGCCCTCGCCTGTGTCTTCGCCAGTGTTTTCACGCTGACTCCGCTGCTTCGAGCTGCCGATGCCCCAGCGCCCGCCGCCGATCACGACCACGGTGCACCCGCCGGCGAATCCAAGGCGGCGGAACCCAAGGAATCGATGTTCCTGTCGGTGGATCCCAAGGAGCCAAAGACCGCCCGACTGGTCGTGGTCTCGGCCTACAACTCGGTGAACTACGGGATGAACTTCAACGGCTTCGCCAAGGGCGGGGCCCGCTACACCATCCCTCAAGGCTGGACCGTATCTGTGGTCTTCACCAACAACAGCCCGGTGCCCCATAGTGCCATCGTGGTGGAAAAACCCGTGGTGAAGAAGCTCCAGATGGGCGAACCCGCCTTCAAGGGAGCTTCCACTCCTTACCCGGTCCGCGGCACCACCGGCAAGGTGGGTGTGCCATTCCAATTCACCGCCGACGAAGCGGGAGAATTCGCCATCGCCTGTGGCTTCCCATCCCACTCCGCCAATGGCCATTGGATCGGCTTCGATGTCAGCGCCACGGCGACCGCCCCCAGTCTCCAGTTCGGAGACAAGGCCCCTTACGTGGCCCGCTGATGCCTGTGCCCATCCTGAGTGCCCCTCAGCCCTTCGGCCCGCACGGGGTCTGCCTGGCCTTGGGTTTTTTCGATGGCATCCACCTCGGCCATCAGCATGTCATTCGACAAGCGAAGATGGATGCCCGGACGCGAGGAGCCTCGACGGTGGTGGCCACCTTCGATCCGCACCCATTGACCGTGGTCCGGCCGGACAAGGCCCCACGACTCCTGCAATCTCTGCCCCAACGCATCGCTGCCATCGAGGCTCAGGGTGCTGACGCGGTGCTGGTGCTTGGCTTTGACGAAGTGCTGAGCCAGAAGACTGGGGAAGCCTTTGTCAGGGATTTGGTCCACGGATTCGGCGGTCTCCGCAGCTTCACCGTGGGTCAGGGATTCCACTTTGGTCAGGGTCGTAGCGGCAATGTTCCGCTCCTGCGAACCCTGGGCCGCGAACTGGGGTTCTCGGTCAACGCCGTGGCTCCCATTCACATCGGTGCCGAGATCGTCAGTAGCACCCGCGTGCGCAGCGCCTTGCGAGACGGAAAGTTGAACCAAGTTGCCGAACTCCTGGGTCGTCCGTACAGCATCGCTGGCACCGTCGTCCGTGGAGACCAACTAGGGCAGTCTCTCGGGTTCCCCACAGCGAACATTCCGGTCGACGGACTCGAACTCCCGCCCTTCGGGGTCTATGCCGCGCGCGCGCGCCATGCCGGCGGTGAATTCCCGGCGGCGGTCAACCTGGGTCTGCGCCCCACCCTCCAGTCGGCACAACCTCAACTCCGGTTCGAGGCTCACCTGCTGGGGTTTCAGGGCGATTTGTACGGGAAAGATCTCTGCGTGGAGTTGGTCAGCTTTCTGCGTCCGGAGCGGCGATTCGCCCACCTCGAAGCCCTCAAGGCACAAATCGTCAAAGACATCGCCGCAGCCGAAAAGGCGCTGAGCTAACCCCAAGCTCAGACCCTCCATCCTTTCCGGTATTGCGTCGGTGGACCCGGCCGGTCCAGCGTTTGAGGCATGAAAGCCCGTCCTCTCGCATCGTTACTGCTGTGCCTGTCCCTCGGTTCGACCGCCCAGAGTGCGGACGCACCGAAGGCGACTGGCTCCGGCAAGCCCATTCCTTGGATCGCACTCTTCAACGGCCAATCCACTGCGGGATGGCGAGGATTCGGCAAACCCTCCTTTCCGGAACAAGGTTGGAAGGTGGAAGACGGTTGGCTCACGCATGTGGCCAAAGGCGGCGGTGGAGACATCATCACCGACCGGCTCTTCACCGACTTTGAACTCCGCTTCGAATGGAAGATCTCAGCTGGCGGCAACAGTGGCGTGAAGTACTTCATCGACGAGGCCCGCAAGGCGGCCATTGGTCATGAATATCAAGTCATCGATGACGCCGCCCATCCCGATGCAAAAATCGGACCCAAACGCCAGACAGCCGGGCTCTATGATGCAATGCCAGCCCAATCGCCCCGAGTGAAGCCGGCCGGAGAGATCAACGAGTCGGCCATCATCGTCCGCGGAGACTCCGTCGAACACTGGCTCAACGGCGACTGCGTGCTGAAGTACCGCATCGGTTCGCCGGAACTGGCCGCCGCCAAGGCTGCCAGCAAATTCAAGAACGAGCCCAAGTGGGGCACCCGATTCCCGACACCCATCCTGCTTCAGGATCATAGCGATGCCGTGAGTTTCCGCAACATCCGCATTCGTGAGCTGAAATAGCCGTCTTGCGGAATCATTCCCATACCAAGGACCCTTCGCTCGACCTCGTTAGCTCGTCCCTAGCCTGTCCCTAGCCTGTCCACTAGCCTATCCCTGGATCCTGCGATAGCCTGTCCCTCGATGAACCGTCTCCGGAAACTGCTGGGCCACCTCATCGTGTGGCTTTGCCTTGGTTTGGGTCAGGTATGTGCCGATGGCGCTGATGACGCCTTCATTCGCATATACAACCTCATCCAGCAGGCCGATGCGAATCGGGAGACAGGCCAGTGGTCTTCGGCCCGCGATGCGTACACCGAGGCCAAATCCGGCCTGGAGGTGCTACGCCGCAATTTTCCGACCTGGAACGAACGGGTGGTGTCCTATCGGCTCCGCTATGTGACCGAGCGGCTGGAAACCCTGAAAACCAAGCCGGAAGCCTCTGAAAAACCGGCGACCGCTCCGGCAACAGGGGCACCGGTCGCATCCAATGCGGCACCGGCCACGGCTCTGGCACCGAATGGCGAGGTCATCGCCCAATTTGAGCAATTGAACCTGCAAATCCAGCGCCTCTCGTCCGACAAGCAATTGCTCGAAGCCAAGCTGCGCGAAGCGCTGACCGCGCAACCTGCGCCCGTCGATCCCAAGGAATTCCAGTCGGCCATTGAGCGGATCACAGCCCTTCAAACCACCAACAAGGTGCTGCTGGCCTCACTCGAACAGCAACAAATCGAGCGCCGCAATCTGGTCGACAAAGTGGTCGCCGATGAAGCCCGAGCCGCCCTGAACGAGGCCAGCAAGAACCTGCTGGAACAGAAGGTCGCAGCCAGCCGCATCGAAAAGCAGAAGCAAGAGGTCGAAGCCAAACTCAAGGAACTGCAAGACGGAGCACTGCAAAACCTCCAAAAGGAGAACTCCACCCTGAAGCAGCAGGTCACCGAACTCAAATCGGACACGGAGCGCGGCAAACAAGTTGCGGACCTATCCGCCAAATTGACCCAACTCCAAATCGACCTCGACGACACCAAAAAGCGCAACACGGCCTTGAACTCCGAAAAGGCAGGGCTGGAAAAGCAACTGGCCGAATTGCAGGCCCGATCCTCCGAGGAAAGCCTGGCCAAGATCCGACAACTCGAAAACTCCCTCGCCCTGGCCAAGGCCAACACCGAACGCAGCATGGCCAACGCCGAATTGATCGCCGGCACGTTGGCCAAGGAAAAACAGGCCCGCACGGACCTGGAACTGTCCAATCAGGCACTCAAGACCAAGGTCAGCGAACTGACTCGGGGAGCCGATCAGCGAGCCGAAGCCGTGAAGACCCTGGAAACGGCCTTGGCCGCAGAAAAGACCGAACGCGAGGTCATTCGAGCAGAACTCGTTGCCACGGAACGCAAGTTGGCCGCGGCCACCAGCGCCACCACCAACTCAACCGCCGTGGATGCGAGTGTCCGCGCCACCGAAGTCTCAACCCTCCGAACCGAGGTTTGGAAACTCCGAGCTTCACTCAAGGAAGGATCAGCCCGTGAGGTGGAGCTTCGATCTGCCTTGTCCACCGAGCGCGAATTCCGTGAGCGACTGGCCCGTGAAAAGGCCGCCCTCGAAAAACGTCTGGCAACCGCACTAAAAGCAACTCCGGCCACCGAATCCCCCATCACGTCCAAAGACACCTCGAAGGCTTTGGCCAAAATGGAAAATCGGGTCCGGAAACTGGAAGAAGAGCGCGATGCCCTTGAGCAGCGCCTTCAGAAACTGAGCCAGACCACCCAGAACCGATTGCCCACCGGAGCGGTCTGGCGGGCGGTGACCGCTCGGGAACAAGTCGAAGAGTTCCATCGCCGGCGCCGCTGACCCACCCACTCTCCCAGGTCTTATGGCCAGCAAGTTCTTTGTTCCCGGCACCGAACGAGCCCCCAAGGTAGGGGATCTCTTTGCCACCATCGCTCCCCGTTACGATGTCATCAACGACCTCCAGAGCTTCGGGATGCACCGGCTCTGGAAACATCAAATGGTGGCAGCGGCCGCCCTCCAACCAGGGGATCACGCTCTGGACGTTTGCTGCGGAACGGGCGATGTCACTTTCAAATTGGCCCAAACCGGAGCCGACACCGTGGGCTTCGACTTCAGCCAGCCCATGCTGGATGTGGCGAAAGGACGAGCCGCCCAAGCCCCCCTCCCCGCCGGCTCCGGCACCGTAGAATTCCAACAAGGAGACGCCCTCAACCTGCCTTTTGCCGACCGATCCTTCGACGTGGTGACCATCAGTTATGGTCTTCGCAATCTCGCCGACTTCCAGCGGGGGCTACGGGAGTTGACCCGAGTGCTCAAGCCCGGGGGACGACTGTTGGTCCTCGATTTTGGCAAACCCGACTTCCTGCCCTGGCGCTGGGTTTATTACCAATACCTCGAACGCATCTGCCCGCTGTTTGGGAAGATTTTCTGCGGGGATGGCGACACCCACGGCTACATCCTCGATTCGCTCAAAGCCTATCCCGCGCAACACGGTGTGGACTCTGGCCTTCGGGAATTGGGTTTCACTGAAACCCGCATCCAGACCTTCCTGGGCGGCACCATGACCCTGAATATCGGCCGGCGCCGTTGACGCCCAATACCCTGATGTCCCAATGACCTCCCCGGCCGACGGGATTGAATTCCCGTCTGGTGATTCGTTTGGGGATCCCTAACCTCACAAGCAGTGCGATGAAGATCCTCTTCCTCAATGGTCCCAACTTGAATTTGCTGGGCACCCGACAACCGGAGATCTACGGCCGGGATACTTTGGCCAGCATCGAAGCTTCTGTTCAGGAGAGGGCCCGAACCTTGGGAGTGTCGGTGGAGTTCCGACAAACCAACGATGAAGGCCAACTCGTCACCTGGATCCAGCAGGCCAAAGGCGCGGCCCATGCCATCGCGTTGAATGCAGCGGCCTACACTCACACCAGCATCGCCCTGCGCGACGCCATTGCCGCCGTTGAACTCCCGGTCATCGAGTTGCACCTGTCCAACATCCACGCCCGCGAGCCGTTTCGACACCACTCCATGATTGCTCCGGTTTGCCGCGGACAAATCAGTGGATTCGGCGCTTTGTCCTACATTCTGGCTCTGGAAGCTGCCGTTAATGTTAACTAAACCGCGTAAACCTCGATTTTGACAGGAGTTGACGCAAAAACCGCAAGAAGTGGCACTTGACCTGATCAGCCAAACTTCCCTAGCTTGCGCTTGCTTCGACACGAAACTGTCACCTGAAGAAATCTCTTCAGTTCGGCTTCGGTTCTGGCACTCACGATCATCTTGAGGCGTTCCGCTCCAATTCCTTGGAGCGACCCCAACACAAAAAAGCACTGCACTGTGGACCTGAAAGAAATCAAATCGATCATCGACCTGATGAAGAAGAACTCCCTGTCGGAGTTCGAACTCGAGGAGAAAGACTTCAAGATCAAGCTCAAGCGTCCCATCGGAGGATCCGGCCCCATGCTGGGAGGACCCGTGGATGATCCCGAGCTCACGGCCTACTCGGCACTGGCGCGGCAGTCCGCGGCAACACTGCCTGCGGCACCGACCGCTTCGGCCTCACCTTCCGGTCCTGAAACGGAAATCCGGAGCCCGATGATCGGAACTTTCTACAACACCCCTTCTCCGGACGCAGCGCCCTACGTCGAGATCGGCAGCGAAGTTGGACCAGAAACGGTAGTCTGCATCCTGGAGGCCATGAAGGTCATGAATGAGATCAAGGCCGAAGCCCGAGGTGTCATCACGGCCATGGTCGCGGAGAACGGCAAACCGGTTGAGTTTGGTCAGGTTCTGTTCAAGATTCGCCCGCTTTGAATCAGTGGCCGACCGGAGCATACGCTCTGAGGCATTCCTAATTCCGGGCAGGCCCGAACCATCGGGCCATCCACCGGAAGGTTCCTTTACCTGTCATGTTTGAAAAGATCCTGATCGCCAACCGCGGTGAAATCGCCATGCGCATCATCCGCGCCTGCCGCGAGATGAACATCAAGACGGTGGCCGTCTATTCCAAGGCGGACGCCAATTCGATGCATGTGCAGGTCGCCGACGAGGCCATTTGCATCGGCGACGGTCCCTCGACCGACAGCTATTTGCGGATCGATCGGCTGATTTCCGCCGCTGAGATCACCGACGTGGATGCCATCCATCCTGGCTACGGTTTCTTGAGCGAAAACGCCCACTTCGCGGACGTTTGCGAAAGCTGCAACATCCGCTTCATCGGGCCTCGCTCGGCAGCCATGAACGCGCTGCATGATAAATCCAGCAGCCGTGATCTGGCCAAGCGGGCCAAGGTGCCGACACCCCCGGGATCCGACGGACTGGTCCAAACCGAACAAGAAGCCCTGACGGTGGCCAAGCGCATCGGCTACCCGGTGATGATCAAAGCCATCGCCGGCGGCGGCGGCCGCGGCATGCGGGCCGCCCACAACGATATTTCTCTCGTCAAGGGTTACCACACCGCCCGCACCGAGGCTGAAAAGGCCTTTGGCAACTCCGGGGTGTACATCGAGAAATTCATCGAGAACCCGCACCACATCGAGTTCCAGATCCTCGGCGACACCCGGGGCAACATCATTCATTTGGGTGAGCGCGACTGCTCCATCCAACGCCGGAACCAGAAGGTCATCGAAGAAACCCCGTCGCCGCTTCTCGACCGAAAAGACCTCAAGGATCTGCGCAAGAAGATGGGCAAGGCCGCCTTGGCGATCGCCGAGATGGCCGG
Source organism: Verrucomicrobiota bacterium (assembly GCA_029865985.1). Taxonomy (GTDB): domain Bacteria; phylum Verrucomicrobiota; class Verrucomicrobiia; order Limisphaerales; family UBA9464; genus SXXZ01. The sequence goes on from JARXAF010000007.1 coordinate 11,081, forward strand.
CTATTCGAATGCCGGTACCGTGGAATTCATCGCCGACGACTCGGGCAACTTCTACTTCCTCGAGGTCAACAAGCGCATCCAGGTTGAACACCCCATCACCGAAGAGGTCACGGGCGTGGACCTCGTCAAGCAGCAGATCCTCATTGCGGCCGGTGAAAAGCTCTCCATCAGCCAAAGTGACGTGACCATCAAAGGGCACGCCATCGAGTGCCGGATCAACGCCGAAGACCCCTTCAACGACTTCCGCCCGAGCCCGGGTCGCATCGAGATGTACTACCCGCCGGGAGGCCCCGGCATACGCCTCGATTCCCACGCCTATGCGGGTTACACCATCCCGCCCTATTACGACTCGATGATCGGCAAGCTCATCGCCGTGGGCAAAGATCGGACGGACGCCCTGAACAAGATGACCCGCGCGTTGAGCGAATTCATGGTCACCGGAATCAAGACGACCATTCCGTTCGAGTTGGCCATCTTGCAGGATCCGGATTTCCGCCGCGGCAACTACACGACGAACTTCGTCGAACGGTTTCTCGGCGGCGCTCGCCGCGAGTTGATCCAGGACAAGGCCTGAACGGTTGGGGCGGAGATGATCAAACCTCGCCCCCAAGCCTCGGCCCGCGAGAAAAATCGCTATCCCGGCTCACTCGCTGCTTGGTCTTGAAGGGCTCGTTGGCTAAACCGTGGGGGTGTCTTCCGCGCACCCAACGGCAGCAACCTCATCCGCCTCTTCGGATTCGTTCCCGCCGCAGATCAAGTACATCATCAGCAACGAGGCTTGCGAGCGGTTCAGCTTCTACGGGATGCGCAGCATCCTGACCCTCTACATCGCCAAACACCTCGGCCAGGGATCCTCGAAAGCCTCGGAAGTCGTCCACCTGTTTGTCTTCGGTGTGTACTTCATGCCCCTGTTCGGAGCCTGGCTCTCCGACCGCGTCCTGGGCCGCTACAAGACCATCCTATTCATTTCCCTGTTCTACTGCCTCGGGCACGGAGTGTTGGCCTTGGCGGATCTGGTGCAGACCCAGGAGAACAAGCTCTGGCTATTGTATGCGGGATTGGCGCTGATCTCCTTCGGCGGCGGCGGCATCAAACCGTGTGTTTCGGCCTTTGTCGGCGACCAGTTCCACGCCGGCCAAGGCCACCTGCTCCAGCGGGCGTACGGCCTGTTCTACTGGAGCATCAACTTCGGATCCTTCTTCTCGTTTCTGGTCATCCCCCGCGTCGCCAAGGACTACGGATACGGTTGGGCGTTTGGTGTCCCGGGCATTTTCATGGCCTTGGCCACGCTCCTGTTCTGGATGGGCCGCAAGCATTACATCCATGTACCTCCGGCCGGACCGAAGGGGGGCAGCTTCTGGGAAATGCTCTGGTACGCCCTGACTCATTCGGCGGGCCGTCGGCAAGGTTCGGGATTCTGGAGCGCTTGCGAGAATCGCTACTCGTTCGAACAAGTTCATGCCGCCAAGGCCGCCACCAAAGTGGCCGGTGTCTTCGCATTGATCCCCTTCTTCTGGGCGCTCTGGGACCAGAACAGCACCACCTGGGTCTTGCAGGGTGACAAGATGACCCCCTACATCTTCAGCGAAGGAACACTCCACTTTCCGATCGTGGGACCCATCCTGCGCTTCATCATCGGCGACCGCATCGGTGCGGAGCAAATGCAGTCCATGAATGCACTGCTGGTGATGCTCATGGTCCCGATCTTCACCTACGTGCTCTTCCCGGTGACCGAGAAGTCGGGCCTTCGGGTGACCACCCTCCGCCGCATGGGAGCGGGCCTTTTCATGACGGCCATTTCCTTCCTCATGGTGTCGGTGATCGACCAACGGGTGGCCGGTGGCGAGAAGCTCAGCGTGCTGTGGCAAACCGTGCCCTACATCGTCTTGACCGCGGGCGAGGTGCTGGTTTCCAACACCGGACTGGAGTTCGCCTTCCGGGAGGCTCCCGCCACGATGCGCAGCACGATGATGAGCTTCTGGTTGCTGACCACCGCCTTGGGCAACCTGGCCATCGCCAAGGTCTTCGGACTGAACGTGAAGGAGCGCTTGGCCGATGGCACCGAGGTGCTGCATGTGTCCGGACCGGCTTTCTTCAACCTCTGCGCCGCGATGCTGTGCGTGGTGGCCATCGGTTTCGTCTTCGTGGCCTTGCGTTATCAATACAGGGATGCGTCCAAGAACGCTTCGGGCTCTCCGGCCCATTGAACTGAAGCGACAATCGATCCACTATAGACGCGGGACTCACGGAAATTTCTTCACACCAGCCATGTACTACATCCAAGGCGCCGATCAGAAAGAATACGGACCGATCTCAGCGGACCAACTCCGGCAATGGATCACCGAGAACCGACTCAATCGGTTTTCCCCGGCGCGTGCCGATGGGGAGTCGCTGTGGAAGACTCTGGGTGATTTTCCGGAGTTCGCCGACGTATTGGCTGCGCTCCCGGCGTCGATCGCAGCGCCCCCCGCTTCACCCTCATCGGGAAGCTCAGTAGGATCCTCCCAATCCTCGCCCTACGGCAGCGGTTTTCGCCCATCCACCCCGGGCATCTCCGAGTCGGTCATCGACCAAAAGCTGAAGATTCCGGCGATCGGTGTCATCGTCACCGGAGCTCTGGGTGGTTTGCTTTCCCTGTACGGAGCCATAGCCACCTTGTTGGGTTCCAATAAGAACATCGAGATCCCGACCGATTTACCGCCTGAGGCAGCAGGCTTCCTCAAGGGTTACCTGGCGATGATGGAGACCTTCAATCTCCCGCTCAACCTGCTGGCGCTGGTCATGTCCGTGCTGACGTTGATGGCAGGCATCCGCATGCTCCAACGTCGTTCCTATGGTCTAGTGATGACGGGCGTGATCATCGGAATGTTGCCGTGCCTCAGTGCCTGCTGCTGCACCGGTCTGCCCTTCGGCATTTGGGCGCTGGTCGTCCTCAGCAATGAGGAAGTCCGCAAATCCTTCCACTGAGACCACTCATCGCCCGTCGCCAGGGACCATGAAGGCACCGCCTGTGTTGCCCGGCTCCCCGGAGCCAGCGCCCTCACCGTCAACGGCCATGAGGGAGCCGACCGCTTTGAAAATGGGGGCGAAGCGGTGGAATGTGGCGCTGGTTTCAGCGATCGCCTGCTCATCACTCATCGCCTTGGCGCTGCTCTGGCGCTTTGAACCCCAGGGGCAAATCTTCTTTCCGCGCTGCACGTTTCACCAGGTCACCGGACTGCTCTGCCCAGGATGCGGCGGATTGAGGGCCACTCATGCGCTCCTCCACGGAGACCTCCGCTCGGCCTGGCGACTCAACCCGTTGTTCGTGGCTTTGCTACCCGTAGGCGCCTACATCGTGAGCGCTTGGGCCATCCAACGAATGACCGGACGGCGTCTCCCTCAACCGCTGGAGTTCCGATACCTGTGGGTGGTCATGCTGGTATTGATCCTGGGTTTCGGCATCGTCCGGAATGGGTGACGGATGCCGATAATCAGGCCCGCTGCGTTCCGCGATGGCGTTCGTAGGCGTGAACGATGCGTTGCACCAGCGGGTGCCGGACCACGTCTTTTTTCTCGAAGCGGATCAGGGACACGCCCTCGACCCCTTGTAAGGCCGTCTCCGCTTCCACCAGACCACTGCGCTTGCTGTTGGGCAGATCGATCTGGGAGGGATCCCCGGTGATGACGGCCTTCGATCCGAAACCCAACCGGGTCAGGAACATGAGCATTTGTTCGGCCGTGGTGTTCTGGGCCTCGTCCAGCACGATGAACGATTGGTTCAGGGTACGGCCGCGCATGTAGGCCAAGGGGGCGATCTCGATGACCCCACGCTCCATGTTCTTCTGAATCTCTTCTGCAGGCATCATGTCCTGAAGGGCGTCGTGCAGCGGACGCAGGTACGGATCGAGCTTCTGGTACAAATCGCCCGGCAGGAACCCCAGGGCCTCGCCCGCCTCGACGGCCGGGCGGGTCAGAATGATGCGGCCCACGCGGGACTCCTTGAGCGCGTTCACGGCCATGGCCATGGCGAGATAGGTCTTGCCCGTGCCGGCCGGACCGATGCCGAAGGTGACGTCATGCTCTCGAATCGCCGTGACATAGCGTTGTTGCCCGACGGTCTTGGGCGTGATGGACGCCTTCTTGGGCGAGGTGCTGATCTTCTGGTGGAACAGCGCCTGAAGGGCGGCGGCTCCATCGTGCTTCACCACGTGCAAGGCATGGGTGAAGTCTCGGGCTTTCACCGGCGCTCCGTCTTTCTGGGCTGCCTCGAGCAATTGGAACAACTTGACCCCACGGGACACGTCGTCGGTCTCCCCTTCCAAACGGATCCACCCGTCGCGTGCCGCCGCCTTGAGTCCCAATTCTTTTTCAAGAGCGTGCAAGTTGCGTTCATCGCCCCCGAGCAACTGCAGTGCTGCCCGGGCGTTCTCGAAATGGAGAGTCTCAGTGGTGATGGCCATGTCTTGTTTCCCCGCGAATATCGGCTCCTCGGGAAGTTTGGTCACGGAAAAGGAAACCGCTCACCGCCGTGACGACTCCGCTTCGGCCAGAGATCGGATGTGGTTCAGCACCCGGGCGTGGATCCGGTGCAAAACGGCGTCGGACCACAGGCGCCAGTAGGACTCGGGCAGCAGCCCATGCTGATACCAAGTGGTGCCCACCAACCGGGTGCCTCCGTCGTCGGTCGGCTTGAGTTCAAACTGCCCACGCTTGGAAACCAGAAACCCATCCAGATGCGGCGGGTGTATGTGGCGATACGGCGTCCACTCTTCCATCGGAGCCGGATAGGCCGTCACCGAAAAAGCCAACCTGCGCGGCTCGTCCCAGACTTCGATGGGTTCGACGAAAGGCCCCGTGGAGAACTCGCAGTACCGGATCGCGCCAACACCCCGTCCCTCGAGTCGCGCCCGGATCGGATAGGCGATGCCCGTCTGGAACATCCACTCGGTCGGCGGCGGCAGGTCCGAGAAAGACACCACATGCCGCCACACCGTCTCCGGCGGTGCGGCGATCGTCACCTCGGTAACCACCGGGCGGATCTCCGGCGGACTTCGAAAACCCCACTCCGTGGCCACGACCAGCGGCAGGAAAAAGATACCCGCACTGAAAAGCCGCCCTTCCTGCATGCGACGAACCCAGCGCTGTGAAACAAGCATTTGAGCCAGCGCGCTGCCGATCACGGCCAAGACCACCGCGATGGGGGAAGCCATCAGGAGGCAGATCAACCCCTCGATGGCTGCCATGATCAGGATCCCACCCAACAAAGCCAAAGCAGCCAGAGTGGCCAGGATCGATTCCCAGGGCGTCCTGAGTTCATGGTGGTTGTGGACTAGGGTGGTCAGGAAACCGATCAGTAGGGGCAGCGCGACGAAAAGCGCCCATCCATAGGCTTCCAAAAATTGGGTGATCAGAAAAATCGACAGGGCCCCGAACACGGCCGAAAGGAGGGCTCCGACGGCGGCCGCTCCCCATCGACCCCGAGGAATCCATCCAAAACACCGGGACGCCTCCCCCGACAAACGAGGTGGGATGGGAGAGTTCACCTCTGCGGCATCGGGCAGAGCAATCAGCAGCAGTGCGAAGAGGAACTTCACCACGGGCACGAAAAACAACAACGTCCAAGCCACGGATCGCCCCATCGCCCGGAGGCGGCCGGCAGTCAGCGCGAGTCCAGCCCAGACAAACGGCAAGGAAGCCACCAGCAACGGCCCTGCCCAAGACAAGTCCTCCCGGTTTGGCAGAACCCCGCCCATCACCACGCCCCAGATGTGCCCATTGAAAGAACGCCCCAAACTCTGGAGCACCCACCGATCCACCCCTTGCTTGACAACCAGGCACACCAGCAGTGCCACGAAGAATTCCATACGGCTGACCGATGCCTGGAAGCGCAGAACGCTCGACACCCATCGGAGGCGGGACCACGGTTTCATGGAGTTTCCAAGAAGGTGGTGGCGGCCAAGTGACGGCGGCGCGTCAGTTCCAGCGGGGGTAATGTGCAGACGTCTCCCAGGCAATAGCGGTTGCGGGCCACCCACTGATAGACCCATCGGGTCACGGCATGAAGACCCGGGGTCACCATGAGCACGCCCACGGGCCACAGCCAAGCCACCCGCCGGCACATCCAGGCGATGGCGACGGGACCTCCCAGGATCCGACCGTCCGGCGTGAGTAGCTTCATTTCCCCCGGCAGTTCACCGAGCGCCAATCCCAACCGTTCCCGGACCCAAGGAGACTGAAGGGCTGCAAACTCGATGTGGCGCGCCTCGAAAACCCGCCTCCAACGGCCAATGGTCGCCCGGCACACGGGGCAACGGTGGTCATAAAAGGCCCATGCGCCCGACGGCATCGAGACTGGGACATTTTTTTCGGTCATGACAGAAATGGTTTGGACGGAATGGTCTGGTTCATTCAGAGGTTAATCCCAGGAGCTTGCGCGCCTTGTCACCCATGCCAAAAAAGCGCTTCAGGACCGAGGTGGGCCATCCCCGGAACGTGGCGTACCAACCGGCGGTGGTCGCCAGGAAATTGTGCATCTCGCGCAGGCGATCCTCGCTGTAGCCGCCGGTTGTCGCATCCTTTTCGGCCTCGGCGATGCATTCCCGCAAAACCGCCATCGTGGGGTCAAACTCACGCCGTTTGCGTTCTTCCACCACAATCCGGAACATTTCCCAGACATCCTTGAGACTCTCGAAATGGTCGCGCCGATCGCCGGGCAAATGAACCAGCCGGACGATGCCCCATCCTTGGAGTTCCTTGAGGCTGGTGCTCACGTTGGAGCGGGCCACTTCCAGTACCGCTTGGATTTGCTCGGCATTGAGGGGTTCCGGTGACAAGTAGAGCAGCGCATGCACTTGGGCCACCGTGCGATTAATGCCCCATTTGGTGCCCATCTCCCCCCAATGAAGAATGAAGCGCCGTTCGGCATTGGAGAGTTGGCTCAGCGACTTCATTTCTGTCTCTACAGAAACATCTGACTCAACCTAAGTCAACCCACGCTGCGCACCGGAGAGGCCAAACCCAAAGCCGGTCCCAATCGGAGGACTGTCCAACTCGATCCGAAATGGCCCTTCGACGGCGTCTGGGCTGAATGGAAAACCATCAAAGCTCAAGACCACACCCTGTCTGCAACCGATGACCAACAAGGACGCCAGAAAGCTCGGGGTTCCTTGATTTCTTCATTGCAGCAACGGTGCTCCTGATTGTTCTTTGAGGGCCTGCCAATGCGCCGACTCGAATTTACGACGTGAAACCCACCGACCTGCGGGGCATCCTCCGCTACATTCCGCGCTTCCGGGAAAAGGTCTTCGTCCTGGCCATCGATGGATCCATCGTCACCGACGACAATTTCCCCAACCTGCTGCTGGACATCGCGGTCCTGCGTTCGCTGAACATCCGGATCCTCTTGGTGCACGGAGCCGCCAAGCAAATCGCAACGATGGCGGTGGAGCGCGGAGTCAAGGCGTCCAACCTGGACGGCACCGGCATCACGGATGCAGAAACCCTCCAACTCTCGCTCAATGCGGCCAATCGACTGACCCACGAAATCCTGGAGGGATTGTCGGCCAACGATCTCCGTGCTGTGTCCACCAATGCGGTCATCGCCCACCCGCTGGGCATTGTGGGCGGCGTCGATCATCAGTTCACCGGCAAGGTGGAACGAATCGATGTCGAAATGCTCCAGAGCCTGCTGACACAAGGCATCGTGCCTGTCATTCCGCCTTTGGGTTTTGACGGTGACGGAAAGACCTACCGGGTGAATTCCGACACCATCGCCTTCGCCCTGGCCGATCAACTCAAGGCCACCAAACTCATTTTTCTCACCACGGTCGACGGGCTGACCCGCGACGGGCAGTTGATCCGGCAGATCATCGTCGGCGAACTCAAGCAAATGCTCAGCCGGATCCCCTCGACCTGGCCAATCAACTTGATTTCCAAGGCCCGCCAGGCCGTGGCCGCCTGCGAAGCAGGAGTGCCTCGTGTGCACATCATCAACGGCGAGGTGGATGAAGGTCTCTTGGCCGAGGTTTTCAGCAACGAGGGCATCGGCACCTTGGTGTATGCCAACGAGTACACTCAGATCCGGAGGGCCCTGAAGAAGGACATCCGGGCGATCCTCAACCTCACCAAGAATTCCGTCGCTTCCGAGGAATTGGTCAAGCGGTCCCGGACCTCGATTGAAAAACAGGTGGGCGACTACTACTTGTACGAAATCGACCGGAACCCGGTGGCCTGTGTGGCCTTGCACCACTATCCGGAGCAGAACAAAGGGGAACTGGCCTTCCTGTACGTGGCTCCGAGCCACGAAAATATGGGCATCGGCTCCAAGCTCATCCATTTCGTGGAAGCCCGGGCTCGGGAACAAGGCTTGGCCGAACTCATCACCCTCAGCACCCAAGCCTTCACCTATTTCATTTCCAAGGGTGGGTTCATCGAGGGTAGTCCGGACGATTTGCCACCCTCTCGACGAGAACGCTACGACGCCAGCGGCCGCAAATCCAAGGTGCTCATCAAGCGCCTCCGACCGGCCACATGAGTGGGCCGAATCGTTGGCCGGTGATGCTCATCCTCATCACGGCGCTCTGCGGCCTTGGCTGGAATGCGCTCGGAGCCGCCAATCCAGAAGCCTATCCGCAACCTGCGTCCAAGAAGGGGCTTCAGGTGCAAATGGTGGACGACGCGATTGCCTTGGGCATCCGTCATGCCGCGCTCAATTTCAATTGGGCCCAACTGGTGGATCCGCGGGGCGACACGAACAATCCCGGGCTCACCCGCCAGGGACAGACCTACCGCTTCCAGCGGGGATACGTCGAGGCCATGGACCACCAAATCCGGACCTTGTCCGAACGCGGCATTATGGTGTCGCTGATCTTGCTCAACTACGAGAGCGCCGACCCCGACCTGCGCCGCATCCTTCTCCATCCGGGGTACAGCACGAATTGCCCGAACCACTTGTCAGCCTTCAACACGGTGACGCCCGAGGGACGGGCTTGGTACGAGGCTTCCATCGAGTTTCTGGCCGAACGGTGGAACCGGCCCGACGGCCGTCACGGCCGGGTTTGGAACTGGATCGTAGGCAACGAAGTCAATTCGCACTGGTTCTGGTCCAACCTCGGACTCAGCTCCTCCGATGCGTTTGCCATCGACTATGAACGCACCGTCCGACTGACCCATCAGGCCGTCCGCAAGCATTCCAAGAACGGGCGTGTGTTCCTCTCCCTCGAGCATCATTGGAACATCGCCTACCCCGGCGGGAAGCAGGGACAGGTCTTCCCAGGACGGCCGTTCCTCGAAGCGTTCGCCCAAAAGGCTCGCTCGGGCGGCGATTACGACTGGCACCTCGCCTACCACCCCTACCCTGAAGACCTCTTCAACCCGCGCTCCTGGCGGGATGCGAGTGCCCAACCCGATTGGAAAACCACCCCTCGGATTACCTTCCGGAACCTGCCGGCCCTCGGTGCTTTCCTCAGCCAACCCGCGCTGCAGTTTCAGGGACGCAATCGCCG
>JARXAF010000017.1 GCA_029865985.1 Verrucomicrobiota bacterium
CTCATCATCGCCGCCTGCCTCCACGGATAGTCGGTCCGCCTTCTGGCACCGCATGAACGATCGCACCTCTCGCCTCCTGCTCCTGGGGAGCGTGTTCGTCATCGCCACCTGCGGGTTGGTCTATGAGTTGATCGCCGGCACCATCGCCAGCTACCTGCTGGGCGATTCCATCACGCAGTTCTCCACGGTGATCGGGGTCTACTTATCGGCCATGGGAGCGGGTTCATGGCTCTCGAAATTCATCCATCGGCACGAAGGGTGGATCTTTGTTCAGGTCCAACTGCTCATCGGTCTCGTCGGTGGCTGCTCGGCCGCCCTGCTATTCCTGCTCTTCCCGATCGTCTCGTCCTTCCGGGTTCCGCTGTACGGGCTCATCTTCCTCGTGGGCATGCTCGTCGGGCTGGAAATACCCCTGCTCTTGCGCCTGCTCAAAGACCGCATCGAATTCAAGGACCTTGTCGCCCGGGTTTTCACCTTCGACTACATCGGAGCGCTGCTGGCGTCACTGCTCTTCCCATTGGTCCTCGTGCCGCACCTGGGGTTGGTGCGCTCCAGCTTCCTCTTCGGCATGCTCAATGTGGCCGTGGGGCTCATGAGCGCCTGGCTGCTCATCCCGCGGGGACCCCAACGCCGCCTCCTTTCGGTGGGCGGATTCCTCCTGTTGGGGGCTCTGTTGGTGGGATTCATCGCCTCGGAACGCCTCATGGCTTGGTCGGAACGCTCGGCCTACACCGATACGGTCATCTACGCCAAGTCGTCGCCCTACCAACGCATCGTGCTCACCCGCAACGGGGCGGACCTTCGACTGCATCTCAACGGCAACCTGCAGTTCAGCGCGCGCGACGAATACCGCTATCACGAGGCACTGGTGCATCCGGGATTGGCCCAACTGTCCGCGGCCCGTTCGGTGCTTGTGCTCGGCGGTGGCGATGGATTGGCGGTCCGCGAAATCCTCCGGTATCCCAACGTGCAAACCGTCACGCTGGTGGACCTCGACGGCGACATCACCCGGCTCTTCAAAACGCAACCGCTGTTGACCCGGCTCAATGGGGATGCGTTGAACCACCCGAAGGTTTTCGTGGTGAACGCCGACGCCTTCACCTGGTTCGCCACCAACCGTCAGCGCTTCGACTTCGTGGTCGCCGATTTCCCCGATCCCTCGAATTTCAGTCTGGGAAAACTGTATACCACCACCTTTTTCCAGCGCGTCCGTTCCACGTTGGAACCCGGTGGAGCCCTGGTCGTCCAATGCACTTCGCCGTATGTCGCGCGCCGGACTTTCTGGTGCGTGAACGAAACCCTCCGCGCCTCGGGTTTTTCGCACACGGCCCCGTACCACCTCTACGTGCCCAGCTTCGGCGAATGGGGCTTCATTCTGGCTTCCGATCACGCCTTCGACGCCCCGCTGCGACTGCCGGCCGGACTGCGCTACCTGACCGAGAACTCCACCCGGAACTTGTTCGATTTTCCGCCTGACATGACGGCGGTCCCCGTCGAGGTGCATCGCCTGAACAACCAAATGCTCGTGCGCTACTTCGAGGAGGAGTGGGCCCACTATGTCCATTGACTCGAGCATGATCCCGGCATCGCCCCACAACGACGGCCCCTCCGGACACACCCATCGCTCGACACGGCGGCAGTTCCTCGCCACAGCGGCGGCTGGTGCGAAAGTGGCTGCGACAGTCGCTGCAACGGCCACAGGGTCTGCCCTCACTTGGGGCGGATGCACTGGAGCCCCGTCATTCGGGGGCGGGATCGTGGGTCCAGACCGTGTTCTCGGCCACCGATTGCGAGATCGAGACCTGCCGCCGCCCGATGCTTCCGAACGTCACAACGTGGTCATCCTGGGTGGCGGGATCGCCGGATTGTCGGCTGCACGGTCGCTCGCTCAGCGCTCCATCCGCGACGTGGTGCTGCTGGAACTCGAAACCGATACCGGGGGCAATTCCCGCAGTGGCATGAATGCCGTTTCGGCCCATCCGTGGGGAGCCCACTACCTGCCCTTGCCCAGCTCGCAGGCGCCGGAAGTCCTGCAGCTCTTGCAAGAACTTGGGGTCATCACCGGTCACGATGCTCTCGGACGCCCCGTCTACCGGGAGGAATTCCTCTGCCACGATCCCGCCGAACGACTGTTCGTCCACGGACGCTGGCAAGAGGGACTGATCCCCCAACTGGGACTCGACGCCGGCGAACGGGATCAAGTAACCCACTTCTTAGCCCGCATGGAGACCTATCGGCGGCACCTTGGCTCGGACGGTCTTCCGGCCTTTGCTATCCCGGTGGACCGGAGTTCCCAGGATCCCAGCCTGCTGGCGTTGGACCGCATCACCATGGCCCAATGGATGGACCGCGAAGGGTTTCGCGCCGCTCCCCTCCGCCGGTATGTGAACTATTGCTGCCGCGATGATTTCGGAACCGGCATCGCCCAAGTCAGCGCCTGGGCAGGAATTCATTACTTCGCCGCACGATCCGGAGTCGCGGCCAATGCACCCAGTCACTCGGTGCTCACCTGGCCTGAAGGCAATGGCTGGCTGGCAGCGCGACTGCGGGAACAGGTAGCGCCTGCTCAGATTCGCACCCGGCACGCCGTCTTCGGCATTCGGCCCGATGATCACGGAGCCGAAATCGATGTCTTCGATGCGGCCCTCGGGCGCTCCCTGCGCATCGAATGTCGGGCACTCATCGTGGCCACGCCGCGGTTCATGTACCGGAGGCTGCGCGGCCTTCCGCCGGATTCCGCAGCCCAATACCCGCCTTGGATGGTGGCCAATCTGACCCTGAATTCCCGGCCCGATTCCCACGGCATGCCGCTGTGCTGGGACAACGTCATCGATGGATCACCCGGACTCGGCTACGTGCATGCCGGCCACCAAAGCCTACACCCACGTCCGAACGGGACCGTGCTGACCTATTATCGGCCACTGGACCATGCGGACCCATCGACGGCCCGAGGCGAGGCGTTGAAGGCCGACTGGTCCCATTGGAGCGATCTGACTCTCGCCGACCTCTCAGTGGCCCATCCCGATCTCCGTCGCCGAATTAAACGCTTGGATGTCCAAGTCTGGGGCCACGGGATGATCGCCCCATCACCGGGGTTCTTGTGGGACCATCGCCTCAGCGCCATGACCGAACGCGACGGCGTGGTGCACTTTGCCCACTCCGACATGTCCGGTATCTCCCTTTTCGAAGAGGCCTACATCCGAGGCCTCCGCGCCGCCGATGCAGTCCTCCAGCAGCTTCAGACCACGGCCTGACATGAACCCCATTGCCCCAATGCAGCCGAAAAGCCGTCCGTCGCCGAAGGCCCTGTGCCAGCACACCTTGCTGGAATTCCACGGTTGCGATGTCAAGGTATTGAGCCGGGTGCGGACCATTCGGGAGCGGATGCTAGCCGCCGTCACCGCCGCCAATGGGACGATCGTGAAACCCGTCTTCCACGAGTTCAGCCCCTGGGGTGTGAGCGGCGTGGTGGTCATCGCCGAAAGCCATGTGACCATCCACACCTGGCCCGAACACGGCTATGCGGCCGTGGACATCTTTTCTTGCAGCCGAAAGCTGCGCCACGCCGTGGTCCGCGAAACCTTACGCCGATCATTGGGAGCCCAGTCCGTATCCGCCCAACGATTGAGCCGCGGCCTCGTGCCACCGGGAACCATCGCTCAGCGACTCACCGGCAAGGCGAAGGCCACATAGGCATCGCCGCTGGGCGTGCCCATCTTGCCACCGCCACAGGCAATCACCACGTACTGCCGCCCACCCACCGAGTACGTCGCCGGCGTGGCATAGCCACCGGCGGGCAACGGGGCCTTCCAGAGTTCCTGCCCTGTCTTGCGGTCGAAGGCTCGCAAATGGGCATCCCGACTGGCCGCGATGAAGACCAACCCTCCGGCCGTGACCAACGGGCCGCCGTAGTTTTCGGTGCCGGTGGGCGGCACTCCTTGCGCGGTCAATTCCTTGAACTCACCCAGAGGCACCTTCCACCGTATGGAGCCGGTATTGAGGTCGATGGCGTTGAGGGTTCCCCACGGCGGCTTGACGGCAGGATAGCCATTGCTGTCGAGCCACCGGTTGTAGCCGGTCATGGAATACGGGATGAGCCCCAGCGCATCGGCTCCGGCAGGCCCGGACCGCCCGTCACCGGTGGACGCCACCTCGGCCGCTGCCGGCTCCGCTTCACCTCGAAGAAAGGCCACCAGACGCGCCCGTTGGCCTTCGGTCAGAAAATCAAAGGCGGGCATCACACCTTTGCCCGTCTGAAGCAACTTCAGCAGGTCCTCGGCTTGGAGACGCTTCTCGACCCCGACCAACGACGGTACATTCTGACCCGGATTGCCTTGCCGTTCCGAGCCATGACACACCGCACAAATCTGCTGAAACAACGCCGCGCCTGAGGCCGCCGATTCCCCTTGCTTACGACGGGTTTCCACCATGCTCAGAATCCACGGCATCTCGTTGCCGTTGACGTAGAGAACGCCATCCGGATCCGTCGCCGCCCCGCCCCATTCCGCGCCCCCGTCAAAGCCCGGGAAGACGATGGATCCCTCGCGGCTGGGCGGTTGGAACGGCGCATGCGGCCGGATCCGCGAAAACCGTTCCAGAATTTGTCGATGAGATCCGGGTGAGATGTCGGTGATCTCATCGTGGGTGAAGAGTTGCCGCGAAAAAGGTGGCGGACGCAACGGCACTGGCTGCGTGGGCCAGGCTGATTCACCAGAAAGATCGGAGCTGGGAACCGGGATCTCTTGGATCGGGAACAACGGTCGGCCGGTCTGGCGATCGAACACGAAGACATGGCCTGACTTGGTCACTTGGGCCACCGCATCGATGCGTTTCCCTTGATGGGTCACCGTCAACAAGTTGGGCGGAGCCGGCAGGTCCCGGTCCCAGAGGTCGTGATGAACAAACTGAAAATGCCAAAGCCGCTGGCCGGTCTGGGCATCGAGGGCGATGAGGCAATTGGCGTAGAGGTTCTCTCCCATCCGGTTGCCACCCCAGAAATCGAACGCCGCCGAACCCGTCGGGCAGAACACGATCCCGCGGGCCTCATCGAGGGCGAAGCCAGTCCACACATTGGCGCCGCCGATGTACCGGTAAGCTTCGGGCGGCCAGGTTTCATGACCGGGCTCACCGGGTTGCGGAATGGTGTTGAAGCGCCAGACGAGCTTGCCGGTCCGGATGTTGAATGCGCGGATCGGACCCGGAGCCGCCGGAGCGGGACCTTCTCCCAGCCGCATGCCCATGATGAGGAGGTCTTTGAAGACCACTCCGGGCGTCGTGGCCTGAAGGGACAGGCCCGAAGCATCGCGCCCGAGCTCCTGCTTCAAGTCGATGGAACCCTCCTCACCAAATTCAGGAATGCGCCGTCCCGTGACCGCATCGATGGCGTGAAGGAAGTGATCGTTGGCGTAGAGGATGCGGCGGTCGGAGCCCTCAGCCCAATAGACCAGCCCCCGATTGACCCCGCTCTTGGTGATGCCCTTGCATGCCGCCGGATCGAACCGCCATTTCTGCACACCGGTGGTGGCATCCAGCGCGAAGAGTTTGAGGTCGGGCGTCGTGCCGTAGACCACACCGTCGATCACCAGCGGATTGCATTGGATCTGGGAACGGTTCTGCGCGTCCGACCCACCGCTGCGGTAAGTCCACGCCACTTGCAACTGTGCGACGTTCTTGGTCTGGATTTGCTCGATGCGCGAATAATGGCTGCTGGCCGCATCGCCCAGGTAAACAGGCCAGTCGACCGATTCCTGTGAGGCTCCCACCACGCGGAGGGCCATCACCATCGCACACACCTTGGTCACCCAGTATCGTCGTTGTTGCTTCATGCGAATTCAGTTCAGTCGATTGTCCCGAAACCACGCGGCGCTGCCATCAAGCATCAACCGGTTGCGGCCGCCTCGGTGGGCCGATCGTCCCGACAAGGCCGGAGACACCGAGGGAATCGTCCGCGGAAAATAAGGATCCACGGCCAACTCCACCCCGGAGAGCCCATCGGGTGGTTGTGTGGTGGAGTTGAGCAGCGAGGCCCTGAAGTCCTCCAGCGCCGATTCTGGGGTCTTGTTCCAAAAATTGTCCAAAGGCACGACGGCGTCAGCCCGATCAAATCGCCAAAGCCAGAACCCGGTGCTTTGCCGGATGCCATTGCTCGATACCGTCTGAAGCACCTGAATCGCTTGCCCGAGCGGTCGATGGACCAAGGCAGGGCACATCCCGGCACCGCCTCCCGACTGGGCCAGGGCTTCGAAGGTCCAGCCTCCGCGGGGGTCCGACGGGGGCCAGTCCGTCCAAGGCCGGTAGCCCAGCGACAACTTCAAGTCACGGCGATCGGGCAAATGGTCCTGTTGATCACCCAGGTACAAAGCGAACCCGAGGCCCAATTGATGCAACTGAGACAAACACGCCACGCGCGCCGACTTGGCCCGGGCCGCCGCCAAAGCCGGCAACAAGAGAGATGCCAAGACGGCGATGATGGCCACCACGACCAGCAATTCGATCAGGGTGAAGCCATCCTTGCCCTTTCGGAAGGCCAACGGTTTCACGGATTGGGGGCGGTCAACGATTTCTGACAGCCTTTGATCGGACGGCGTCAAAAGCAATGCCCGACCCGTGAGTCCCCAAAAGCCGAACCGGTTCAATACCCGCCGCCACCCAAGCTGGATGCAGCCGGCGCAACCAAGGTCCCGGCCGCCACACGGCGCTGGTACTCATCGAGCATCGCGGCCGTGGCCGTGGCTCCGCAACGCGAGGCCCCCAAGGCGCGAACCCGCAGCAATCCATCGAGATCCCGAACGCCGCCCGCGGCCTTGACTTGAACGTGCTCGGAAACCGCCGCACGCATCAGGGCCAGGTCGTGCTCGGTGGCTCCCTCATAGTTGTAGCCACCACCGGGTTGCTTCACGAACCCGAAGCCCGTGGAGGTCTTGACCCAATCGGCCCCAGCCCGCTCACACAGGCTACAAAGGGTTCGCTTGAGTTCATCGCTACTGAGTCCGGCCCCGCCCCCACTGAGGTAATCGTTTTCCAGGATGACCTTCACCAGGGCTCCATGACGGTGAGCGATTTCACAAACGCCCCGGATTTCCGCTTCCACGAATTCCCAATCACCACCGAGCGCCTTGCCGATGTTGATCACCATGTCGATTTCCGTAGCGCCATCGGCACAGGCCAAATCGGTCTCCCGCCACTTGGATTCAGGAGGAGAACTGCCATGGGGGAATCCCACCACGGTGCCCACCGCAACACCGGTGCCCTCCAACCATTCAACCGCCTGCGCCACGGCGTAAGGCTTGATGCAAACCGAAGCCACGCGGTACCGGGCCGCCAGCGCGCATCCGGCCTGCAAGTCGGCGTCAGTGAGCGTGGGATGCAGCAAAGAGTGGTCGATCATCGACGCCAAGTCTTCGTAAGAAGGGGTCATGGGGGTTTGTTTCAGATCGGTATGAACCGCCTATCCCTAAAGGCAAGCGCGGACAAGAAACGTCTGTAAACTGTAACAACTCATCCCCCACCGGGAGACTTGCCGATGCCGCGAGGCGGGGCAGTCTCTCGGCATGGCGACACGCTACTGGCTCGTGAAACAGGAACCCGAAGCCTACCCGTGGTCTCAATTGGTGACCGACAAAAAGACCACCTGGACCGGTGTGCGCAACTTCCAGGCCCGCAACCACTTGCGGGCCATGAAAACGGGAGATGCGGTGCTCTACTACCACAGTGTCACCGGCAAGCAGGTCGTCGGCATCGCCGAAGTCGTCCGCGAAGCCTACCCCGACCCGACCGCGACCGAAGGCGATTGGTCCGTGGTGGATCTCGCTCCGCGCAAGCCGTTGAAGGTGCCGGTGGACTTGGCCACGCTGAAAACGGACGCCGTCACACAAGACATGCCGCTCATCAAGCAGTCTCGATTGAGCGTCATGTCCCTGGAACCGGCGGTGTTCCAGCGCATTCTGGAATTGTCAGGAACCCGCTGAAAACCGGCCGATTCGGGCACCATCAATCGACGATCAGTCCATCCACCAACTGCACCACCCGATCGGCCCGGTCGGCCAACCGGGAATCGTGCGTGGCCACCACCAGGGTCACTCCCCGCTCCCGTCGGATCTCCAGGAGCAGCTGGACAATTTCCTCGCCGGTCTTCGAATCGAGATTGCCCGTCGGTTCATCGGCCAAAATCAACGTCGGGTTGTTGACCAAGGCCCGAGCGATGGCCACCCGTTGTTGTTCTCCCCCGGACAACTCACCGGGTCGGTGATCCAACCGGTCGGCCAATCCCACCCGCTGGAGCAAGACGTCGGCCTCGGCCTGCACCTCGGCCAACGGTCGCCGAGCCATCCGCCCCGGAAGGACCACATTCTCGCGTGCATCGAATTCCGGCATGAGGTGGAAGGCCTGGAAGATCAAACCCACATCCCGATTGCGGAACCGCGCCAATTCGGCCGGCCCCAGCGACTGGAGCGAAACCCCGCGCACCCGGATCGTTCCCGCATCCGGATGATCGAGCCCGCCCATCAGGTGCAACAGCGTACTCTTGCCGGCACCCGAAGAACCCTTCAGCGCAATGAACTCTCCCGACTCCACGCACAGGTCCACACCGCGGAGCACCTCGAGTTTGCGGCGGCCGAGGGAATACCCCTTGTGGATGGATTGGGCTTGAATGAGCGGCTCACTCATGGCGAAGGGCTTGAACAGGTTGGAGCCAGGCGGCGCGCAAGGCGGGAATCACGCCCGCCAGCAGGCAAATGACCAGCGATCCTCCGCAGATGATGAGCACGTCGGAGGTGACGATCCGGGCCGGCAGCTCGCGGAACTGGTAAAGCTCCGGCGGA
>JARXAF010000141.1 GCA_029865985.1 Verrucomicrobiota bacterium
CAGTACTGGTCGCTGCACAGGAACGACCCACCCCGGTGGACGCGCTTGGGCACCCCCGGCTCGTCCGGATCGAGGCTGTCGGAGGGGCCTCGGGGATTGCGGACCACCCCACCGTTCGCGGCTCGCAACCGGTAGGTGTCGGGTCGATACCAGTCACTGCACCACTCCCAGACATTCCCTGCCACATCATAAAGTCCCAACCCATTGGGAGCATACTGGCGCACTGGAGCGATACCGCGAAACCCATCCAGCGCCGCATCGGCATCCGGAAAACGCCCTTGGAAGGCATTGCACCGCCAGTGTCCCGCTGTGTCCAGACGCTCATCGCCCCAGGCATAGGTCTTGGCATCGAGATCACCACGCGCCGCGATCTCCCACTCCGCCTCGGTGGGCAAGCGCTTGCCCGCCCACCGCGCATAGGCCTCGGCATCGGCGTAGGCCACATGGACCACCGGCCGGTTGCCCTTGCCGTCGATGTCACTGCCCGGACCTTCCGGATGGCGCCACTGGGCCCCAGGAACATACCGCCACCACTGCAATGGATCCTCCAACGTCACCGGACCCTCCGGCCGAACGAAGACGGCGGCTCCCGGAACGAGCAGGGCTGGATCGGCTCCGGGAAAATCCTCCGCCTTGGGTGCATACTCGGCGACCGTGCGGTAACCCGTCGCCGCCACAAAGCGCGCGAACTGGTCGTTGGTCACCTCGGTTTCATCCATCCAAAACCCGTCCACGAACACCCGGTGGATCGGATCCGAATCCGTGAACCCATCACGCAACCCCGTACACATGGGCTCACCTGCCCCAAGGCCCGAGCGCAAAGCCACCGTGGCGGCAACTCCGGGACCTCCCATCGAAAACTCACCGCCGCCAATCCACACCATGCCAACCGGAGCCGCATGGGTCGTCGTCCCAACCCCACTGGACCCAGACTGGGTCACCGACGGAGCCGGATCCGCTGTGGTCGGGGACTCAGGTCCGGATCGTGGCCCGCATCCGGCCCCAAACAGCAGGCTCACCAGCACAGGCAGGCAAATCACCGAACAAGTTTGAGCAGGTCGTTGCATTTGTTTTTGGGCGAGCCCGGGATTCAACGTCGCCAGCGGTCCACACCGGTCCAAGCCAACAAGGCCATGCCAACCGGAGTGCCAGTCAGCGACGTCGGGATGGCTGCCACCAGCCCGAGCGCCAGCGCTTTGGCCACGGCGGAGCCCCAGCGATCCTTCCTCAGACGCCGCTGAAACCACAGCGTGGGAACAAACACCGATAGGAAGCTCAAGGGCACCGTCACCCACCAGGTGACCACCGCCCAATCAGCGAGGTTCCACAAGTTGTCCACGGCCACCAGCACACCGGCAGCCAGCGGATGGATCGGCGTCCCCGATGGAGCCTCAGGCGGATTCGGGTTCAAGATGGGAGGCTGGATCATCACAGCAATGTTCCCTGACCCGACACCTCCCAGGGCAAACCCAGTTCCGAAAGCAGGCTGCGGAACCCCCACTGGCGGTACATCCCACCCAGGCGCTCACGGCGCGGCGCATCGGGTGACTCGATGCGCAAAGTCTCCAGAGCCGGGCCACCGGAAAGATCTGTCCGGAGAGCGATGAGGCGCCGATTGCGGTGCAGTTGTTCGACCGAAGCCTGGAGGTTGGACCGTTGCGACTCCGACTTCACCTCACCCAATCGTGCCAGCAGCGATTCGATGGTGCCGTATTTCTGGAGCAGCTGGGTGGCGGTTTTGGGCCCCACTCCCGAAACCCCCGGGATGTTGTCCACGGCATCCCCAATCAAACTCAGCCAATCGACCACTTGCTCGGGCTGAACCCCGGTCTTGGCGACGACCTCCGCGGCCGTCCAGACCTTATCGGTCTTGTCGTTGGGATTGAAGAGACCCACCCGGTCAGAGACCAACTGCATGAAGTCCTTGTCGGAACTGGCCACAACCGTTCGCCACCCTGAAGCCTCGGCCCTCTTGGCATAGGTCCCGATCCAGTCGTCCGCCTCGGTCTGTGCTTGGCTCCAGGCCGCGATGCCCGCCGCCTCCAGCCAACTCTCGATTTGCGGAAACTGCCGTTCGAGATCCTCCGGAGTGGGCGCCCGCTGCTGCTTGTAATCGGGCAACTCCGCCATGCGCTCGGCCGCCAAGCCGCGGTCCCACAACACCAACCGATGGGTCGGGCGCAAGATCGACTCCATCTTCTGCAGCATCTTCACGAAGCCGTAGATGGCATTGGTGGGTGCGCCGTCGGGCGAATTCAACGAGCGGATCGCATAAAAGGCTCGGTAGGCATAGGCGTGGCCATCCACGAGCAGCAAGGTGGGCAATGAATCCGTCGACGACATGTTGACCCAAGGTGCGGACAAGTGCCCCGGGCAGACAAGAACACCTTTCGAAAGCCTCGGCACCGTGGCCGGCAAGCAAGGTCTCCAACTCCGATCCCGTGCCGAAAAACCACGCAAACAAAGGCGATCCCGAAAGGGTGGATGAAAAATACCATCATTTTCGGGGAGTTTTCCTAATTTTTCCCGCGTTGACGCTTCCTTGCTCCCAGATAATCTGACGGTTCTGCTTCCACGCGGATTCCCGCGTTCTCACTCAAAGACACAATTAGCGATTATGCCGAAAGCTCTGAAATACGTTTACACCTGGGGTAACAAAAAAGCCGATGGCGATGGCTCCATGAAGGCCCTCCTGGGCGGCAAGGGTGCCAACCTGGCCGAAATGACCCGCATTGGTCTCCCGGTGCCTCCGGGATTCACCGTCACCACCGAGGTGTGCACCTACTTCTACGCCCACAAGAAGACCTACCCGAAGGAACTCCAGTCCCAGATGGAGGCCGGCGTGGTCAACATGGAGAAGATCATGGGCACCAAGTTCGGCGCCACTTCCGGCATGCCGCTGCTCTTGGCAGTCCGCTCCGGCGCCCGGGATTCCATGCCCGGCATGATGGACACCATCCTGAACCTGGGCCTCAACGACCAGTCCGTGTTGGCTTTGGAAGCCGCGACCAAGAACGCCCGCTTTGCCTGGGATTGCTACCGCCGCTTCATCCAGATGTACGGCGACGTCGTGCTCGGAGTGCAGAAGCGCGAAGGCGAAGACCATGAGCCGTTCGAGACGGTCATCCATGAGTTCAAGCACGAGAAGTACCACGCTGACATCGAGGACTCCCAGCTGACCGCCGAGGACCAGCAGGAACTCGTCAAGCGCTTCAAGGCGCTGGTCAAGGAGCGTACAGGCAAGGTGTTCCCCAACAACCCGTGGGATCAGTTGCGCGGCGCCGCCGGTGCTGTGTTCAGCTCCTGGATGAACGACCGCGCCATCGTCTATCGCCGCAAGTATAACATTCCCGCCGAGTGGGGAACTGCCGTCAACGTGCAGGCGATGGTGTTCGGCAACACCGGTGAGACCTCCGGTTCCGGCGTGGCCTTCACCCGCAACCCGGCCAACGGTGTCAACGAGTTCTATGGCGAGTTCCTGGTCAACGCTCAGGGCGAGGACGTCGTCGCTGGCGTCCGCACCCCGGAGCCTGTCCTGAAGCTGAAGAGCGTGATGCCCAAGTCCTATGCCGAGCTGCTCGCCGTCCGCAAGACGCTGGAGACGCACTTCAAGGACGTGCAGGACGTCGAGTTCACCATCCAGGAAGGCAAGCTGTTCATGCTCCAGACCCGCAACGGCAAGCGCACCGCCGCAGCGGCGCTGAAGTTCGCGGCCGACATGGTCAAGGAGAAGCTCATCGACTGGGAAACGGCTGTGATGCGCAATCCGGCCGATCAGCTCGAGCAGCTCCTGGCCCCCATCTTCGACCTCGCCGACGTGAAGAAGGCCAAGGTCATCGCCACCGGTCTCCCGGCCGGCCCCGGCGCCGCCACCGGCAAGATCTACTTCAACGCCGAACGCTCCGTCCAGGCTGCGGAAAAGGGTGAGAAGGTCCTGCTGGTCCGCGTCGAAACCTCCCCGGAAGATCTCCGCGGCATGATCGCAGCCGAGGGCATCCTGACCGCCCGCGGCGGCGTTTCCTCGCACGCGGCGCTGGTTGCCCGCCAGATGGGCAAGGTTTGCGTCTGCGGCGCGGCTGCCGTGCACATCGACTACGACAAGAAGACCGCGACCATCGACGGCCACACCTTCAGCGAGGGTGACTTCCTGTCCATCGACGGCACCTCCGGTCTGGTTTACGCCGGCCAGATCAAGACCGCTCCGTCCGAGATCGTCTCGGGCCTCCTGAACGGCGACAAGGCCGCCCAGAAGACCGAGAAGTACAAGAACTACGTCCAGCTCATGGACTGGTGCAAGAAGTCCACCCGCATGTCCGTGCGCACCAACGCCGATACCCCGGAGCAAACCTCCCAGGCCATCGCGTTCGGAGCCGAGGGCATCGGTCTGACCCGCACCGAGCACATGTTCTTCGAAGGCGATCGCATCGACGCGATGCGCGAGATGATCCTCGCCGACTCGCTCCAGGCCCGCGAGGCCGCCCTGGCCAAGCTCCTCCCGTACCAACGCGAGGACTTCTTCGGCATCTTCAAGGCGCTGAAGGGCTTCCCGGCCACGATCCGCTTCCTCGATCCCCCGCTGCACGAGTTCCTGCCGCACTCCAAGGAGCAGCAGATGGACCTCTCCCGCAAGCTGGACATCCCGGTCGAGAAGATCATGGCCCGCGTGCACGAGTTGCACGAGTTCAACCCCATGCTCGGTTTCCGTGGTTGCCGCCTCGGCATCAAGTACCCGGAGATCACCCGCATGCAGGCCCGCGCCGTCCTCGAGGCCGCGGCCGACGCGACCAAGAAGGGCTTCAAGGCCAAGCCCGAGATCATGATCCCGCTGGTGGGCTTCAAGAAGGAGCTCGATTTGCAGGTCGAGATCGTCCACCAGGTCGCCGAGTTGGTGCAGAAGGAGAAGAAGGTGAAGATCGCCTACTCCGTCGGCACCATGATCGAGATCCCGCGCGGCGCGCTGACGGCCGACGAGATCGCCCAGACCGCCGAGTTCTTCAGCTTCGGCACCAACGACCTCACCCAGACCTGCCTCGGTATGTCGCGTGACGACTCCGGCTCCTTCCTCGGTGCCTACACCGAGAACGAGATCGTGAAGAAGAATCCGTTCGCCTCCATCGACCAGACCGGCGTTGGCCAATTGGTGAAGATCGCGGCCGAGAAGGGCAATGCGACCCGCCCGGGCATCAAGCTCGGCATTTGCGGCGAGCACGGCGGCGACCCGGATTCGGTAAAGTTCTGCCACCGCGTGGGCCTGACCTACGTGAGCTGCTCCCCGTACCGTGTGCCGGTGGCCCGCCTCGCGGCGGCCCAGGCGGCCATCGAAGACAAGCGCAAGGCGGCCACGACTAAGGCCCCGGCCAAGGTCAAGGCCCCGGCCAAGAAGAAGCGCTAAGCACTTCCGCCACAACCGATCCTGAACCGACCGGCGGATAAAAATCAGGCCGCCCGGAGCAATCCGGGCGGCCTTTTTAATGGCCCATCCATGACCCATCCGTAACCGAGGCGCGCGCTTAGAAAAGCCTCATCTCACATCCACACCGGCGCTGAGCGGAGAAGCCGGTCGAATCATCCCGACCCATTGCCCATGGCCGGTCCGCTGAAAATCAGCCCGGTCTACTTGGACTCCGGCAGCAGCCCCTGCTTCTCACGCCAGTTGCGCTCGAGCCGCACCTTCACGGTCGCATGGACGGCATTGGTCACGGCATCCAAATGGGTGCGAGCATCGGACCATCGCCCCGCCTTGATTTGCCAACGGGCCATGTGCAGCCGGACCCCTTCACGCTCCTCGTCCAACGTGGCTAGACGCAGGGCATTGGTCCAGGCCCCGAGCCCCGACTCGATCACCATGAGTTCGGCGACCTTCCGTGCGACCTCGTTGGTGGCCACTGCCGGCTTCACCCCGTACCAGGTCTGGGCGACATCGGAGGCCAATTTGAAATCCAACGGGCGCAATGCGGTGGCCTTGGCGTAGAACTCAAAGGCCTTCTTGAACACTCCCTGTTCATCGACGCCGTAATACTTTTCGGCATCCCGGCGGAACAGGTACGTCACCGTCCCGAGGGAATGCCAGTACTGAGCCTCGGTCGGCTTCAATTCGATGGCCTTCTCGAAATAGGGGAAGGCCTTCTCGATAGGACCGCGGTGCGCATAATGACCCGCCAGATTGTTCCAGACGGCCGGGTTGGATGGGTCCATGGCCCGCGCCTTTTCCCACTGATCGGCCATGGCAAATTCATCGCCGATGTCGCCCAGGAAACTACCATAGGCAATCACCGCTCGAGCGTGCTTCGGGTTCTTTTCCATGAAGGCGGTGTAGCGCTTGCGTACCTCTTCATGGCGACCGTCGATCCGTGCCTTGAGTTCCGCACTCACTTCGGTGCCGTCAGGCAAGGCATCCAACCACCGTTCCACCTCGTCGCTCACCCGATCGTCGAGTCGAAGGATCGCCTGGAACTCGGTTTCCACCGGATCATTGGTGGCGTTCATCGGAACCGTGATTCCTGCCTGTTCCACCAGGGCCGTGTTCAGCAACGCGGTTTTGTTGGTGGCCAACAGAAGGCTCAAGGCCCCGGCGAGGACATCGCTCATGGGAATCAGGTTAACACAAACGACCCGTGAGCGCACCGCTTTGTCATGGGAGTCGTGTAACCTGAGATATCCCGGCTGGGTCTGGACCAGAGTACCGACCGTCCGGAAAATTCGGACAGCCAACTCAGATCAAAACTTATGAACAAACGCACCATCGCCCTACTAGTCGCCCTGATCGGCCTGTGTATCGCCCCGTTGTCCGCCGAGGATGCCAAGCCCGCCACCACGGCAGCCCCAATCGCTCCGCCGGCTCCGACCGCCGAAAAGGTGGATAAGAAGGGCAAAGGCGCCCGCGAAGACTGGGACAAACTCACAGAGGCCGAAAAAGCCGAGAAGCTGAAGGAGCGCAAGGCCAAGATGGAAGCGCGTCTCAAGGATCTGAAGGCCAAGAAGGCCGCCGGCACCTTGACCGACAAAGAGACCCAGCAGTTGGAGCGCCTCGAAAAGCAGGCCGCCCGCGGTGACCGTCCCGCCGGCGGCAAGCGCCCCAAGAAGGACGACGCCACCGCCAAGTAAACGGGACAATCTCCCCTGAAACGGTTGAACCGACCGTCAGCACAACGCCGCCCCTCCGGGCGGCGTTTTCGTTGACCTGAGTCGTCCAGATTGGAATGGCTCAGACCGTTCGGAGTCCGCCCCGGGATTCCAGGGGCGAACCACCACCTCGACCCGTGCTTACCAATGGGCGCGGAAGGCAAACCGGGGAGCGCAGTAAACCGGAGCCGGTGCGTAGATCACAGGGGGCGGGGCATAGACCACCGGCGCAGGAGCGTAGGTCACTACGGGGGCTGGAGCATAAACCACCGGCGCGGGCGCATAGACGACTGGAGCCGGGGCATAGACCACCGTCGGAGGTGGGGGAGGCGGCGCTGAATAAACAACGACCGGAGCTGCTACGGAAACAAACCCTCCGCCGTGGTGATGATGCCCGCCCCAATGACCAGGACCGCCTCCATTTGCGTATCCGTATCCGGAGCCAGCGGAAACCCCGACTCCGATGCCCCCTCCCCAGCTTCCGACGCTGACGCCCCAGGAGACGTTACCGGCGTTGAGGGTGGCGGTGACCGTGGCTGACCACGCAAACAGCGCGGCCGCAACAACAGAGGATTTGTTCATGCAGTGGGTCCCAAAAAGGGCCCACAATTTTGTAGGACGCGACGGATGGGCGTTTATTCAGTGAACCCCGAGACGGGCCAGCAACCGGTTGTGGATATCGCCAAAGCCTCCGTTGCTGAAAACGCACACCACATCACCCGGGCGGGCACCGGAGCCCACATGGTCCACAATGGACTCGACGGTCGGCAAATAGGCGGCCGGCTTGCCGGTCAGACGCAAGTCCTGCATGAGCTTCTCCGGGTTGAGGCGCTCACCCATGGGCAACTGCTCCAACCGGGCCACCTCGGCCACCACAACGGCATCGGCGCGTTCCAATGCATCCACCAATTCCTGCTGGAAGACATTGCGACGAGTCGTGTTGGAACGGGGCTCGAACACCGCCCAGATACGGCGACCGGGAAACTTCACCCGCAACGCACGGACCGTCTCTCGGATGGCCGTGGGATGGTGACCAAAATCGTCGATCACCGTCACCCCACCCGCTTCACCCCGCACCTCCATCCGGCGTTTGACGCTGAGGAAGGAGTCGAAGGCCGTCTGAATCGCCGAATCGCGAATCCCGCAATGACGGGCCGCCGCGGTGACTGCCAAGGCATTGCGCACATTGAGTTCGCCCACCATCGGAATCCGGAACCGGGTGCCGCCCAACTCGAACTCCGAACTGTCGTCCTTCAGAACCAATCCGCTGGCCTTCAATTCATTCGCCGCACCGAGGCCGAAGCGCTTGACCGGGCAGTGCCGGACATCGAGCAGCGGGGTGATGTTGGTTTCGTCCCCATTGGCCAAGAGGAGTCCATTTCTCGGGATGAGGTGGATGAACCGGCGAAAGCTCAACTGGATGTCGGCCAGCGTCGGGAAGATGTCGGCGTGGTCGAACTCCAAATTGTTCACAATCGCCACTTCCGGCAGGTAGTGGACGAACTTGGAACGCTTGTCGAAGAAGGCCGTGTCGTATTCGTCGCCCTCGATGACAAACCACTCCGAGTTGGTGAACCGCGCTCCCTGCCCCAAATTCCGAGGAATACCGCCAATCAGGAATGACGGATTCAACCCCGCACTCTCCAGCACCCAAGCCAAAAGCGAGGCGGTCGTGGTTTTGCCGTGCGTGCCGGTGACCACCAGAGAGCGGCGGCCCCGGATGAAGAATTCCTTCAATAATTCGGGCAGCGAGCAATAGCGCAACTTGCGTTCGAGCACTGCCTCGGCCTCGGGGTTGCCTCGGGAGATGGCATTACCAACCACCACCAAGTCGGGTCGGTGGGCGAGGTTGACCTCGGCGTATCCGGCCATCACCCGGATGCTCCGTTCGGCCAGGAACGTCGACATCGGCGGGTAGATCACATCCTGATCGGAACCCGTGACTTGGTACCCGAGCTCGTGCATGGCCACCGCCGCGCTCGCCATCGCGGTGCCGCCGATCCCAATGAAGTGAACGCTGCGTAGATTCCCGAACACGGTCCAACGTTAGGGACAGGCTCCAAAAAGCCCAAGCCTCAAAGGCGTTTTCTGGGATGTGCAGCACAGCAAGCGGCCGGGGAGGATGGTCAATAATCACTTTGCGCGATGAAGTTCCGCCCGCATCCTTGACCGCATGTCAGTGAGCCAAGCGCCGCTCCGGACTGCGGACAGCGCCTTGGGAAAGCCGGCCTTTCCCACCCATCCCGAACTCGATGCTGCGATCACCCGATCCCAGAGCTACCTGCTCTCAGAGCAAAAGCCTGAGGGGTACTGGGTGGGCGAGTTGATGGTCGATGTGACCTTGGTCGCCGACATGGTGGCCTTCTATCACTGGTGGGGCAAAGTCGACGCGGGTTGGCAGCGCAAAGCCGTCCACCACATCTTCGAGAAACAGCTCCCCGACGGCGGATGGAACATCTATCCCCATGGCCCGGCCGAGGTGAACGCCACCGTGAAGGCCTACTTGGCCCTGAAGCTGGCCGGCATCCCCACCACCGATCCGCGCATGCTCAGAGCTCGGGAAATGGCCCGCTCCCTGGGCGGCGTGCCGCGGATGAACACCTTTTCCAAGCTCTACCTGGCCCTCATCGGCTTGGTGACCTGGAACCACGTGCCCACCATTCCGTGCGAGGTGCTCCTCATCGGCAAGTGGTTCCACGTCAACTTCTGGGAGATGAGCAATTGGTCGCGGGCGATGATCATTCCGCTGGCCATCATCAACCACTTCCGGCCCACCCGGAAACTGGCGGTGGATCTCGATGAACTCTTCCCCAATGGAAAGTGGGAACTCGAGGAAACCCTGCGTCCGCGGTATTTCGACTTTTCGCTGAGGAACATCTTTCTGTGGCTCGACCGACTGCACAAATTCGCCGAGTGGGTGAGCCGAAATGGATTCCACCCCTTCCGCGAACGGGCCCTCAAGCGTGCCGAAAACTGGATGCTGGAACGGTTCGAAGGCAGCGATGGCTTGGCGGCGATCTTCCCGGCGATGCTCAATGCACTCATCGCACTCATCGCGCTGGGTTATCCCGACGATCACCCGCAAGTCATCCGGGCGCATCACGAACTGCAGAAGCTCATGCACTTCACGGAAGATTCCGTGCGCATCGAGCCGTGCTTCTCACCGGTGTGGGACAGCGCCATCGTGGCGATTTGCCTCCGTGAATCCGGCGTCCCGGCCCATCACCCCAAGCTCAGCCGTTCGGCCGAGTGGTTGATGGACAAGGAGATCCGTTTCCGGGGCGACTGGATCCATAAAAACCCGGCCGACGTCGAGGCCTCCGGTTGGGTGTTTGAATTCGCCAACCAGTGGAACCCCGACGTGGACGACACGGCCATGGTCATTCTGGCCCTGCGGTTGACCCCAAGCACCGACCGGAAACGGCGCGATGAATGCCGCGACCGGGCCATCCGGTGGATGATGACCTTCCAGTGCCGGGACGGCGGTTGGGCGGCCTTCGACAAGGACTGCACCAAGTCCATCCTCGAGAAGGTGCCCTTCGCCGACCACAACGCCATGCTCGATCCCGAGTGCGCCGACATCACGGCGCGCATCCTCGAATTGCTGGGCTATGAGGGTTGGGATCGGAATTGTCCACAAGTCCAACGGGCGATCGCCTACCTGAAGGGGCAGCAGGAACCAGACGGTTCCTGGTACGGCCGCTGGGGGGTCAACTACATCTACGGCACTTGGCAAGTGCTCCGGGGCATGCGGGCCATGAACTGGAAAATGAACGAGCCTTGGTTGAAACGCGGCGCGGATTGGCTGCGCAGCGTCCAACTGCCCGACGGAGGCTGGGGCGAACGTTGCAACACCTACGATGACCCGATCTTCAAGGGTGCCGGGCCGGCCACCGCTTCCCAGACCGCCTGGGCCATCATGGGCCTCTGCGCCATGGGCGACCCCACCGACCCCGCCATTCACCGAGGGGTCGACTGGCTCATCCGCAACCACAACGTGGATGGTTCTTGGACCGAGGATGAGATCACCGGAACCGGTTTTCCGTGCGTATTCTACCTGAAGTACGACATGTACCGGAACGCCTGGCCTTTGCTGGCCTTGGCCACTTATCGCAAGCTGTGTCACGGAGAATCCCCCGGCCAAACCTCCTGATTCAGCCCCCTTTTGCACACTGGCCCCGAGTTCGGTTTCTTGACGCTCCGGCCAACAAACCGCAATTCTGTCACAAAACGCCGCTTTCTCCCCAAGCAACCCTGTCAATGAGCACTCCGCACAACCTGTTCAACACCCTTCAATCCTTCGATCTGGGCAATGGCCACACCGGCCAGTTCTACAGCCTCCCTGCCCTGGAAAAGGCCGGCGTGGGCCCGATCTCCAAACTCCCGGTCTCCGTCCGACTGGTGCTGGAAAGCGTTCTGCGCAACTGCGACGGACTGAAGGTTCAGGAAGCCAACGTCCGTGAGCTGGCCAACTGGAAGGCCACCGAATCCCGGACCGCCGAGATCCCCTTCGTGGTGGCGCGCATCGTCCTGCAGGACTTCACCGGCGTACCCCTGCTGGTGGACTTGGCAGCCATGCGCTCGGCGGTGGCCAAGCTGGGCAAGAACCCCAAGATCATCGAGCCCTTGGTGCCGGTGGACCTCGTGGTCGACCACTCCGTGCAGGTGGATTTCGCCGGCTCCGGTGACTCGCTGCAAAAGAACCTCGATCTGGAATTCACCCGCAACCGCGAGCGCTACCAATTCCTCAAGTGGGGCATGCAAGCCTTCGACACCTTCAAGGTGGTTCCCCCGGGGATTGGCATCGTCCATCAGGTGAACCTGGAATATTTGGCCAAGGGCGTTTTGAGCGCCGGCGGCGTGTACTATCCGGACACGCTGGTGGGCACCGATTCTCACACCACCATGATCAATGGTCTGGGCATCGTCGGCTGGGGCGTGGGTGGCATCGAGGCCGAGGCGGGCATGCTGGGCCAGCCGGTGTATTTCCTGACCCCCGATGTCGTGGGCGTGCATCTGACCGGCGCGATCCGTGAGGGCGTCACCGCCACCGATGTGGCGCTGACCGTCACGCAAATGCTCCGCAAGGCCAAGGTCGTCGGCAAATTCGTGGAGTTCTTCGGCCCGGGCGCCGCCGCGCTGCCGCTGGTGGACCGCGCCACCATTGCCAACATGGCCCCCGAATACGGCGCAACCATGGGCTTCTTCCCCATCGACGACGAATGCGTCAACTACCTCCGCGCCACGGGCCGCACTGAGGAGCAGGTCGCCCTCTACAAGAACTACTACCAGGCACAGGGCTTGTGGGGCATGCCGCAAAAGGGGCAGATCGAATACTCTCAAGTGGTCGAGCTCGACCTCTCCACCGTGGTGCCCAGCGTGGCCGGACCGAAGCGCCCGCAAGACCGCATCGAGCTGCAGAACCTCAAGTCCAGCTTCGTGGGATCGTTCAGCAAGCCGGTGACCGAGAGTGGCTTCGGCAAGAAGGCCGAAGACTTCGCGTCGGTCAGCGCCGAGGTCCATGGCTCGCACATCGGACATGGCTCGGTGCTCATCGCCGCCATCACCAGCTGCACGAACACCTCCAACCCCACGGTCATGCTGGCCGCGGGCTTGCTGGCGAAGAAGGCCATTGAGAAGGGGCTCAAGCTCAACCCGTCGGTGAAGTCGTCGCTGGCTCCCGGCAGCCGAGTCGTCACCGACTACCTGAACAAGACCGGCCTCCAGACCTACCTCGACCAACTGGGCTTCCAGACCGTCGGCTACGGCTGCACCACCTGCATCGGCAACTCCGGCCCGCTCGACACCAAGATCGAGGAGGCCGTGGTGAAGAACGACTTGGTGGCCGCCTCGGTCTTGTCGGGCAACCGCAACTTCGAAGCCCGCGTTCATCAGAACATCAAGGCCAACTTCCTGATGTCGCCACCGCTCGTGGTGGCCTTCGCGCTGGCGGGCCGGGTCGACAAGGACCTGACCACCGAGCCCATCGGCCAGGGCACCCACGGCCCGGTGTTCCTGAAGGACATCTGGCCCAGCCTGACCGAGGTGCGCGACACCTTGCAGGCGGCCCTCAAGCCCGAGGTCTTCCGCGCGCTCTACACCGACTTCGCAGCCCAGAATCCGAAGTGGAACGAGATCTCATCGAGCTTGGGCAACGTGTACGAGTGGGACCGCAACTCCACCTACATCCAGGAGCCTCCGTTCTTCACGCAGTTCGGCATGGAGGCAGGCACCATCGCCGAGATTCGTGGGGCACGCGCGCTGGGCATCTTCGGGGATTCGGTGACCACCGACCACATCTCCCCGGCCGGCGCCATCAAGAAGAGCTCCCCAGCGGGCCGGTTCCTGGTCGACAACGGCGTCGAGTTCGTCGACTTCAACAGCTACGGCAGCCGTCGCGGCAATGATCGCATCATGACCCGTGGCACCTTCGCCAATGTCCGCATCAAGAACTTGATGCTCGGCGGCGAAGAGGGTGGCAACACCTTCGGCCCCGATGGCCAGAAGACCTCGATCTACGACGCCGCCGTGGCCTATCAAGCCGCCGGCACCCCGCTCATCGTGATCGCCGGCCAAGAGTACGGCACCGGTTCCAGCCGCGACTGGGCCGCCAAGGGCACCAACTTGCTCGGCGTGAAAATCGTTGTGGCCCAGAGCTTCGAGCGCATCCACCGCTCCAATCTGGTGGGCATGGGCGTGCTGCCGCTGCAGTTCAAGGACGGCGCCAGCGCCCAGAGCCTGAAACTGGACGGCACCGAGACCTTCGACGTCATCGGTCTCAGCCCCGCCGTGAAGCCGCAGCAAGACCTGACCCTGCGCATCACCCGCAAGTGCGGCACGGTGGAAAACCTCGCGGTCGCCTGCCGCATCGATACCCCCATCGAGATCGAGTACTACCAGCACGGCGGCATCTTGCCCTACGTCCTGCGCCAGCTCGTGGCCAAGGCCTGATTGACCCTCCGGCGAATCCTCTTTCGGGAGAATTCGCCACTCCACCGAAGAACCCGCGGCCTCGGTCAAAAGACCTGAAGCCGCGGGTTTTTTGTCTCTCTCAAGGAGCCGAGGCCATCCTTGTCGGGCGTGGGCGGCTCGGCCATGGTCCGGCCATGCGTTTCATTGGCGGCGTCATCGAGAAGCTCCAACGTCACCCCAAGCGGATCGTCTTTCCCGAGGGCACCGAACCTCGGGTCATCCAGGCTGCTCGCCAGTTCTTCTCCCTGCGCCTCGGGGCTCCAATCTTGTTGGGCGACCGACTGGCCATCAAGGAGGCCGCCGCCGCTCTCAACGTCTCGCTCGAAGGCATCCGCCTGATCAATCCGTCCGAAAGCCCGGACCTCGATAGTTTTGTTCGCCGGTTCCTGCTGCTGCGTCGCGGCAAGGGCATCGAAGAGCAGGAAGCCCGCGAAGCCATGATCAAGCCGAACTACTTCGGCGCCATGATGGTGGCCATGAAACAGGCCGATGGTCTGGTTTCTGGCGCCAATGAAATCTCTGGCGGCGTACTCCGGCCGCTCTTCCAAATCATCAAGGTCGCCCCGAAGACCACGACGGCTTCTTCCTGCATGGTGATGGAGGTCGAAGACACCCGCTTCGGTGACCGCGGAGTGCTCTTCATGGGCGATTGCGGCGTCATCCCCGAACCCACCGTCGACCAGTTGGCCGACATCGCCATTTCGACGGCGCGCCTCGCCCGGCAAATCTCGGGGGTCCGCCCCCGCGTGGCCTTGCTGAGCTACTCCACCAAGGGCAGCGCCACCCAACCGAGCCTGATGAAGGTCAAGGCCGCCACGGGATTGGCCCAGCAGAAGGCCCATGACATGGGCTTCGAAGCCGACTTCGACGGCGAGCTGCAAGTTGATGCCGCGCTCATCCCGGAGATCGCCTTGCGCAAGCTGCCCGACAGCAAGGTGGCCGGAAAAGCCAACGTCCTCATCTTCCCCGACCTCAACTCGGGAAATATCGCCAGCAAGCTCATCCAGCATGTGGCCCGGGCCAACGCCTACGGCCAGATATTGCTGGGGCTGGACCGGCCGGCCGCCGACTTGTCGCGCGGCAGCAGTTCGCACGACATCCTGGGTGTGGCCGCCATCGTGGGCTTGCAAAGCATCGACTATCAGCAGCTCTACCCGGGAGCCGGCGAGAACCTGCCGGGCGACCTCTGAACCCCATCCCGACCTCCGCACAGCCAGAACCCCTCCGGTCCATGCTCCAGAACCTGCTGACTCCCCGGGTCTTCATCGCGGCCACCCGCCAGAACGACGGCAAGACCACCACCTCGCTCGGCCTTTTGGCGGCGCTACAGCGACGCTACGGGCGAGTGGGCTACATCAAGCCCGTGGGCCAGCGTTTCGTGGAAATCGACGAGCAGAAGATCGACGAAGACGCCGTGATCATGGACCGCGTCTTCCGGCTCAATTGCCCGCTGGTGGACATGTCACCCATCGCGGTGGAACCCGACTTCACCCGCAAGTACTTGCAGTCGGCGAACCTCGAGGCCTTGGTCAAGCGCATCCACAAGGCCTTCGACCGCGTGGCTTGGGAGAAGGACTTTGTCCTCTGCGAAGGCACGGGGCACGCCGGCGTCGGCAGCGTCTTCGACCTCTCCAACGCCAACGTCGCCAAACTGCTCAACGCCAAGGTGGTCATCGTGACCCGTGGCGGTATCGGCCAGCCCATCGACGAAACGGTCATGAACCACGCCCTCTTCAAACAAGAAGGGGTTCAAGTCATCGGAGTCATCATCAACAAGGTGCTGCCCGAGAAGCTCGACTACATCACCGAATTCGCGCAGCGCGGGCTCAAGCGCAAGGGGCTCGAACTCCTGGGCGTGGTCCCCTACCAACCCATCCTCTCACGCCCAACGCTCGGGGCCATCGCCGACGAACTGGAAGCGGAGATCCTCGTCGGAAAATCCCCGCTCACCCAAATCGTCAACCAGGTGGTCATCGGGGCCATGGGAGCGGAGCGCGCCAAGAGCCTCCTGAAACCCAACGTGGTGATGATCGTGCCTGCCGACCGGGAGGACATCTTGAATGCGGCCACCGAACACATGAAGGCCACCAAGGCTCCCATCGCCGGCATCGTCTTGTCGGACGACATCAAGCCGACCCCTTCGATGCTCAAACAACTTCGGGAACTCCCCTGCCCGGTCATCATCACGGGCAAGGACAGCTACAACGCCGCATCGGTCGTCCACGATTTGATCGTCAAGACCCGGCCCGACGACAGCCAGAAGATCCAGCTCATCCAGGAGATCATCTCCAAGAACGTGAACCTGAACCGGATTCTCAACGCGTTGTAAGCCACACTCAACCGGACCGATCGTTCCGGCTCAATACCGGTACCCGATGGCCAACTGACCGTACACGGCTCCGTCGCCATTGAACTGCAGGCGAACGTCATCGAGCACGAAACGTCGATCGATCATCCAACCACTCTCGAGCGAAGCGTAGAAGCCCTTCGGGCCACCCCAACGTGCTCCGACACCGGTACGAATTTCCCGGTAAGTGGCCATCTGATCGTCCATGGCGGGCAGCCCGTTGTCCCGGCCATACGACGGATTGAGGTGATAGGCTCCCCCCATCATCTCGGCCCCGATATGGAAGGTCCAATCAGCCGACGGACGGTATTGAATTTGCGGCCGCGGCAGGAGCAACGACAGCGTCCACTGCTCGGCGAAGCGCCAACGCACGCCTGGCCCACCCACCACCGGGATATCCCGCCGCGGATCCACACTGGCCGAGAGGAACACTTGCAGGTCGGGATTCACCGTGTAGCCCACTCCACCGATGAAGGGCGCATTGAAATCGTCACCGCTGATTTGTTCAAAATCGGAATAAAGACCCGGAGACACCTCTCCGAAGGCCTGCCAACCCTCACGAAAACGCCACGACACCGAGATTGGGAGAGCCACCGACTGCAAATTGGCCGGCAGCGGGTTGCCCGGATCACGTCCAAAGTCCCAACGTGTGTACGCCGCACCCACCCCCCAATTGAATTCGGCCGCCGGATTGAAGACCCCCTTGTAATCCAGTCGGGTGCGGGTGGCATTGAGATTGCCCAACTCGCGCGTTCCCAAACGGATATCGGAACCGGCCGAATAGCCGGTGTTCACTTCAAGGTTTCCCGTATAGGGCGCGGCGGCGAATCGATCCTGGGCCCAAACACTGCCGACAGCCACCGAAGCGGCCACCATCATGGAAACGGTTTTCATTGAGGGCTGCCATGTTCCACCCGTGTCGAGAAAACGCAACCCATTGTCCTCCCTCGATCAGCTTCCCGGCCAGCGTAGCACCCGAACCGGAGTTCCCGCCGGCCATTCCGTTCCTGGAGGCACATCCACCAACCCATTGGCCCGGGACAAGGACAGCAAAATGTGCGAGGCCTGAACCCCCGCCGAACACACCTGCCCCGCATCATCCAGAATCACTCGCATGAAGTGGCGTCGATTCCCGGGATTCGAAAGCGGGGCCGACAGCGTGCCCAAGGTGGTCGGCGACTCCGAGCAGGTCTGCCCCTGCAACCGACGCAGGGCTGGCAAGGCCATCAGCACTGCCGTCACAAAGGCTGAAACCGGATTCCCCGGCAACCCAACGAGAGGCACCCCCCGCAGCGATCCGAAGAACAGTGGTTTCCCAGGCTTGATGGCCACCCGGAAAAAATCCAACTGCCCCCCCAACCGTTCCCAGGCCGGGCGCAGAAAATCCCGATCTCCCACCGAAGCGCCCCCGGCGGTCACCACCAGATCTGCCAGAGACACCGCCGAATCCAGCCCCGCCATCGTCGCCTCCAACTGGTCCGGGAGAACCGGAAGCACCACCACCTCCGCGCCCGCAGATCGGAACAGCGACGCCAGCAGCACCGAATTGCTGTCATGGATCTGCCCCGAGGCCAACGGACTCCCTGGCGGCTGCAACTCATC
This sequence comes from Verrucomicrobiota bacterium, assembly GCA_029865985.1. Lineage (GTDB taxonomy): Bacteria > Verrucomicrobiota > Verrucomicrobiia > Limisphaerales > UBA9464 > SXXZ01. The sequence goes on from JARXAF010000141.1 coordinate 18,044, forward strand.
CCCGCAAACCACCACCACCACCCGAACCCTCCGGTGCACCCGAACCTCGGCATGCCCCGCCGCCGCGGCCAGAGCCAACTGAGGCGGACCCATCCGCTGTCCGGCAGCCAGCAAGCGAGTTCCCACCCGGAAGTCTTCCCCCCGAAACCGGACGTTTTCCCATGGCTTGACCCCATCCAGGAAACGGATCCGCCCATCGACCTCCCTCTCCGTATCCTCCTGCATCACCACCGCATCCGACCCCGCCGGCATCGGAGCCCCCGTCAGAATCCGAGCACACTCCCCGGCCCCCAAAGGCCGATCCGAAGCGCAACCAGCCGCCACCTCAAAGCAACACGGCAAGCAAACACCACCCCCCGGCACCTCCGATGCCCGGACCGCATACCCATCCATCGAAGCCGTATCGAATCCCGGCAACTCCACCCGAGCCGTGACCTCCTCGGCCAAACAGCATCCCAGCGCATCCGTTAACGACATCGAAACCACTGGAACCGCAACCAGAGGCTTCAAAACCCGCTCCAACGCATCTTCGTAAGTCATCATAACCCAGCGGAAGCCTCAGAACCGGAGCCCTCCAGCCCCCACCCTTCCCACCCCAAGCCCTTTCCGCAAGCCCCGGAGCCTGTCCCTATTGACCCTCCTATTGATCCTCTTTCTCCCAAAACCTCTAAGTATACAGTCGGAATAGCCAATCTAGCAGCGCTGGTAGTAGCAGCAGCGTAGAGCCCCGGAGCCTGTCTCTATTGATCCTCTTTCTCCCAAAACCTCCAAGAATACAGTCGGAATAGCCAATGTAGCAGCGCTGGTAGTAGCAGCAGCGGGACTGAGCCGGAGCGAGCACTGGAACGTCGACACCCTACCCCCCTCGCGCGCCAGCGCGAAAACCCCTCCTATCCCAACGTTCCCTGCGAGCGCAGGACCAGTCCCGCGGACCCAACCCACCCAACCCACCCAAGCCCACCAATACCAATAGTCTGGAGAGAAACCAGTAGCCTGTCCCTATTGCCCCCCGGCGCCTGTCCCTTTAACCCGTTCAATCCAATCCTCCCGCAAAGCAGCAGAATTAGTAATCCGAGCAGAGACGACTCAGGCCCAAGCCGAAGCGGGACTGAGCCGGAGCGAGCACTGGAACGTCAACACCCTCATCCCCCTCGCGCGCCAGCGCGAAAGCCCCTCCTGTCCCGACGTTCCCTGCGAGCGCAGGACCAGTCCCGCGGACCCAACCCAAGAACCCAACCCACGCCCCATCTCCCACCCACACCAGAAGTCTCTGAGCCTGTCCCCTACCCGTCTGGAAGCCTGTCCCTATTGATCCTCTTTCTTCCAAAACCCCAAGCAACGCATAAGTAGTAGTAGTAGTAGCCGTGGCAGAAATGGCATTGGCCGTAGCGGCGACCGAAGCAGCAGCGGGACTGAGCCGGAGCGAGCACTGGAACGTCAACACCCTCATCCCCCACGCGCGCCAGCGCGAAAGCCCCTCCTGTCCCGACGTTCCCTGCGAGCGCAGGACCAGTCCCGCGGACCCCACCCAAGAACCCAACACCCCCGACCCACCCACGAGTCCAGACAAGGAAAACTCAAGACTTGCCCCATCGCCCACCAATCCCTAACTTGGTGTTTCAAGATAAACGGAAACGCTTACAGGGAGGTATTAGGCTTCCCGACACCGAATCATGTCTGAGAAAAACAAAACCATCGCCGAACACCGCATCCACGCAAAAGACACCGGCTCTGCCGATGTCCAGATTGCCCTTCTCACCGAGAAGATCAACTCCCTGACGGAGCATCTTCAGAAGAACAAGAAGGATCACAGCAGCCGTCGCGGCATGTTGCTCATGGTGGGCAAGCGCCGCAGCCTGTTGGACTATCTGAACCGCACGGATTCGGTCCGCTACCAGGCGCTGACCAAGAAGCTCAAGCTCCGGAAGTAATTTTTCGCGAAACCGGGCCTCCAGCCCGGTTTTCGCTTTAGGACACCCTGCAGGCCACGATTGCCGCGACCACAGGATTGTCCCTATTGTCCAAAGCGGACAATTGCGGGTGCCGCGCACATTCGACGCGCGCGCGACGTCACCCGCACAAAAACCCAAAAGACGCGTCAAAGAAGTTAAAAAGAAACGCCCGGTCCGCCCGGGAAATTTCACTCGGTCTCCAAACACGACCCTTCGATCTCAACAAGGAATCGGCGGAGATCGAGTGAAGTTCCTCAGGGCGGTCGGGCAACTGCTAGTATGTCCCATACCGTTCAAATCCCCGTTGGTGGCCAGCACATCACCATCGAAACCGGCCGCTTTGCAAAGCAGGCCGACGGCGCCGTCACCGTTCAACTCGGCGAAACCATCATCCTCACCGCAGCCGTTGCGGCCTCCAAGGCCAAGCCCGGTCAGGATTTCTTCCCCCTCACCGTGGATTACCGCGAGAAGGCGGCGGCCGCTGGCCGTTTCCCCGGTGGGTACTTCAAGCGTGAAGGTCGGCCCTCCGAGAAGGAGATCCTCACCTGCCGCCTGACCGATCGCCCCATCCGCCCGCTCTTCCCCAAGGGCTGGTACAATGAAGTTCAGGTCCAGTCGTTGCTGCTCTCGGCCGACGGTCAGAACGACGCCGACATCCTCTCCATCCTCGGGGCCTCGGCCGCATTGACCGTTTCCGACATTCCTTGGGATGGCCCGCTCGGCGCCGTCCGCATCGCCCGTGTGGCCGGCGAGTTCGTGGTGAACCCCACCCATGAGCAGCAGGCCCAGTCCGACCTCGACCTCATCTATGTCGGCAACAAGACCGACGTGGTCATGTACGAAGGTGCCGCCAACGAAATCTCGGAGGCCGATTTTATCTCCGCCCTGAAATTCGCTCAGGCCGCCTGCCAACCCTTGATCGCCGCTCAGGAAGAACTGGCTGCCAAGGCCGGCAAGACCAAGCGCGCCATCACGGTGACCATCGTTCCGGAAGAGATCCTCACCGCCGCCAAGACGCTGGCCGGTGATCGCATCATCCCGGCCCTCCTCACCCAGCAGAAGCTGGCCCGCGAGGCCGCCGTCAACGCGATCTTCGCCGAAGTCGGTCAGAAGCTCGTCGCCCAATTCGGTGCCGACAAGGTGACCGAATTCGTCATCAAGGACGCCCAGTATTACATCCAGAAGGAAGCGATCCGCAGCCTCGTTCTCGACCACTCCAAGCGTTTGGACGGCCGCGACTTCGACGCAATTCGCACCCTGACCAGCGAAGTGGGCTTCCTGCCCCGCGCCCACGGTTCGGCTGTGTTCGCCCGCGGCGAGACCCAGGCCGTCTGCTTGGCCACCTTGGGCACCAGCGACGACATCCAGCAGTTCGACTCCTACACCGGTGGCGAAACCAAGAAGCAATTCCTGCTGCACTACAACTTCCCGAACTTCTCCGTCGGTGAGACCGGCCGCATCACTGGCCCCGGCCGCCGCGAAATCGGCCACGGCGCTCTGGCTGAGCGCAGCGTTCGCCCGGTGATTCCCCTCACCGAGTATCCCTACGCCGTCCGCATCACCGCCGAGATCATGGAATCCAATGGTTCCACTTCGATGGCTTCGGTCTGCGGCGCAACGCTGGCCCTCATGGATGCCGGTGTGCCCATCACCCGCCCGGTGGCAGGTATCTCCATCGGTATTTGCACCGAGTACGGCGCCGATCACCAGATCTCCCGCTACAAGCTCCTGACCGACATCATCGGCTGGGAAGACGCGTTCTGCGACATGGACTGCAAGATCGCCGGAACCGAGAAGGGCATCACCGGCTTCCAGCTGGATCTGAAGCTCAAGGGCATCCCGCTGCCGATCATGGAGCAGACCATCGAGAAGGCTCGTATCGCCCGTGGCGAGATCCTGGCCCACATGCTCACCACGCTGCCGGCTCCGCGCTCGGATATTTCCAAGTACGCCCCGCGCATCGTCACCCTGAAGATCAACCCCGAGAAGATCGGCGCGCTGATCGGACCTGGCGGCAAAAACATCAAGCGCCTGGTCGAAGAGTCCGGTTGCGAAATCAACATCGAAGACGACGGAACCGTGAAGGTGTTCTCCGTCTCCCCGGAGGGCATGGAAATCGCCCGCCGCGAAATCGAAGCGCTCAGCGCCGAGATCGAAATCGGTAAGGTCTACAAAGGCCGCGTCGTGACCATCAAAGAATTCGGCGCCTTCGTCGAAGTGTTCCCCGGTCAAGACGGCCTGGTGCACGTCAGTGAGCTGTCCAACAAGCGCGTCGCCCGCGTTGAAGACGTCATCAAGATGGGTGACGACATCTGGGTGAAGTGCATTGGAGTCGACGAAAAGGGTCGCGTGAAACTCAGCCGCAAGGCCGCCATGGAAGAGCGTGGAGAAATCCCGCCCTCCACCGGTGCCCCGGAAGAGGGAGCCCCTGCAGCCAGCGAAGAAGCCCGTCCGGAGCGTGCTGAACGCCCCGAGCGCAGCCCTGAGCGCAACCCTGAGCGCGGAGCCGATCGCGGTGGAGACCGTGGTGCTCGTGGCGGAGATCGCGGTGGTGATCGCGGTGGCCGTGTCGCAGACCGTGGTGCTCGCGGCGGAGATCGCGGTGGCCGTCGTAGCGACGCCCCGGCCGGTGGCGAAGGCGAAGGTTCCGGCGAACCCCTGGAGATCGGAAAGATCTACCGGGCCAAGGTTGTGACCATCAAAGACTTCGGAGCCTTTGTGGAGTTCCTCCCGGGCCGTGAAGGTCTGGTGCACGTCAGCGAGCTAGCCAACTTCCGCGTCAAACAGGTCGAAGACATCGTCCAGCTCGGCGACGAGATTTGGGTAAAACTCCTCGGTCAGGATGAAAAGGGCCGTGTCCGCCTCAGCCGCAAGGCTGCCATGGAAGAGCGCGAAAAAGCCTCTTCGGGTGAGGCACCTGCTGCCAGCGAGTCCGCCAGCGGCGGCTCTGATGCTCAGGAATAATCCACTCAACGTATCTCAAGGGCGCCTGCGGCAACGCAGGCGCCCTTTTTGTTGGGGGACGCTGTATCACCAAAGAAAAGTGCTATCGAAGAACAGCGACCGAAGAGGAGTTCACTCCAACGACGCACTCTGAAAACCCAACTGGGCCACGATCAACAAGCGTCGCCCGGAGACCCGCAAACCCAACGAATCCCTCCAAAAGACCGGCCGACGGCGGGCCCGGTCATGCAAGTCGGTGATGGCCAGCTTCACCTGCTCCGGCCGCGTGGCATTCAGAGCGTCCTCCACCACGCTAACATCCTGAGCAAAGGCCTTGGGCTGAATCCATCGAGCCAGCTGGTACTGGGGCCGTTTCCAGGGAGAAACGCACTCCATCAACGCCCAGGGACCCACGTCGGCGGGCTCACAAGCACGCACGGTGGCCAGACGCTGGCGCAAGGTCATGGACGAAGCTTCGCTCATGCTCGGTCTAACAGAGGTAACAGTAGAAAGAAGGCCTCGGAGACTCTGTTTGGGTCAATTTGTTTCTGATCCCAGCCAGCAACCTTTCTACGTCAGGCCCGCAGCCTAACAGGCACTCGTCAGCGATTACTGCAAGTAGGGTGCAGTAGACTCCGGTCCCGAAAGCTTGAGGGGAGCCCCAGGGAAAATCTTCTTCCCACCCTCCACCACCACCTTCTCGCCCGGTTCGATACCACTGAGAACTTCAACCTTGCCGGCCAAGCGCATTCCCAGGCGAACCGGACGCATCACGGCCTGATTTTGAGGACTGACCACAAAGACCATGTTGGTGTCTCCACTGGCCATCACCGACGGCTCAGGAATGACCAATGCCGATTCCCGAAGGCGCACCGACAAGTCCAACTGAGCCAGCATCCCACCCCGAAGGCGCGCCTCCGGATTGGCCACGCGAGCCTTAACCAAGGCGGTCCGAGTGCCTGGGTCCAATTGCGGGGAAATGAAATAGACCTCACCCGAAAAACGCTCCGTCGGATACGCGTCCACATGAAAGTCCACCTTCTGGCCAATGCGCACCTGGCCGAGGAACCGTTCCGGCAGGCTGAGCTCCACCTTCATGACTGAAAGGTCGACCAAGGTGGTGAGCGGCGTGTTGCGGGAGATGACTTGGCCGGGGCTAATTTGACGGGCCCCGGTGGTGCCCGAAAAGGGAGCCACGATGCGGGCGTCTTTCAGCAACCGTCGGCGCAGCTCGACGGCACTCTGGTTGACCTGAAAGGTCGCCGATGCCTGATCGAACTCCTGCTGAGCGATGAGCTTGCCCCGGAACATTTGCTGGGCTCGCTCGAAATTGGCCCGACTCAACTCCAACGAAGCCTCCGATTCCTGAAGGGCTGCCTGGAACTTAGTATGATCGAGAGACAGCAGGAGCGCACCCGCCTCGACCGACTGACCCTCAGAGAAGCCAATAGTCTGCACCACACCATCGGTTTCAGATTTAATTTCCACCGACTCATTGGGGGTCACGGTTCCCACCAACGAGACCACCTCGGCCACGGGCTGCAGGCGAGCCTCCACCGCCACAACCTGAAAGACCATGCCTCCAGCCCCTTTGGCCGCCGCCGCACTGGGCGTTTCAGCGGGCTTGCAACCGCTGGCAATCCAAGCGCTCACCAAGGCCAAGACGGTGCTGGAGATCAGGGGGTGAACGAAGCGCATCATACGGATTCCGGTAAGCTGCCCGGGCCGGGGAATTCCGCGCCAGATCAAAGTCAGGGCGTGCTCTAGAGAAGCAAGGCTTCTGCCTTTGTCCCGCGAAGCCTCATCACACCCTCGGAAGAGGCTAATAACCTCGGACCTTGCTCTGAAACAGGCCGCCGAGTTCCGGTCAAAGCCTTTGACGCTGGGAGTGGGGTTACTTAGCTTGCCGGTTCTTTAAATTGAGACACCCATGATCGGTCTGATTTTCCGTAAGATATTCGGGTCCCGCAATGACCGTGAGGTCAAGCGCCTCCGTCCGCTCGTTGCCCGGATCAACCAGATCGAGCAGGAACTGCAGTCACAGCCGGAGTCGGTGCTTCGCGAGAAGACCGCCGCTTGGAAGGCCCGACTGTCGACCATCCAGGACAACGATGAGCTGAAGCGTGAGCTCGAAGCCCTGATCCCCGAAGCCTTCGCCGTCGTCAAAAACGCCTGCCGCCGTCTCTGCGGCACTGATGTCGAGGTCCGCGGACATCCCATCCGCTGGGAAATGGTGCCCTTCGACGTGCAGCTCATTGGTGGCATGGGGCTGCACCTGGGCCGGATCGCAGAAATGGCCACTGGCGAGGGCAAGACCCTCGTCGGAACCATGCCCGTTTACCTGAACGCCCTAACTGGACGTGGTGTGCATGTGGTGACCGTCAACGACTACTTAGCCGCACGCGACTCCGACTGGATGGGCCATGTCTACACGTTCCTGGGCCTCAGCGTTGGCTGCATTTTACATGACCAACCGCCGTCGGTGCGTCGGGAGATGTACCAGTGTGACATCACCTACGGCACCAACGCCGAGTTCGGCTTCGACTACTTGCGCGACAATGGCATGGCCACCCGCAAAGAAGA
>JARXAF010000175.1 GCA_029865985.1 Verrucomicrobiota bacterium
TCCTTTTCGTCCGCCAGTTTCTGGGCCACCGGCCAGTCTTCCTGCACCACCGGCTTTTCCACCCGCTGACGGGCAGCCGGGGCGGCCTCAAAGGTGTCGAAAAAGGAGACCTGACCCCGGGATTTGTCCGACGCGTTGGCACTGGCGCGGGCCATCGAGCCATCGATCTGGTGGAACACGGTGGCGCGATTGGGCCCGATGGAATCACAGGCTCCGGCCTTGATGAGGGCTTCGAGGGCCTTGCGGTTGATGGCTTTGGTATCCACCCGGCCGCACAAGTCTTCCAAGCTCGAGAACGGATCCCCGAGCGAACGGGCCGCCAGCAGCGCTTCGACGGCGGCCTCACCCACACCCTTGATGGCCGCCAACCCGAAGCGGATGACTCGCCGACCCTTGGTGGCCGCCGCCGGCGCAAAGTGCAAACCCGACGCATTGACATCAGGGCCCAGGGTTTCGATGCCCAGGGTCTTGGCCTCGGCGATGTACTGACTGAGCTTGGCAGTATCGCCCTGATCGTTGGTCATCATGGCGCTGAGGAACTCCACCGGGTAGTTCGCCTTCAGCCAGGCCGTTTGATAGGCCACCACAGCGTAGGCCGCCGCGTGCGACTTGTTGAAACCGTAGCCCGCGAATTTCTCGAGCAAGTCGAAGACCTCGTTGGCCTTGGGGGCCGGGATGCCATTGGTGTCCGCGCATCCCTTCACGAAGGTTTCGCGCTGCTTCACCATCTCCTCGAGCTTCTTCTTTCCCATGGCCCGGCGCAGCAGGTCGGCGCCGCCGAGGGTGTAGCCGGCCAGGATCTGCGTCGCCTGCATGACCTGCTCCTGATAAATCAGAATGCCATAGGTCTCGCTGGCGATGGGCTCCAGCAGGGCATGCGGGTAGATGATCTCCTGCTCGCCATGGCGTCGCTTGATGAAGTCCGGAATCAGGTCCATGGGACCCGGCCGGTAGAGCGAGATGAGCGCGGTGATGTGCTCGACCGAGGCGATCTTGAACTTCTTGCACAAGTCGCGCATGCCCCCGGATTCCAACTGGAACACGCCGAGGGTCTGGGCGTTGTTGAGCAGGTCGTAGGTCTTGGAGTCGTCGAGCGGCAGGTTGTCGAGGTCGAGTTGGACGCCGGTGGATTTCCCCACCATCTCCGCGGTATTGCGGATGACCGTCAGGGTCTTGAGACCCAGGAAGTCCATCTTCAGCAGGCCCAGATCACCGACCGGACCCATCGCATACTGGGTGACGATGCCGCCGTCGTCGTCCTGCTTGAGCGGCAGCAAATTCACCAAGGGCTGGGCTCCGATGACCACGCCGGCCGCATGAACGCCGACGCTCCGGGTCTGGTCTTCCAGCAGCAGGGCCGTCTCAATGAGTTCGCGGGTGACCTCCTCTTCGTCGTAGGCCTGCTTGAACTCGGCACTCTTCTGGAGCGCGTCCTTCAGGCCCCACTTCACATCGGTGATCATCTTGGCCAGGCGGTCGGCCTCGGACACCGCCAAGCCCATGACCCGACCCACGTCACGGATCACCGACTTCGCACCCATGGTGCCAAAGGTGATGATCTGGGCGACGGCGTCGCGGCCGTACTTGTCGCGGACGTAGCGAATCACCTCGGCCCGTCGATCGTCGGCGAAGTCGATGTCGATATCGGGCGGGCTGACACGCTCGGGATTGAGGAAACGCTCGAAGAGCAGCCCGTAGCGCAACGGGTCGACGTTCGCGATCTCGAGCAAATAGGTGACCATGGAGCCGGCGGCCGATCCGCGCGCCACGCAAGCGATGCCGTTGTCGCGCCCCCAGCGGACGAAATCGCCCACGATCAGGAAGTACGAGACGTAGCCGGTCTTCTCGATGACACCGAGCTCCAAGTCCAGTCGGTCGAGGATCTTGCGGACGGCCGCGTCGACTTGGGCTGGTTCAATGGGAGCCGGGGCCGCAGAAGGCTCTGGGGAGGCCGATGTCGCTGGAGCACCGGCCGCATTGGATCCGCTCGCATCCAGCACGGTCGCCGAGGTCGGCGCGGCGGGTTTCGGCGGAAAAAGAAACACCAACCGCTCCGGATGGGTCACCGCCTCCACCACGATGGTGGATCCCTCGACATGGGCCTGAATGGAATAACGCAGTCGGAGTCCGTCGCACAGCAGCTTGCGCAAGTATCCCTCGCGGGTCCACGTCTCGGGTGGCTGGAACATCGGATAATGCTCGGCACCCTTGCCGTAGCGTATCTCCAGATTGCACTTCTCGGCCACCTCGACCGTGTTGAGCACCGCTTCGGGCACCTCGGCGAAGAGGTTCTTCATCTCCTGCGCCGACCGCAGGAAGAACTGCTCCTGCTGATAGCGCATCCGCTTGGCGTCGCTCAACTGCGCCTGGGTGCCGATGCAAATGAGGCAGTCGTGCGCCCGCGAGTGGTCCTTCTGGACATAGTGAACGTCGTTGGTGGCCACGCACTTGAGCCCGAACTCCTGGGCCCAAGGGATGAGCTGACGGTTGACCTTGGCCTGTTCCGGGATGCCATGGTTCTGGAGCTCCAGATAGAAGTTCCCGGGCCCAAAGGTCTGCTTGAAGAAATCGATCGTGTTCCGCGCGCGCTTGAGATCGTCCTTGAGAATCGCCTCTGGGATCTCGCTGGCCAGACACCCGCTCAAGCCGATCAAGCCTTGGCCGTGAGCGGCCAGGATTTCCTTGTCGATGCGGGGCTTGTAATAATAGCCCTCCAGATGGGCCGAGGTCACCAGCTTGACCAAGTTCTTGTAACCGATCTCGTCGCGGGCCAGCAGCACCAGATGGTGATAGACATCACGCATGCCGCCGGAGCCCTGCTTCTTATCCAGTCGCGATCCGGGAGCGATGTACACCTCACAACCGAGGATGGGTTTGATGCCGGCTTTCTTGGCCGCCGTGTAAAACTCGATGGCCCCGAACATGTTGCCGTGGTCGGTCATGGCCACGGCGGGAAAGTCCAATTCCTTGGCCCGGGCCATCAACCGATCGAGACGGCAGGCGGCGTCGAGCAGGGAGAACTCGGTGTGCAGGTGGAGATGGGCGAAGTCGGCGGGCATCGCGGTCCCCACTATGCGAACCAATCGCTTCGGCAACAAGCACCCCGGCGAGCTGGATCCGCTAAGCCTGTCTGAAAATGGGGAGGTTCACTCCAGGACCGACCGTATGCGCACGCAAGGGGCTCCGGACCGGTACGCCGGCTTTGTGACCAAAAAAAGCCAGCGCGATAAAATCTCGGCATCGGTTGGAAGTTTTCCGGGTTGGGCGGCGTCTAAAACAACTTGGCAAGGCTTAAGCTAGATCAAAGGGAGTGGAAATGGTGATCACAAAACCCGCGCAAGCAGGCTCGAGTTCACTCCCCGCCGTCGGAGCCATCATGGTTCCGGCAACTGTCCCGCCCCCATCCCCGAACGGTTCTGGCAAACAGGCTTGAACCGATGCTTCTGAAGATTACTGGCCCGGAGGTCGTTCCACCGCCCTCCGGGTTTTCTTTTCGTTCGATACCCCCCGGCCTCGCGGCGACTCCGGATTTCCAACGGCCTTCAAGCGCGGGCATTGCGGTTGCCCGGAGAACGGCCGAACTGATGGATCCAAAATCCATGCAAGTACTGTCGCAGACTTCGGATGGCGTCTTGTGAGGCTTCCAGTGCTGCCAACTCACTCCAGTTGGACGTCAATAAAATCTCCATCAGAGCCCCCGCTTCCGGGGTCAACCCTTCCGGATCGGGCTCGAGACCCTGGATGGCCAGAAACCGCAAATCCCACGCAAACTGCGCCCGGGCCATTGGTCCCTGGATTTCCAAGAACGCCAAAAATTCGAGGAAGAGCCGATGCACCTCGGGCTGGGGTGTTTCGGTTTCCGTCACCTGCTCGATCGTGGCTACCGCATGGGCAATCAACTCCAGCGAGCTGACCTCACGACGCAGGGAAACATGGGTGTTCCGGACCACCACTTCGCTCAGGGAATGCAAATCTCCCTTGGGATTGCGCCGAAACGAAAACTCAGCCTCGAAACACCAGTCGAGCTTACCGCGCAACGGCGACTTCGGACCGCGGGCCGCCTTGGCCACGGTGGCCAGACGACCGTGCTCGGGGGTCAACCAGTGGACGATCAAGCTGGTGTCGCCCAAGGGCCGCAGTCGGATGACGAGGCCTTCAGAACGCTCGGCAGTCATCGGCTCGTCACCCGGCGTCGGGACGGGCCGCATTTTGTAGCTTCCGGTGCCGACACCGCATATCCGCGACGGGCCGCCCAGCGGACCCAGCGGTTTTCTTCGCGCTTCATCGTGCGCCGCAATGGCGGCTCCAAGTCATCGTATCCGCGCAAATGGAGAATCCCGTGAATGACATAGCGGACCACCTCATCGGTCCACGTCGTCCCGAAGGCCTCCGCTTGAGCCACGGCATCGGCCACCGAAATGAAACACTCGCCGTGCAAGCGCTCGGCCGTGGAACCGTAGTCGAAGGTGATGACATCGGTGGAACCCTCGTGCTGGAGAAATCGCCAGTTCACTCGGGCCATTTCTCTCGGGGAAACAAAATGAAATCCCAACTCCGCTTCCAAACCCATGGCCTCGAGAAGGTCGAGGGTGAGCCGCCGAAGGCTCCGCACCTGGAGCGGGCCATCTTTCTGACGATTGCGCAGCATCAAGACGGTCGCCCCCCCAGAAGCCGTCGGAGCGACGGCGGTAGCGGCAGCGGCAGGATCGCTCACGGAGGATTCAATACCCGAGCTTGGCCAGTTCGCGCTCCAGACCGGCCTGGAAGGCCATCATGTCGGGCTGCGAGGGACGATAACCCTTCTCATCGGCCACCAGGCCGGGTCGGCCGTAGTTGTCAATGAGCCACGCCGCACCCTTGCCGTCGGAGAACCGAACCCGGCCGCTGACCATGGCATTGGGACGAGTCACCGCATCGACCGTCACCTGCACATTGCCACCGCCGATCCCGCCTTCCGGCGGAACCACTTCATCGGGTTCGATCGTGCCATCCGGAGGCGTCTGCGCTTCAGGAGACACCGCCGGAGCCGGGGGGGAAGGCGGAGCCTTGGGCGGCTCCGGATCCTTCGGGACCACCTTCAGATCATCGATCAGGAAGCGCACCTCCATGTAGGTCAGCTTGACGGTGAAGTCGGTTTCCAGCCGGCGCTGGAAGTCGGACAGCTTCATGCCATCGGCGATCCACTGGCGGGCGATGACTTGCTGCTCGGGCGATAAGGTGGCCATGACGATTGGAAGAGTTTAGGGGATTGGAACCGGTCGGTCAGTCGCGGAAGTTCACAAAATTCAGCGCCACCGGGAAATCGTGTGATCGGCAAGCGGCGATCACGGCCTGAAGGTCGTCCCGATTCTTGCCCGCCACGCGCAGTTCATCGCCTTGAATGGAGGCCGTCACCTTGACCGCCAACCCACGGACAAAGGTGCTGATCTCCTTGGCGGCCGCACTGTCGATGCCTTGCTTGATCTTGATAGACTGCCGGGCGTGGCCCAGTGGCGATAGCTCGGCCTCGCCCGTATCGATGTTCTTGGGTGAGATGCCCCTTTTGGCCAGCTTGAGCATCACGATTTCCACCAGTGCCGTCATCTTGAAGGCATCCGGAGCGCGCAACTTGATCTCGGTCTTCTCGAGGACGATCTCGGCCCCGGATCCTTTGAAATCAAAGCGTGTCAGCAATTCCTTCTGGGCCTGATGGATGGCGTTCTCCAGCTCCATCGAATTGACCTTCGAGACGATGTCGAAACTCGGCATGAACGAATGCTAGTCGATGCTCCCGCGCCTGCAACGGATCAGCGCAAGCGAGGCCCATTTTGCTTCGAGACACACCCCGGAGGCTCCGTCGCCTGCGAGGCTGGCCCGGGCGGCGAGGCACATTGCGAGACCCATCGGGTGCTGCAATTGGGATCTGCAAACAGGCGCTACCGATGAGTCCTGCGAATGCATCGTCATTTTCTCGGGAAAACCCTAGGCTCCCAATCCATGGACAGTGCGCCACCCTCTTCGGGCCCGGTTTCAGCCCTACCCGCGGCCCTACCTGCGACCAGCGCATCGGTCGCCCCATTGGTACCCGGAACGCTGTATCTGGTGGCCACACCCATCGGGAACCTGGAAGACATCACTCTGCGGGCCCTGCGGGTGCTGCGGGATTGCACGGTGGTCGCTGCCGAAGACACTCGCCGCACCGGCCAATTGCTCACCCACTTCGGCCTCCGCAAACCCATGGTCAGCTACTTCCGCTTCAATGAGGCGCGGCGCGGCGCGGAAATCCTGGACCGGCTGCGCATGGGAGAGATCGTGGCCTTGGTCACCGACGCCGGTGCTCCGGGCATCAGTGATCCCGGCGAACGCGTAGTGGCCCAGGTGCTGGCCGCCGGGCTTCGGGTGGAATCCATCCCCGGAGCCTGCGCTCTGGTGGTCGGTCTAACCGCCAGCGGGTTGCCCACCGAGTCATTCCACTTTGCCGGATTCCTGCCCCACAAGTCCGGGCAGCGGGCCCGCCGTCTGGGCGAGCTGGGCGCGATTCCCGGAACCTTGGTGCTTTATGAATCGCCGTTCCGAGTGGAACGCCTGCTGGGCGAATTGCAGCTCATCCTGCCCGGGCGCCCGGTGGTCCTCGCCCGGGAACTCACCAAGAAATTCGAGGAATGGCTGCGAGGCACGCCGGCAGAATTGGCCGCCGAATGGGCACGGCGACCGCGCAAGGGCGAGTTCGTGGTGATGATCGGACCCACCGGCCATACCGGTAGCCCTACCGCAGGCCGTGTGACCAGCGATGCAATGGATGATACGGCGGACGAAACCGAGCCGAGATCCGAGGAATCCGTGGATTCCCCGACGGATTAATCCGCCAGCTTCAAACGCTGACGGACCAGCACCGCAGCGCCAGTGATACCGGCGTCATCACCCAGCTTGCTCGCGAGGATTTCCACATCCTTGAGAGTTCCCGGCATGGCGTAATCGCGGGCAGTCTCCAGAATGATCGGCATCAAATCGTCTTCGAGGGCATCCATCACGCCACCGCCGAGAACCACCGTCTGCGGACTGAGGATGTTCACCAAATTAGCCACCGCGATGCCGGTGTGTTTGGCCGCCTCTTGCAAGACCTTCGCCGTCAGCTTGTCGCCCTTGCGCAGGGCCTTGCGTAAATCACCGCTCTTGAGATCGGTGATGCTCTCCCCGTCTTTCAGGAATTCCGTGAGTTGGGTCTTCTCGCCTTCCTTCGCGCGGCGTGCCAGTTCGCGGAAAATGGAGGTCCGGCTGGCCAAAGCCTCAAAGCATCCATTGTTGCCACAGCCGCACTTCGGCCCGCCGACCTGGATGACCATGTGCCCCACCTCGCCCGCGGCGCGATTGAACCCCGAATAGAGTTGGCCATCCAGAATCAGGCCGCCACCGATGCCGGTGCCGAGGAAGATGCCCAGCAGGCTGCGGGATTTGCCCATCAGCTCGACTTCATGGATGCCCAACGTGCAGGCGTTGCAGTCGTTCTCGACGAACACCGGAACTCCGAGATGTTTTTCCAGAGCCTTTTGCAGCGGTGCGTTCTTCCACTGGAGGTTCGGCGCAAAGATCACCTCACCGGAATCCGGATTGATGGCCCCCGGGGCTCCGATCCCGACCCCGCGCACCTGCTTGAGCGAAAGATCGGCCTCGTCCACCGCATCCCGGACACACCGTGCCACACGCTCCACCACCGAGTCGAAGCCGCGCGAGGCCTTGGTGCTCAGCTTGACGGTCTGGAGCTGCTTGAGCTGAGGGGTGAAGATGCCGGCAAGGATTTTGGTCCCCCCCAGATCGACCCCGACGATGACATCCTGCTTGATGGTCTCGGACATGCGTTAGCCGACTCCATCAGGCTGGCAACCCCGGCCCCGGGGCAAGAAAAACATGGTAACATTCGGGCCAGCCAACCGGGCCGGCTGACGGCACGCTCAGTGCCTGCAGCGAACCTGCTAACCCAGTCACGGACAGATCGAGTGCGAGTCGGGCCCACCACGGTACCGAAGTTCTCCCGCTCGAATGGGCACCGGCAGGCGGTTTTCCGCAGGCGTCAGGGGGCAGGTCGCAAAGGGAGTGACGGTGCAGCCGGAGAACCCGACTTTTTCGGGGTTGCCGCGGTCAGGTCTTGAACGGCTTGATGAAGTCCGATGCCGCAAGCCTTCATCGTCGACGCCGTGGTCCGGGAAGTCCGCCGCCTGAAAGGGTACCCCAACCTTTCAATCTTGGACCTGAGCTGTGGCGAGGGCGAGGTGCTGTCGCGCCTGGCGGCCGACGGATGCCGCGTTCACGGAACCCATTTTCGCGCCGACGACTACATCATCGAAAACCGCGGTCGTCTGGGCGCCATTCCGATCACCACCGGAGTGGACCTACAACAACGACTGCCCTTCGAGGACGGCTCCTTCGATGTGGTGCTCATGACCGAGGTGCTCGAGCATCTCGACTCGCATTTCCACGTCGTCGCCGAGGTGTCCCGAGTCGTGCGCAGGGGTGGGTTTTTCGTGTTCAGCACCCCGAACCTGCAGCGCTTGCACTCGCGGCTGCAGTTCTTTTTGACCGGCAAGCACAAGCTCATCCGCCGACGGGTCGGCTGGGATCAAAAGGCTGGCGACCGCTATGCCTTCCACATCGGGCCGGTCGATTTTTCGCTCATCCACGCCGTCCTCGGCTGGGAGGGTTTTCATATCCTGCGCCTCGGGCTGACCCAGTTGAAGTTCAAGTCGGTGCTGCTCTCGCCCCTGTGGCCGCTGGTGTGGCTGGCCTGCCGACTGACTGTCGACAAGGACGCCCGCCGCAATCCGGTGCTCAAACAAACCGAGAAGTCCCTCAATCGCTGGCTCTCCGACCCGGCGATGCTCTTCAGCGAGCAACTGCTGGTGGTCACTCAGCGCAGTGAAACAAACCGCTGATTTTAAGGCATCGTGACCTCGAGGCATCGCCGCCGCGGAACACGGAGAAACCGATACGGTTCCAGACACACTCACTTCACCGGCTTATCGACGGCCCGCACGAAGGCGAAGTAGTTTTTGAAACCCTCGGCGTTGGTCCAATAGAACTCCAAGACATCGGGTTGGGTCAGGGTGGCGCGCCCCCGATCCCAAGCGCTCAAGGGGCCTGTGAACACCAGCCGGTCGTCGCCCTCGACGGTGAAGCGTCCCGATCCCCCCACTCCGGTGCGGTACGTGCCGTTGGCAAAGAGCTCGAGGGACTGCCCGTTCTTGGGGTCGAGCCATTGGCCTGCCAACGATTTCGACGTGGCGGCGGGTTTCGAGGCATCGGGTTTCTTCCGAGAGTCGGTATCCGGAAACCGCTCACCCGAAGGCCGGATCGTGAGGGTTGAAACCCGGCCGTCCGCACTGGTGAAGCTCAGTGCATACGGACCGCTCTCTGCTTCATAGCTACCGTAAACCATGCGTCCCCCGGGAAAACGCTCGCGGGCCTTGTCCATCGGATCGCCAGGACCGATCCCACAGGCCAGCCGGGCAGGCTTCTCCAAGGTCACGTTCCAGATCTCCGTGCCCTGGGCATTGAACATCACTCGAAACTCGGGATAGGTGAGACCACCACCGAAGAAACGGTTGTCGCTCTTGGGTTTCCCAAATTTCTTGAGGATCTCTTCGGCTCCCATGGTCAGTCGCAACGGGATGGACAGGGGTTCCACCTGGGAGGTCTTCCTGTCATCGCTTCGGAAAGAAAGCGGGCTTTCCGCGTGCCCGGATCCGGGCGGAGTCTTGGCCTGAGATTCCGCTCCAAAACAGCAATTGCAGCACACAAGCCAAACAACGGAGAGGGCGAAGGTGTTCATGGATTTTGCTCGGCATAGCCGGAGGTGGAGGAGGTTTGGGAATCCTTCACAGTGGTGACTAAATAGACAGTGCTCCCAACCACGTCGAGAGCTTTTGATCGACCCAAGTCGATCGTCGCGCCCGTCCGATTCAAGACCGGCCCAACGCCCATCCGAATGCTCATCTGGGCCCAATGCCCGTAGCGCCTAACGTGGGGTTCTGGCTGCCGGATCGGGCACCGATTCCAGTCCGTCGGAGGCGGCCCGGAGCTTGGTGTAGCGGGTGGCCACGGTGAAGGCATTGGCCCAGGCGATGTAATAACCGGGCAGGCCATCCAGGAACCCGCCCTTGAAAACGTAGCCCCGCAAGAAACGCCAAGCCGGACGAAACAGCAGGTCAACCCAGGTGGCCTGACGACCCGAGCGTAGCGAAGCCTGCACGAAGGCCGTGCTGTACGGCGGAATCTTGGTCACCTGGCGGTCGATGCTCTCATTGCTGTAGTGTCGCAAGTCCGAACGCAAACGACCGATGCGCCCCGTGACCTGCAGTTGGGCATGCGGTTCCTCGCCCCCCCAGTGGGCGCGGTCGCGACGCGCCAGACGGATCACCCGATCGGGATACCAGTCGCCGTGACGAATCCAGCGACCCAGAAACCACGTGCAGCGCGGAAAACTGAACGCACCGATCTCTGGCTCGGCCTCGGCGATGGCCCGGGCGATTTCTTCCTTCAATTCCGGGGTGACGACTTCATCGGCATCGAGGTTGAGGGTCCAGTCGCAGATCGTCTTTTCGAGACCGGAAGCCTTCTGCCCCACGAATCCCTTCCAGGGCTCCCGAATGACCCGAGCCCCGCGCGCGCAGGCCAACTCCTCGGTGCCGTCGGACACATCTTGCTGAAGAATCACCACGATTTCCGCGGCCCAGCCCTGCACGCTGTCGAGCGCGGCTCCGATGCGATGGGCTTCGGCACCCGAAACAAAGTAAACGGAGATGGGCAGCGGTTGGGGCATGGCGGATCCGGGCAAAAACGATCGAAGCGACGGCCGCAGTGAATCATCCAGAACGCCGATTGCCTACTCTTCCCGGGTCATCCGCACTTGGACGGACAAACTCTGGGCCAAGCCCCCTTTGAACACGCCTTTGAGCGGCGGGACATCGGCGTAGTCGCGCCCGATGCCGATTTGAACGTGGCGTTCGCCATCCAGCATATTGTTGGTGGGATCCAGGCCCACCCAATACCCCGTCGGTGTGAACACCTCGATCCAGGCGTGGGTGGCCACGGCCCCGATAAGCGCCTTGGAGGGCCTGCCGTCATCACCCAGCGGCGCGTCAGTCTCGATGTAGCCGCTCACGTACCGCGCCGGCAGTCCGGCAGCGCGACAAATGGCGATCATCAGGTGGGCGAAATCTTGGCAGACCCCCTCGCGCCGCTGGAGGAACTGTTCGACAGTCGTGCCCGCATCGGTGGCCCCGGGACGGTAGCGCAAGGTCCGATGAAGATGGTCGTTGAGCCGCAGCAGCGACTCGGCAAAAGGCGCAGCCTCCGGGAGAAGTTCCGAGGCCATCTCACGAACCGGATCCACCAGGCGCACATATTGGGACGGCCTGAGAAAATCATGCAGTTCACGGCGCCGCTCCTGATACATCTGTCGGGCCTCGGCGATGGTGAGGTCGAGCGCCGCCAAAGCGTCGTTGAAGGGCTTGGTCTCCACCTCGCAAGCCGACGAGATCACCAGACGCTGATGTCGGTAAGGGATGGAAATGGTCTCGACGTAGTTGCCGAAGTAGTCGATGTGCGATTCCACCAAAACTCCGGGTTCGATGAGCGTCTGGTGACGGCTCACCTTCTGGCGCAGTGAATCGCGGGGACGCAACCGCAGTTCACTGAAGCTCTCCGAGGCCGGATCCGGATAGTCGTATTCGGTGGTGTGCTCGATGTGAAAACGCATCGCGATTCAGCGGAGGATGTTGAAGGCCTGATGGTGCAGGTGATGGTCACTGATCTCGACCGACAACTCGGAGAGGCGATCGCCGAGTTCGTCGAGCCAGGGTCCCAGTGGGAGCAGTCCGGACGGGCCCGGGGGTTTGGCTATCTTGTTGGCGGCAGAACCGACCGGAACTTCGGCCGCAGTGAACAGCGCGCCCAAATCGGCGAATTCCACCGCATTGGCCAACTTGGCGACGGAGCGCTGCGGCGACGCCGAGGCCGCATGCCGGCTCGATCCACTGACTGTGGCCAGACTGGCGCGAATGTCCTCCAGGCAGGCCAGAACGGAACGCGGCAGGGCCGGATCTTGAAGGATGAGTGCGACCACGTTGGGCGCGGTGGGACGGGCCTGATAAAGACTTCGGTAGGCGTACTGGCAGGAAAGGATGCGCAGCAAGGCATCGAGGTCGAGATCGGCGGCATGCTCGGTGGCGGCACGGCCGTGTTTGACCAAGACCTCACGGGTGATTCGGGTGGTGGACAGAGCCCTCTCGACGTTCTGGCCCAAGCGCCAGAAATGCCACGCGTCGTCATGGAGCATGTTCTTGCCGGCCGCGCCATCTAGTTGATCCACCGCATCCAGCAACGACTGCATGAGGTCCGACAGTCGGGCGAGGTCTGAAGGATCCATCGCCTCCTGGGCCTGCTCGCACTGTTGATGCAGGCGGTGGACTGCGCTCCAGACCTCGGGCGGGATCGTCTCGCGGACTCCCCGAGAGTTGTCATGAAGACTGGCGATGCATCGCGCGACACTGGCCGAATTGTCGGTAGCCAGCAGAAGACGGTAAGACGGATCGTCCAAGCCCTCGGATTCCAAGGCCACGTGCTCGGAGGAATGACCGGTGGCGCGGGCCAATGCCGCCCAGATGGGCGCCCAGCGATCTGCGGTCTCGCGGCCAGCCGTCTCGATTTGCAGACGGCGCAGCACCAACAGCATCCGCGTGGCCTGCTCAGCGCGGGCTTTGTAGCGGCCCATCCAGTAGAGACTGTCGGCGATGCGGCTGCCCAGACGCAGTCGGCGCTGGAAGGGGGCCGTCAGAAACACCGGGCGCGAGGGAGACGGAGATGGAGAGGTTTCGTCGCCGCGCAGAATCCAGGTGTCACGAATCCCACCGCCCAGTCCGCTGGAGATGGTCCGTGAATTGGGCTCGGTTGCATGACGGGTGAGGGCCAATGGAAAAACCCGGGGGTTCTTTCCGCCGAAGACGAAGAGGCGAAGCCCGGCGTGACGCCGGTCCAGATTGGCCGAGGCCGTCGGAAGCTGGGTGAGTGGCAGGATGGGCTCGGCCACGTAGCGTTCTGGATGACGGCGCAAGTCGCGCAACAACCGTGAACGCTCCTCGCCCTCCATTCGGCCGGGATGCCAGACCAGACGGTTGGACCGCTCGCTGACATGCTGGATCACCCACGACTCCGGATCCGACTCGATCATCGCCCGCTGGTCGGGATCGAAGCACAGCCGTCGCTCGACGCCGGGCAATGACAGCGGACCCCGGTTATAGAACTTGGCAAGGCGCGGCAGCAGCGCTCCGATCGCCCGGTTGTCGCCCAGGCCGGTGCCGATGGCGTTGGCAATGGTGACCGTGCCCTTGCGCACACATGTCATCAGGCCCGGGACGCCCAGGGTGCTGTCGGAACGGAAGGCCACCGGATCAATGAAGGCGTCGTCGAGCCGACGGTAGATGACGTCAATGGGCTCGATGCCACCAATGGTCTTCAGGTAGCAGCGCGAGTTGAGGACGATGAGGTCGCCGCCCCGCACCAGCGGAATGCCCATTTGTCGAGCCAGCCACGAATGCTCGTAGTGGGCGCTGTTGTAGGAACCCGGCGAAAGCAGAACGATCCGGGGTTCTTGGATGCCCCGGGCGAAACCCCGCAAATGCTCCAGAAGTTCGGTGGGATAGCCTTGGACGGGGCAAACCGGGGCTGTTTCGAGGAGTTCCGGGGCGGCCTGAGTCAGCACCGCCCGCGCCTGAAGGCCGTAGGTCACACCCGTGACATTGCCGACGTAATCCTCGATGACCACCCAGCGTCCGCGGGCATCGCGGGCCAGGTCGAAGGCGGCGACATGCACGAAGGTGTCGTCGGGAACGGACAGGCCCACCGCATTGCGTTGGTAACCGGGGTCATCGTAGACCAACTCGAAGGGCACCACTCCATTCTTCAGGGCCTCCTGGGAATCGTAGATGTCGCGAAAAAATTCATTCCACACCCCAACGCGTTGAATCACTCCGCTCGAGAGGAACTTCCACGTTTCTGGATCAATGACCCGCGGAAACAAGTCGTAGGGAAGGATCCAGTCGGCCGCATCGTCCTCGTTGTAGAGGGCGAAGGTCACGCCCAGATCGCGCATCAGGCGCTGGCCGCGGTCGCTGAGACGCTCCAGTTCCGGGGGTTCGTTTTGGGAAAGGTGATCCCGCAGTCGGCCGTAGATCTCCGCGCCCATGCCTTGGGCCAGCAGTGTCTCGTCAAAGGACTCGACGGCAGCAGAGTATGGGCATTCGGCAGGCATCGGTTTGGGTTGAGATGCGCCGTGGAACCTAGCCCATGGGCACTGCGGGTTCCCACTCTTTTTCAGAGGGGTTTATCTGGCTGAACTCAGGTCCAACAACCGACCGGGGTCAACACTTCGGCCCAGGCTCCGGGCACCCAACCGGAACGGCGTGGCCAGAACGATTCCGGCTCAGGCCAGACCCACGGCCGCCATCACAGCGTCCTTGGTGGCCTTGGACAAAATGGGTTGGAAACCAGCCACTTGGATGGCGGTGTCCGGATCCTTCAAACCGTGTCCGGTCATGGTAGCCGTCACGAGCGACCCTTCTGGTATCTCGCCACCGCGAACCGCCTTGATCAAACCCGCCAGCGGCGCGGCGCAGGCCGGCTCGACCATCACACCCTCGGTGCGGGCCAGAAGCTTGTAGGCATGCAGAATCTCCTCGTCGGTGACCGAGCGGATGGATCCCGAGGACTCACGTGCGGCGTCCATCGCGCCCTGCCAGCTGGCCGGGTTGCCGATGCGGATGGCCGTGGCCACGGTTTCGGGATGGGCCACCGGATGACCCAGCACCAATGGCGCAGCTCCCGCGGCCTGCCATCCCATCATGCGGGGCAACGTGTCCGAGAGACCCGCCTCGGCGTACTCGCGGAACCCACGCCAGTAGGCCGTGATGTTGCCGGCATTGCCCACCGGCAAGAAATGAAAGTCGGGCGCGTCACCCAAGGCGTCGCATATTTCGAAAGCGGCCGTCTTTTGGCCCTCGATGCGCACCGGATTCACCGAGTTGACGACCTCGACCAGACCGGTCTCACCGAGCTCACGAACAATGTTCAACGCATCATCGAAATTGCCGTCGATGCTCACCGTAGTGGCACCGTACAGCAGCGCCTGGGACATCTTGCCGTGGGCGATCTTGCCCTGGGGCAGCAGCACCACGCACTTGAGACCAGCCCGCGC
>JARXAF010000180.1 GCA_029865985.1 Verrucomicrobiota bacterium
CTGGCGAGGGTTTGGCGGATATGAGGGGTGATGGAGCCGGAGCGTTGGAGGTCGGTCCTGGCCAGAGACGGGAGGAGGCCTTGTTTACCGTAGAAGGCTTCGGCCCGTTGGAGGAGGACGGCGTCTGGAATGTGAGAGGGAGCGGGTATTCGGACGAGCAGGTGGAAGTGATTGGACATCATGCAATAGGTGAGGACCTCCACCCCACAGAACTGAGCGAGCGGGAAGAGCAAATCGACCAGACGCTGCTTGGCTAGCTCATCGAGCAAGAACTGCCCCCCGACCGTCCGCGACACACAATGGTAAACCCCACCCGCCTCCTTGATTCGCGCCCTCCGCATGCAAAGACCCTAGCCACTCACCCACCCACGTCAATAACAATGAACCTGTCACCATGTTTGGTGTTGGCTTTGGTGTTGGGTTGGGGTTGAGTTGGGGGATGAATTTGGGTCTGACTCCGGCGGGTTTGGGTTTTCGGATGCCGGCTGAATGGGAAGTGCACTCGGGGACTTGGCTGACTTGGCCTCGTCCTGAGGGGATCAGTTTTCCCGACAAGTATGAGACTGTCCCCGATGTGTACGCGGAGTTGATCAAGGCTTTGGTGCAGGTGGAATCGGTGCATATCAATGTCTGGAACGCGGAGAAGGAGGCGTGGGTGCGAGGGCTTCTTTCGGAAAGGGGAACGCCGCTGGATCGTGTGTCGTTTCACCATTTTCCAGCCTATGAGCCTTGGTGCCGAGATCACGGACCGATCTTTTTGGTGCGGGATCGCGCTGGGGTTCGTGAGCGTGCTGTCGTGGATTGGGACTACAATGCTTGGGGCGGTAAATACCCGCCTTACGATCTGGACGATGCGGTGCCTCGCCATGTGGCCGCTTTGCGGGGTCTGCCGCTCTACTCGCCAGGCATGATTTTGGAGGGGGGATCCATTGAGGTGAATGGGGCAGGTACTTTGCTAACCACCGAGGCCTGTCTCTTGAATCCCAATCGGAATCCGAACTTAAACCGGGAGCAAATCGAGCAGCAGTTGCGCGATTACTTGGGGGTCCGCCATATCCTCTGGCTGGGTGATGGAATCGTAGGTGATGATACCGATGGCCATATTGATGATATTGCCCGGTTCACGGACGCAACGACGGTGGTGACGGTCGTGGAGGATGATCCGTCGGACGCGAATTACGCTCTGCTTCAGGAGAATTTGGACCGGCTTGAGACGATGAAGGATCAAGACGGTAACCCTCTCCGCATCGTCTCACTGCCCACGCCCGGTGTGGTGGAATATGACGGTCAGAGGCTTCCTGCCAGTTATGCCAATTTCTACATCGCCAATCGATGTGTGTTGGTGCCGACCTACCGACATGCCAACGACGCCAAAGCTCTGGAGGTGCTGCGTCCGCTGTTTCCAGGAAAGAAGGTCATCGGCATTGATTCCACGGAATTGATCTGGGGCCTGGGTTCATTCCACTGCATTTCCCAACAAGAACCCGCCGGCGGTAGACTGCCGCTATCGGAGTGAGAAGGGGGGCTGTTGCGAATGGGTGGTTTCAGACGATTGACCCGAGATTGCCTGAGGTTCCTCATCTGGGGATGTCTCCCTGTTTTTCTGGTGCGTGTTGGGTGTGGGTTTTCTTGGCGACTATCCTCTCGGTCTCTGCTGGTTATTTTCCGTCACCCGATGCAGTTGGCGGTTGGCGTACGGCGACCAATGTGCCCTCGGTGACCCGTCGCCGAGCAGGTCTCGACGCCCGTCGTTTGGACCAAGCCTGGGAGTACAATCAACGCTGTTCTCAGAATGCCGGTCTTTTGGTGGTTCGGCACGGTTGGTTGGCTTTGGAGCGATATGCTGGTCGTGCGAACCGGGAAGCGCGCCCGGACATGGCCTCGACCGGCAAGGCTTATACCAGTATCGCTTGCGGCATCTTGCTTCAGGAGTTTCGCAACCAGTTGCCTGCAGGCCTGGATACCCTCGTTTATACTCCCCGATTCTTGCCTGAGGCGTTCTCGGCGGATGGCAAGCTGGACGACCCTCGCCGCGCGGATATCACCTTGGGTCACCTCCTGTGCATGAGTGGTGGCTATACCGGAGAGGGGGGCGCACCGACAGCCGTGGTCATGGGCCGGTCGTTCCCGCTGAAGCCCGTGCCGGGGCAGGATTTGCGGGATCTGGACGGATCATCGCTCCGGTGCGCCATGTGGACCAATGCCGGGGGGGGCTATTCCTACTCGTCACCCGAGCCCCACATCGCCTCCATGGTTCTGCGTCGGGTCAGCGGTCTGGATCTGCGGGATTACATCGATCTGCGCTTGGCCAAGCCGATGGGGTGGGGGCCTTGGAACTACTGCCTGTATCGGGGCAACATCACGCTGCCGCATGCCAATGGGGCAGGCAGCATCGCCGTCGCTGCGACCGATGCGTTGCGATTCGGCTATTGCCTGTTGCGCGATGGGCGGTGGGGTCGCCAACAATTGGTGCCTTCGGCGTACATCGCTCAATGCCGTCAGATGTCCCGATTCAATCCGCACAGTCCTTACAGTCTGATGTTCGAGCACAATGCCGATGGCCACGTGGCGGGAGCTCCCAGAGATGCGTTTTGGAAATCCGGGGCGGGAGGCTTCGCCCTCATCGTCGTTCCGTCACTGGATTTGGTGATCTACAAAATGGGCGGCAACAACGGGCAATATGATCCTGCCTTGACCCGTGTGCCCCAACCCGTTGGAGGCACGGATCGGGACGACTGGAAGCCGCTTCAGGGAACACCGTTCCAAGAGGCCAGCAACGGAGGTGACGGTGGGATTCGCCGAGTTCTGGAAATGGTCTGCGCGGCTACCGTGGACTGAGGGGCTGACAGCGGCCTGATGAGCATCAGCGCCGCTGCGAGTTCACAGCCGCCTGCGGAGGGTAGCCTGTCGGCTGGGTGTTGGGTAATGCGGGCCGCTGGGCCACTGACGGGGCGGAAGCACCGATGGTGGGTCGGACCATCGGCAGTGGGGCTGCCGCAAAGCCACGATTTCCCGCGCCGGCATTTTGGGAGGCACCCGGAACATTGGCCAAAGCCGGATTCACCGGATTGAGCGGTAGTCCGCCGGCTGCAAAAAACTGCGATGCAGTCTGTCCTGGTATCACCGTTGGTGTACGCCGAGTGACGCCTCGGATTCCCTGAGCCCAGGCCGTGGACGCTGCGACAGCAAACAGGGCCAGAATCAAAGAAGCACGCATCTCCGGTGACTACGCCTCAGAGTCTTATTTGCAAGGGCGTTTTTCACCCGTGTCGCTGCCAGGCTGAATCCAAACTCAGATTTTGTGAGCGAGCGTGGGCTTCCGGGAAGGGGCCCAATGAGATCGGATTTTAGGGCAGCAGACGTCGGGCGGCCTCAAAGACTTCCTTCACCGGCACCCCGGCCATGGCCGCGACTCCCTTGCAAGATTCATACTCCGGAGCCGCCTGAACCACCTTGCCATTCAGCAAGCCACGCTTGACCTGCACCGTTCCATAAGGGGTCTTGACCGCGATATGGTCCCGTTGGAGTTTGCGTCGCTGCGCAACCGTTCGGCGGACACCGAATGCGGTGGTTTCTGCCAGCAGGAACTCGGTGAAAAGGTCGGCGTTGTCGGGTTCACACAGCACGGTCAGGAGCACGCCGGGTCGCTGCTTCTTCATTTGGATCGGAGTGTGGAAGGCGTCGAGCGCTCCCAATCGAAAAGCCTTCTCCAACACATGTCCGAGGATTTCTCCGGAAATGTCGTCCAAGTTGGTCTCCAGAACGGCCACCTGATCGGTCAGCCAGTCGTGCGGCGCTGAGACTTCAGAGGTTTCGCTGAGGATGGCCCGCAGAACATTGGGCCGGGTCTTGTTGTTCCGCGTACCCAGTCCGTAGCCGATGCGCTGGGCTTTGACGGATCCCATCGGTCCAAAGGACTCGACGAACTCGGCCAAAATAGCAGCTCCAGTCGGTGTGACCAACTCGTGGGGTTCTTCACACTGGCTCACGCCGATGCCCCGGGCTCCCAGGATTTCCAGGGTCGCTGTCGTGGGAATGGGGAATCGGCCGTGCGCGCAGTTCACGAAACCGGTGCCTTCGACAACGGGCGCGCTGGTGATGTGGGGTTTACCGAGGAGTTCCAGACAGATCGCAGCCCCGACAATGTCGACAATGGAATCGACGGCACCGACCTCGTGAAAATGGACCGATTCCGGCGGGAGGCCATGCACCTTACCTTCGGCCACGGCCACGCGGTGAAACACCGCGATCGACTTTGCCTTGACCCAATCGGACAGGGTGCTGGCTTCGATCAGTTGGCGGATGATGGCGAAGGTGCGTTCCTCGCCATGCCCGTGATCATGCCCATGCCCGTGATCATGCCCATGCCCGTGATCATGCCCGTGATCATGCCCATGCCCGTGATCATGCCCATGCCCGTGATCATGCCCATGCCCGCAATCTTCTTCCTCGAGGTGCACATCGAACTTCACCCCTTCAATGGATGACTTGTGCTTTCGCGCCACATGCAGGTGGTAGCCGTTGAGTCCCAGTTTGCGGAGTTCCCGATCGAGTTCCCGAAACTCGACACCCAGATCGAGCATGGCCCCAATGAACATGTCACCGCTGATCCCGCTGAAGATATCGAGGTAAAGGCTGCGCATGAGATAAGACTCTGAGTGTTCTGCTCGTCGGAATCAGTCAATAAAGCGGATCGGGCTCACCGTTGAGTTTGGGGCTATCCTTCGTTCCATCATTCAGCGGCTCGTCGCTCCGTTGGGAGCGAATATTTGCCGGCGCTCATCGATGGAGATCTCCCGCCATTGGCCCGCGGGCAGCGGACCCAATTCGAAGGTTCCAATGCGCACCCGAACCAGTCGCAGGGTGGGGTGCCCCACAGCGGCCGTCATGCGTCGGACTTGTCGGTTCTTGCCTTCGATCAGTTCGATGGCGATCCAGCAATCGGGCACGGATTTGCGAAACCGGATGGGTGGATTCCGCGGAGGCATTTCCGGCTGAGGATCCAGTTTCCAAGCTCTGGCCGGTCGAGTTCGATGCCCTTGGATCAACAAACCGTTTTCCAACGACCGGAGCGCCGGGTCTTCGGGGATTCGTTCCACCTGCACCCAGTAGGTTCGCTGGTGGCCTGCCTCCGGATCCAGCAGTCGGCTATTGAGGCCGGCTTCGTCGCTCAGCAGCAGGAGCCCCTCCGAGTCGGCATCCAATCGGCCTAATGGATATACCCGCGGAGGAAAGCCGAATTCCGACAACGTCCGGTTGGGCGAGCCATCCGGAGTGAATTGCGACAGTACTCCGTAGGGCTTGTGGAAGGCGATGAGGCTCAAGACCGCCTCCAGCCTCCCTCATGCTTTTTGCCCCCGGTGAACAAATTTTTAATCCACATGGCCGCTCCCACCACGCCCGCCGCCACGAGTTTCCAACCTTTTTTCAGGAACACGATGACCGGCGCAAAAAGCCCGAACTTGGCGGCAGCCGCAGCGGCTCCACCCAACACCAACGCCCCCAAGCCATATTGGGAGATCCGATCGCCCTCACGGTATTCGGCATAGGATTCTCCGCTGCTGTACTTGTGAGACCTCAGAATATCCCGAAATTGTGGCAACGTGGCATCCACTTGGGCTCGATCCTCAATCAGGGTGACCTTGGTGACACCGTTGCGACCCAAGAGTCGGACGTTGTAGTTCACGAACTTCCCGCCACCGCTCTCGGCTTCCACGCTCCATTCCAAGTTCTTCGTGACGTCATTGAAGTTTGGGGCCACATGCCAGCCCACGATACGGATAGGCGGCGTGCCGCGTTCCTGTCGGGCCTCGTTCATCGACTCGGTGCCGCGCCGGTAGGAATCGAGCAGTTTGTCGGCGTCCAAGTCCGTTTTCTCGTCGTCCTTCACGTAGCCGATGTCATCGAATTCCAGGATCACCCACCACTCGTCTTGGGTGTGCATGAGGAGACCCGTTTCCTCCCCACTGGGGCGATTGCCCGTCATTTTCAGGAAGTCCTTGGCCGCCGTGGCATCCAAAAAGCGGAATCCTTTGGGGATTTGCAAAGTGGCCCGTCCCATGAGGCTGACATTGGTGGGGCCCTGGATCCACGCCAGTCGATCCACGGGTGGGGCCTTGGCGACAGGGAGTTTCTCGGGCTTTTCCTGCGCTCGGAGGGAGAGGCAGCAAAGGCCGAGAATGATCCAATATGGGCTGTGCCGGAAGAACGACGAGAGGTTCATCAAGTGGGAAGCCAGAAGACTGGGAGACAATTGAGACGAAGGGGAGACTCGGGTCGCTGAGGGTTCAGGGATGGCAGGCGCAGGATCCACCACAGGACTGGGGCGGCGGGACATCGCAGGCACCGCTTTCGCAGCCCGAGGCGGCATCCGCCTTGAGCATGAGGAATCCCCCCGAGATGACCCTCCGAACCGGTTTGCCGGAATCAGGATCGCGGGACAAGGGCTTGTCGTTCATGGATTGCTTCACTTCGAAGCGCCGTACGGCTTCGTCAGGCACCGATGGAATGGTCTCGTACTGGTAGACAGGCATTGCGAGGAGAAATTGAACGCTAGACCGCTTCAGAGCAACCCGAAGCGAAGCCCTGAAATGGGGACCCAACACGGATCCGATGGGCCGGAGCATGGATGTGGGGATTCAGGCCTCTGCATTGCCCAGTTCCGGCAAGGCATTCGTGCTGTCGGCGAAACGGTCTGCGCGAACTCCCATGCGGCGCATCAAACCCAGGTGCATATTTGCCAAGGGCGTGTTCTTGGCGAACACCAGATGCCGGCCCGGGTTGAGCGTTCCGCCGCCGCGACCCGCCAATACCAAGGGTAGATTGATCGGATTGTGGGAATTCCCATCGCGCATGCCCGCTCCGAACAAAATCATGGATTGGTCGAGCACCGATCCCGTGCCCTCTTTCATGGAACGCAGCCGGTCCAAGAAGTACGCATACTGTTCGATATGCCACCGGGTGATGCGTTCGTAAGGAGCGAGCTTTTCTGGTCGGTTTTCGTGGTGGCTGTACTCGTGGTGACCGCCTTTCACACCGTCCAAGAAGGAGAAGTTTCGCCCTGACACGGCATTGCCGAACATGAACGTGCTGACCCGTGTGGAGTCGGTCCAGAAGGCCAGCGCCATGATGTCGAGCATCAGGCGGACGTGCTCCGTATGATTGATGCCCCGTTGGCTGGCTTGAGCCGGATCAGAGTACACATCGATGCGCTGACCCAAGCGTCTGATCTCGGCCCGTGCGGCCGGGTCTTCCAAGTATTCGCCCATCGCCCGACGCTTGGCCCATTCAATCCGATGTTCCACGGATCGCACGCTCTCAAAATATTCCGTCAGCTTCTGCTGGTCTGCTTTGCCCAATTGTTGCTTCAGCCGTTGGGCGTCGCCGGCGACGAGGTCCAAGACGCTGGAGTTGTCTCCGAAGCGCGAGGCAGGCAATCCGCTGGCGCTGCGGAAGAGACGGTCGAAAGCCCGCCGCGGATTGATCTCTTTGGCGCAGGGAGTCGTTGGAGTTGCCCAACTGATATGTGATCCGTAGAGGCGGGTGAAACCCACATTGGTGTCGACACCGGTGGTGATGGGTTCGATGCCCAATTCCAGCGAAGGCAGGGGTGTGAGGTGGCCAACTTGCCGGGCCATCCATTGATCCATCGAAGTGTTGCCGGAGCACAAGTCGGCCCCGGTGGTCCGGGTGATGGTCGTGCTGGTGAGGAATCCACCGGTTTTGACGTAATGGCCGTCACCCGTGTTGGTGGCCGCATTCCACAATTGGGTCAGGACGAGCAGTTCGGACTGATGGGCTTGAAGCGGAGCC
Source organism: Verrucomicrobiota bacterium (assembly GCA_029865985.1). Classification (GTDB taxonomy): domain Bacteria; phylum Verrucomicrobiota; class Verrucomicrobiia; order Limisphaerales; family UBA9464; genus SXXZ01. The sequence goes on from JARXAF010000180.1 coordinate 7,813, forward strand.
AGAATGGGCGACAACTGAAACGTTGAACCCTCGCCCTCGGGAGTCCAACGATCGGGTCGCGTGCCATTGGGCATGTACAGGCAGGCAAAACGCCGCGGTTTGGCGGCAGCGCCTGCCTCATTTGGAGAGGGTGTCTTGGTGGCAGCCATGGCCTCCAGCCAAGGCAGCGCCATGGCGGCACCCACTCCGCGGAGAAGGGTCCTTCGAGACAACGTTCCAAACGGCATAACTTGGATTCTATGGTTAGAGATCAACGGGCGAAAGACCTGTTGAAGCTGTGGTCTTCGCGGCTCGCTGAGAGGTAGTGCGGGAGTGGCAATGAGTCGCTGGAGAGGCCGCAAACCGAGTTTTAGAAACTATAGGAAATTCCGGCCATGAGGCGCAGATCATTCCCACGACGACCGGGAGCTGGGACCGAGCGGTAGAAATCCTGAAACGTGATGGTCGCGCTGGATTTTTCGGTGATCTTGGTCGATAGCCCGAGATTGAAGTTTATCACGAAATTTCCAAAGTCGGCAACCTGCGGCAGGTATTCCATGCTCTGGATGATGGACGCACGATCATTGATCTTCCATTGCACCTCTTCGGCCAGACGCAGTGTCAAATAGTTGTCGGTGCCCGATCCTTTGAGGCGCTCAAAAATGAAGGCGGGACCGTTTTCCAACTTCAACTTCAATCGGTCGTTCCTGATGGCGTAGTAACCGAAGGCGGGAGCCACGGTGGCACGGTAGTCAACGGAGGCGATACGATCCTGGCGGGCGTCGGAGCGGAGACCGAGATAGGTTCGGTCGCTCATCATGCGGTTGTACTGGGCGTACAATCCGTAGTTCTGTGCGGTCGTGGTTTCCTTACGGGTCGTGGGGTCGCTGTTGCTGCCGTAGGTGGCGTCGGATCCCAGGGCGATTTCATTCTTGTCCCATTTACGCAGCGAATTGATTGCGGCGCCCATGAGCAGGGTCTCCGCGTTGCCCCGTGATACTGAGGCATTCAGGGATGCGGTGGTGTGCCAAGGACTGGGAGGTTTTGGCGGGGTGACTGGCGGAGAAGTGGCTGCAGGCGCATTGGTGGACGTGTCCGCTGCGAAGGAGGCCTGGACGATCACACTGAGGGCCAGCGCCCATTTAAAAAATCTGTGAATCATAGGTCAACTCGATGGCAACCCTAGGTAATAGGGTCGATCAGACAATGGTGAATCATTGAAAATTCGATGGAAGTTCATGGCTCCTGATTTTCAGGGCTTGTCTTTGCTGTCTATTCCCGTCATTCCCGGGGTTTAACGATGGACCTCAAATTCGTCCTAGAGTCCCTGCTTTTCGCTGCCCAGAAACCTCTCTCTCCCATGGAGTTGAGGGATATCCTCAACCGTGCCGCGCAAGAAGAGAACGCCATCGAACCGGTGCGAGCCCTCCTGAAGTTGGACATCGAGCGCATTTTGGAATCGCTCAAAGCGTTGGAGGAAGAACACCGAACGGCTGGTCGCAGTTACCGTTTGGTCTGTGTCGCCGGCGCATGGCAGTTCGTCAATGAACCCGACTACGGGCCTTGGTTGCGTGCCTTTTTGGGGGTCAAGAATCGTCCTTCCCGGTTGAGTCAACCGGCGCTGGAGACTTTGGCCATCGTGGCTTATCGACAGCCGATCACCCGCGCGGAGATGGAGCAAATCCGAGGTGTTGCGGTCGACGGCGTGCTTTCCAGCCTGATGGAGCGTGGGCTCATTGAGCAGGTGGGGCGTGCCGAAGTGGTGGGGCGTCCGATGCAATACGGTACGACGGATGCCTTTCTGGAGTACTTCGGGTTGGCGGCCCTGGAGGGATTGCCGGATGCCTCAGAATTGCGCCGGATTCCCGTACAGCGACCGGATTCACTCCTGACTGTGGATCCGGGTCTGGCGACAGTTCCGGAGTCTCCGAAATTGGAGGAAGCATCGCCGGAGTCGCTGGCACTGGCTCTGGAAGGGACTCCAACGGATGGCACCCCGATCTCGGGAGTGATCCCGGAAGAACCCTCGCCATCTACTGGCGACGTTGGCGGCGTGTCAGAGCCCACTTGATCGCTTTTTCAAGACGCACTCAGTTGGGTTCCCTGGGGGACTTCTGGCGGTCGGGTGGCCTACCACTCCGGAGTTTAACCCGCGGGGCAACTCTAGCAAAAAGGCCCGGTCGGATGGGTATCCGTACCGGGCCTGGATTGTTCCTGCTGACGATCAGCCTTCGGTCGCCGGTTGGGCAGCAGCGCCCTGAGGCGGTTGCTGGACCTGCACTACCGGAATGGGGAAACGCAGCTTCATGACGTCATCCACGAGGACTTCGATCGTGTACACACCGGCCTCCTTGAATTCGACATTGGCCATCACGCTTACCGTCGTCATGG
>JARXAF010000119.1 GCA_029865985.1 Verrucomicrobiota bacterium
CGTTCTGGAGAGCACCGATCATGCGACGGAGGGTCTCACCGCCGTCATTGTAGGCGACGGTCAGAGCTCCGTGAAACTGTGCAGGGTATTGAGCGATACACTGCTGGAGGAGGATCCAATTGGCCCACGAGTCGTTGATACCCGTAGTGGGGCGACTCATGGCGGACGCATAGACCTGACGCCACTCCTGTGCGACGTGCTGCTTGTGGTCGTCGTGCAACCGTTTGGGTGGAAGATGTTTGGTCTTCATGGGTTGGTTTATCCAATGGGCGCGAAGGTCTCGACCAGAGACAACGGCCGAATGATGGTCCCGATGGTGGAACGTGCGTTCTGTTGGGTCAGATTCCCGAGATCGATTCGCAGACGCTCAATCAACGGGCTCGGGGAATACGTCAGCCCATAAGACTCGGCCAGAGTGATCTGGTAAGCTTCGAGATCCATCAGGTGCTCCTGTGCGGCCAGAATGAAGCGGCGCACTTCCGGACCAGCAAATTCAACGGCTTCAGCAGAAATCAACCGAAGTGCGCTTTTGAGTCCGGATCGCTGTTCCGCAGCAGCAACAGCGAGTGAATTCTTTGTCGGTTCAGAGATAGCAGCCACTTCATCAGAGCTGGTTGCCTTTTTAAGCTGAGCCAAAGCTCGACGCTGGCCCTCAATAGCCAGAATTCGGAGGTCACTTTGGCTGATTTCGTTGAGGCGATTCATCGCCAGAACGTGCTTCTCGTTGAGTTCTCGGAGTTGGTCAACGACCTTACCGGAGAGCTTGAATTTGATCTTGGTCGCAATAGCGACCAGCGGAGTTGTAGAATTACTCATTCTACCTTAGTGGGTTTCATTAACCGTTTTTGAAGACGCTTGGTCTGGCGGTGAATAGCAACAGCAGAAACACCGGCAAGATCGGCTGCTTCAGATAGTGTTAAATGATTTTGCAGTAGTTGTTCCCACAGTATCCGCTGCCGCTTGTCTAGCTTCTGAATCAGTCTTGCCACCATTTCGGCGGCAATCTGAAAAGATAGATCGTAAACCGTAAGCTCAAAGGCCCGCAGGAGTTGATCTGTTGGAACTGTTCCATGATCCAGCAGGAGGTCTTCGATTGAGGTTCTTAGACAGAAGTCTTCGTCGTTTTCCATGGATTGGTTTCGAAAAGGGTTCGGAGACAGGTTTCTTGTACCCACAGATCAAGTTCGCGCTCAGCGTGCTCAGGATCGTGGGGCGCAATCCTTCCAGCGAGTAGTCGCGGCATTGAACGGATCAGCGAAGCCACTGCGCCGTCATGCTCGACCATGACTTTCCGGACCCAATCACCGGAAACAAGAGTCCGCTCCCGCTCCGCAAGATCCAGAATACGCTGACGGCCTTCAGATAGGTGCTTGACCGCTGAAGCATGGATTGCCAGCAGTCGGGCAGAGTCCGGTTGGCCGTTCTCAAGAGCGGTTGTCATAAGCCGGTAAGCCACTCGCTCGGTTTCTTCCAAACGCCCCCACGCTGCTTCAACGGCTTCCGCTGAGGACTTTGCTCCAGTAGTCGCAACAGGAACGCTTGGCGGGGCATTTAGCGCGGTTGGCGAGCGTCTGTTGTGGCGTCGGGAAGTCAGCCCTCGCCATTGGTCGGCGGCTTCGGGGGAGGTCAACGGCATTCCGGATTTCACCAGAGTGCTGACGTGTCCTTTGGATAGTCCGCTGTGGCGGACGTAATCAGCTTGGGTCATGGGTTTGGAGATCTGGGAGACGTTCGATCGCGCCAAGTGATCGGTCCCGCGCGATCACCTGCTTTGGGAAGTGGATCAGGAGACTCCTTGAGAAGTGGGATGATGGTTGCAAGCAGTCCACTTGAGACGTCTCGCTTTTGACTGACTTGATTTCTCAACTTCAAAGAGGATCTTTAATCGAATAAGCGTGTTGATCATTTGATTTGCCTCAGTGTGACTTACACCGAGATATCGCCCAGCGTCTCTGCATGATAGGAACCATATAACCCCGTTCTTATCAGCCAAATGCTGTATGTAATAGCACCAGCTTATCATCCGGTGCATGATTGGTGATGTGAAATAGCTACTGAAATCGGGTTGATATGCTCGGGGGTCAATAGCCATATCCCAAGCGTCCTTCAGCAGCTTGGCTTCTAGGACTAGATGTTTTACCTTCCTGTACCCTTCCAGATACTCCATCAAGTATTGATCTCTTGACTGTTCAACCCTGAGAACGCTCCGCCTTTTGGCTTCGCAGTGCCATCTATCGAAAGCCGTAACGTGCTCGCCCATTTCAAAGTTCCGCATTTCAAAAGCTTCAAGTGTTTTGATGTATCTTGCAAACTTGAAGAGGGCGGAGTTGTTTTGATGGGGTTCGTTTGGGATTGATAGGCGGATGCAATCCTCCACTGACTTTACAGAAGAGGACAGAGGAGGACAGAGGATTACTGAGGACGACAGAGGATTACTGAAAGCTGTGTGTGGATGGTCATTGGTTTTTTCACTTTCAGCGTCATTTGAATGATTGACCTCAAGCAACCGAGATTCACCAATTGAAACAGGTGATGCCACTCCTGAAGGCCAAACAATCTGATCAAACGAAATCAGCTTTGCTGGTAGCTTTTGAACAAGCTTGTATTGATGCCCATCTGGATGACGACCATGGATTATCGTTTGTCCGCCACTAGATCTCCATTCACCAACAGGAAGACTATTTCTACCCAGCTTGACTGTCCTAGTAGGATATTCACCGATCATCCGATACCAAACGTTCCCTCCACGCTTTCCTTTACTAACAAGCGTCTGATTGATAGTGGGATTGATTCTTAGAAACTCTTCTAGAATCTCATCCTCATCCCAATCAATTGATATGAGCGCACCGGATTTATCACCCAATGCAACACCGATATTGCCTTTCTCTAATTCCCGTAGGTAGGTCGCATCCTTCATGGCTACTTCCGCCTTAAGATGTTTCCATTTTTGCTTGGCACCTTTTGTCCCTAGAGGCCAATTGAGAAGCAGGACTGGATCACCGAGTAACTGAATCAACTCGCTGACGTGAGCCGCTGGAATCGCGTGGTTGCTCATGACGCTTAGAGTTGATGACATTCATGACTAGATTGCAGTTGTGTGCATCTCAGCCAGTGTTGTTGAAGCAGGGTTTGATCCTGCTTGAACTGATTGGCGGCGGACTCATGCGCCATTGTGGCATCCAGCATCTCCCAGACAGCGCGATCCTCAGGGTCAATAACTGATTTCCCTACGGCGTCGATGAGAGCGAAGTGAATCCTTCCCAATTGGCGGTCGGAGTGATTCATGCGACCTCCTTCTTAGATGCGCTGGCGGTGCCTTTCTGTTGCGGCGCGGGCCACCACAAGTTGCGCCGTGTGTAACCAAATTGACGGCGCAGAAGGATTCCAACAAGTTGGGGATCCTTTGTGATCCGATCGACCAAGCGGCGAGTGGAGCCAGAGATGCCTTTCATCGGGCACCTCCGCGTTTCTCTAGAAAAGCGATAACATGTTCAATCCGATAGCGGACGGTCCGTTTTCCGATTTTAATAGAAGGAAGTAATCCTTCTAGTTCCCAATTTCGAATAGTTCTCGCTGTAACTCCGAGTTTGCAAGCTAACTGACTTCGGTTGATTAGTGATGTTGTTTCGTTTTGTAACTTCATGCGGTGGTGACATTACCGCATGTTTCCAGTCAAACAAGAGTCTAGTAAGCAGTGTGAACAACGTTTTGAGTTATGCTTTTGCTAGGAAAAGTGGTGTGTTTGGTTCTCTAGAATTGCTTCGGAAGAACAGAAAACCACTGCTCTGCTTCATTCTGCGTGACCAATTCAGAGTAATGGCGGTGCAAAATGCTTGGAGAGTTCCCCGCTTCATGTGCTGTCTGGGCAGCGTTCTTGGTTTGTGCCAGTCTGTATGAGCAAAACGAGTGGCGGAGGCCGTTTCTCACCCACTCCACCCCAACCTGTTGGGCGATCTCAGCAAAGCGACGGGACAAGTGGTCTGCGTGCCCATACCGGCTGATTTTGACCGACATTGAATCAGAACACAAAGGTGCTATCCAAGCGACCACGTTTGGCGATAGTGGAACCACGCGGCGCGATTGTGTTTTAGCCATATCAGCACCGACAATCACCACTTGCTGATCCAGTTTTATGTTCTCCCAATTGAGTCGTCCCAACTCGGCTGCGCGTAGTCCGCAGAATGCGCCTATCGCCAGCAGAACACGATCACTGCCGGTGGACGCATCGAGGATGCGTTGAATTTGCTCTGGCTGGAAAATCTCCGTTTGAGGGGCAACAACCCGTGGTCCTTGGATCTCAGCGATTTCTGCCGCTGTATCACGCGAAACGTAGCGTTGTTGGCTTGCGAACGAAAACAGCGTGACGATAAGTCGTCTGTGGTTCTCGCGGCTTCTGGGGGCTAACGGTTGGCCGTTTTGACCTTTCATCGTCGCGATATGCTGCCGGATTTGGCTTGGGCTGATGTTTGCGATTGAGCAGGGGAAGGCGTTCGCAAATTGCTGAAGACGTTTTCTAAGATCGTTCAGGTACTTGTCTGACCGGCCATTCGATTCTCGATCTTGCACCAGTTCGGCAACCACCTCGTGGACCAACTTGGCGGTGCTGTTGTTCGGATTTCGCTGAGCCGCAAACCGGACAGCGTCCATCAGGCTCATTCCGGTTGGGAGGGCCAATAGAGCTTCCGTCAGCTGGCTCGCTGCGGTGTAGAGCGTCAGCTTGAAAGGAGCGAGGATCTCCATGGCTGCATCAGCATCTCTCCGCTGCTCTGGCGTGAAGGAGAGCGCGTCCGGTTGAGCTCGACCAAAAGCTTGAGCGGCATCTTCCAGAATCTGCTGCGCTCGCTCCATGGAGCCCGAGTCGTTGACGACCCGCTTTCCATCTGGTTGATAGTAGGAGGATCGGAAGACCGTGTAGATTTGGCCGCGCATCTCACGGGAGGTCGTGTAGATCGTGCCAGTGAAGGAGCCCCGCTTGAAGGTGATCGGCTTTTCCGCCGCTTTCCGTCCGTTGGTCTTTTGGTTCCGCTCATTGCTCTTGGCCATGGCGGAACATGTGTGAAAACTGTGTGAAAAGTCAACCGACCTTCAAAGACCCCAACAAAAGATGGTGGAGGCGGCGGGAATTGAACCCGCGTCCTAAGCCATTCAACCCGAAACGACTACATGCTTAGTCAGCCATTTAATCTTGGAACGATCGTGACCGGCTGACGGAGACCGACCGTTCCCAGCCCGCATGAAGTTTCTCGACCACCGACGCGCAGACTCCGCCGGCGGTCATGCCTGCTAATAGCGTTTCGTCCCCGTAGCAGGTGTTCAGGGCGAAACGTCGGGCCGATTAGGCCGCGAGAGCCAACTCTTCGTTAGCAGTTGTGTTTTTGATCCGGTGATTTACGAGGCCAACGAATCATCCTCGGCATGCCATCTCGGGCAGGATCACCTAGTCGAAACCGGTACGCCCCCCCATGAACTGACCCGCTTGGGATCGCTGACGCAGAGGCATCTGTCAAACACCACCTTGCGGTATCGTTCGAAGTGAAGCTGCAGCGGAATACTCGAGGCCGATAGTTTCGAAGGCGATTTCACGGTGATTTCACGGTTGCTCCGGTATCGCGCACGGGAATAAATGTGGGCGTGCATTCCCCTGGATTGAAAACGACGGCGTTGGCTTTGTTGGTCTGGGCGCTCTGCGGATGTCAGGCGATCCGGCGCTCCAGCCCCAGCAGCGGTTTTTCTGTGGTGGAAACCAATGGGGTGGTGCGCATTGCCTACGGTTCGTCGTTGGTGTCCGAATACCATTTCCGGAACGTGTCCCGGCCGTTCATTTACCCGCTGCTGGGTCCGGATGGGGTGCACATGACCCGGCGTTGGCCGCAGGAGGAAGTCGGGGGCGAAGAGAAGGATCATCCGCATCACCACGCGCTGTGGTGGTCCCATGGCGTGGCCAATGGCTCGGATTTTTGGAGCGAGGCTGCAGGAGCCGGGACGACCGTGCATCAATCGTTCACCGAACACCGTGTCGTAGGCCACGGAGAGAACCAGAAGGCGGTGTTGGGCTCGCGAAACCGCTGGGTGACCAAAGCCGGGATCGTGGTGGCAGAAGACGAGCGCCGGATGGTGTTCCATGCACCGACCGCTCAGGCTCGTCAGTTGGATTTCGAGATCACCGTTCGTCCGGTGGGCGGAACGTTGGTCTTGGGCGACACCAAGGAGGGTACCTTCGCCATTCGTCTGGCCGAGACGATGCGCCTGAAGCGTGCAGACAAGTCCAAGGGCGGGACGATTCTCAATTCGCGAGGGCAGAAGGATGGCGATACCTGGGGCAAACGGGCCGAGTGGTGCGATTATTCGGGTCCTGTGGCGACCCCTCAGGGCACCGGAACCTACGGGGTCACGATTTTCGACCATCCCACCAATCCCCGGCATCCGACTTGGTGGCATGTCCGCGATTACGGTTTGTTCGCGGCCAATCCCTTCGGCATCCATGATTTCGAGAAGAAGCCGCCAGGAAGCGGTAACCTGGCTGTCGAGACCGGCAAGACGTTGACCTTCCGGTATCGGGTGATCCTGCATCGCGGCGACGCGGCGGCGAATCCGCTGTCTCTGTTGTATCGTTCCTACGCGGCCGAGAAAGGTGATCGGTGAGAGCAGTCGTCTCGGTGTTGGCCGGAGGGTTTGGCGCGTGGTTGGCGCTCGTCTCAGCCGGTTGCAGCGCTCCAGAAATCCTGAACTTGGGCGGACGCACGGCATTGGCCACCGGGGCCTTGTATCGCCAGGCCGAATCCATCGTCATGGCTCGCGATCGGGAGGCCGCTCCGCAATGCAAAACGCGGAGTGTCTTGGGAACCCGCCTCTTGGAGGCGCCCGAGGCCGTCGCTGATCCTCGCGGAGGGAGTGAGTCGGTGTCTTTCTCGGGATCCGGAACTCCCTCTTCCTACGCCGTTCCCTCGGAACGGCGCTATTCCCGATTTGTCGAGCGCTGGGTCCTCCAACGCTGTGATACCGAAGTGGTGTATCGGGTGATTTACACCCCGAGCGCTTCGGGAACTGATGTCTCTGCCGAACTGGAAACCACACCTCCCTCACCATGAATCGTCGCCAATTTCTCACCGCCACCTCGTTGGCCGCCGGTGCGGTCGTCACCGGTTGCACCACCACCACCGCTCCTGCCGCCCGTTTCACGCCCAAATCGCGTGTGATCGGAGCCAATGAAGACATCCGCATCGCGGTGGTGGGTTTCAACTCACGGGGCAACGACCACATCGCCGGCTTCAAGAAGATCAAGGGAGTGCGTTTGGTGGCTCTGTGCGACGTGGACTCCAATGTGCTCGAGAAAGGGCGCGCCGACCTCGCCAAGGACGGCATCCAGGTCCAGACCTACACCGACGTGCGCAAGTTGCTCGAAAGCGGTGAAATCGACGCCATTTCCACAGCCACGCCGAACCATTGGCATGCGCTCTTGGCCACTTGGGCCTGTCAGGCCGGCAAGGATGTGTATGTGGAGAAGCCGGTTTCCCACAACGTGTGGGAAGGTCGCCAAATTGTCGCGGCGGCCCGGAAGTATGGCCGCATTGTGCAAACCGGCACCCAAAGCCGATCCAACCCGGGTTTGCGCGACGCCATCGCCTGGCTGCACGAGGGCAATCTTGGGAAGATTCAAGTAGCCCGCGGCCTGTGCTACAAGCCGCGTCAGAGCATCGGAAATGTGACCGCGCCGACGCAGGTGCCGGACCATATCAACTACGACTTGTGGTGCGGCCCGTCGCCTCTGAAACCCTTGATGCGCTCGAAGTTGCACTACGATTGGCACTGGCAGTTCATCACCGGCAATGGCGACCTGGGAAATCAGGGCATCCACCAGATGGACATCGCGCGCTGGGCGTTGGGTGTCAGCACCTTGAGCCCGAAGGTGTTCAGTGTTGGCGGTCGTCTGGGTTATCAAGACAACGGAGACACCCCCAATTCTCAGTTCGTCTACCATCAGTACGAGAGCGCTCCGTTGATCTTCGAGGTGCGTGGGTTGCCCAAGTCCAAGGAGTTCCAGGACGGCCGCTGGACCAAGAGCATGCCCGACTATCGCGGGGCCCAGGTGGGCGTGGTCATTCACTGCGAGAACGGCCACATGGTCATCCCGTCGTACGAGAGCGCGAAGGCCTTCGACAAAAATGGCCGCGAGATCAAGTCGTGGAAGCAGAGTGCGGATCATTACGCCAATTTCGTGGCGGCGGTGCGGAGTCGGCGGTCCAGCGATCTCAACGCCGAGATCCTGGAAGGGCATCTCAGCAGCGCTCTGTGCCATACGGGCAATATCAGCTATCTGTTGGGCAAGAAGCTCGCTCCGGAGGCCATCCGCGAGCAGTTGCAGGACAAGCCGGAGGCTGCCGAGACCTTCTCGCGGTTGTCCGAGCATCTCATCGCCAATGGAGTCAACTTGGAGAACCAGCCGCTGGTGCTCGGTGAGTCCCTGCGCATGGATGTGAAGACGGAGCGCTTCATCCGGAACAACCGAGCCAACCAAATGCTCACGCGCGAATATCGCAAGGGATTCGAGGTTCCGTCACACGTTTGACGGATCGATCCACGGCCATCGCCCTTCAGCCAAAGCCCCACCCGAGTTCGTCACGCGGGTGGGGCTTTCGTTCTTTCGACCGTCAGGTTGGGTCGGGCTTGCGTCAGTCGTTCAGGTAGAACCGGGCGCAGTTGCCGCCCCAGAAGCCGGCGGCGTGCTCGGGACCGAGGTGGCGCACGTAATCCCGAGCCAGCCCTTCGGTTTGCTCGTAGCTGCCGGCCAGCAGGCATACCGGCCAGTCGCTTCCAAACATGAGTCGCTCAGGCTTGAAGGCCTCGAACACCACATCCAGGTACGGACGGAAATCTCCGAATTGCCACTTCTGGTGATCCGCCTCGGTGACCATGCCGGACACCTTGCAGCAGACGTTCGGGTGTTGGGCCAATTCGCGGATTTGTGAGGCCCAGGGTTCAATGAGCCCTTGCCGGATCAACGGCTTGGCGATGTGGTCGAGAACGAACGGTTGATCCGGGAATTGCGTCACGAGTTCCAGGGCGGCCGGCAGTTGCTTCGGATAGATGAGGATGTCGTAAGTGAGCCCGAATTGACGGAGGCGACCCATGCCCTTCAGCACCGACGGCCGTACGAGGAAGCGTTCATCGGGTTCGTCTTGAGCGACATGGCGGACGCCGACAAACCGGGGATGCGAGGCCAGCGGGGCGAGGCTTTCTTCCAGTCGGTCCGATTGAAGGTCCACCCAGCCAACGACTCCGCGGACGCGCGGATCGGCATCGGCCAACCCGAGTAGCCACCACGATTCAGCCAGCGATTGGCGAGCCTGGACTGCGATGGATCCATCGAAACCCAGTGAGCGGTGCAATCGTTCGAGGTCTGCCGGTAGCCAGTCGCGCTGCAGCGGCGAACCGTCCGGAATCCATGGGTATTCGGCCGCGCTGTACCTCCAGAAATGTTGGTGGGAATCGAGCTTCATGACGTCAATCTGACAGGGCAGTGGGTTCCTGAAAACCGCTGAAAATCGGGAACCGGGTATCGAATTCGGCTGTTTCGAGGGTTGCCGAGCGTCTGTGACGACAGGTATCAAGTCCGCGTGCCCAGTGTTGCTGAACAGTTGAAGGCCGAGCGCGAGCGTCAGGAACGCACCGTCCATGACGTCGCCAATGTGACCAACATCAAGACCGACCATATTCGTGCCTTGGAGTCGGGCGACTGGGACGCCTTCGGTGCGCAGGTCTATATCCGCGGCTTCACCCGCACCTACGCCAAGGAGTTGCGGCTCGATATTCCTCGGATCATGTCCGAGTTGGAGACGGAATTGGGCGCGTCGGAAGATTACTCGGCCCCGCCGCCCTTGACCGGTCGGCGCAAAGGTCCGCTGGATTTCATCACCTTGTGGCTTTCGCGAGTCCGGTGGCAGTGGATGTTCCCCATCTTGATCGGCCTCGCCGTTTTGGTGGCCGGTTGGATGGGATACCGCTCCTGGGTTTCGTCGCGGATCGTAACCGGAGGGGCAGGGGCTCCGGCTCGGAGCGTTCTGGCTCCGACACCGACTCCGGCCACGGTTCCGTTGGGCAATGCCCTGCGGCCCCTGCCGAAAAAGCCGCTGAATGCCCAAGCTCCGTTGCCCACCAACGCGACAACACCACCGGCGCGTTCCCGCTGAGAGCCTGTCCGAGCGGTGCACCGGTGGCGTTGAGAAGGGGTGCGGTCCGAAGACCGCACGGCATGGATCAGGTGCTGATCGTTGTCCAGGCCGCGTTGGCCTTGGATGAAGCCACCACAGCTTCGATGAAGGCCATGCCACGAACGCCGTCCTCGATCTTCGGGTAGTCGTTGGCGATGTCGTCCTTCGCCAGTTTCTTGCCGGCCTGCTTGGCGCGGATTGCGCTGGCGAAGTTCTTGTAGATGTTGGCGAAGGCCTCGAGATAGCCCTCGGGGTGGGCGGGAGGGGTACGGCCCGCGGCCTTGGCGGCGTCACTCAGATAACCGTTGGCGGTGCGATAAACCTGCATGGGTTGATCCATCCACTTCACCAGCAGCGTGTTGGGTTCCTTCTGATGCCATTCCAGGCCGCCGAGTTCGCCGTACACGCGGATGTTCAGGTTGTTCTCTTCGCCCACCGAGATTTGTGAGCTGTGCAGCACGCCCTTGGCGCCGCCCTTGAAGCGGAGCAGCACGTTGCCGTCGTCATCCAGTTTGCGGCCTTTGACGAAGGCCGTGAGGTCGGCGGCCAGTTCGCTGATTTGCAAGCCGGTGATGTACTCGGCCAAGTTTTCAGCATGGGTGCCGATGTCGCCAATGCAGCCGGCGGCGCCGCTGCGCTTGGGATCGGTGCGCCAGGCGGCCTGCTTCTGACCGGAGGCCTCGAGGCGCGTGGCCAGCCAGCCTTGGGGATATTCGACTACCACCTTGCGGATCTTGCCCAGCTTGCCGGAATGAACGAGGTGGCGGGCTTCCTTCACCAGCGGATAGCCGGTGTAGTTGTGGGTCAGTCCGTAGAGGCGGCCGGTCTTCTTGACGATGGCGGCCAACTCCTTCGCTTCGGCGAGGTCGAAAGTGGCGGGCTTGTCGCTCAGCACATGGAACCCGGCCTCCAGGGCGGCCTTGGCCGCAGGGAAGTGGACGTGGTTCGGCGTGACGATGGCCACGAAGTCGATGCGCTGGTCAGCCGGCAAAGCCGCTTCCTTGGCGACCAACTCCTGATAGCTGCCATACACCCGATCGGGCGCGAGGAAGAGGTCTGCACCGGAGGCTTTGGATTTTTCCGCATCTGATGAAAACGCGCCGGCGACCAATTCAATCTGGCCGTCGATGTTTGCGGCGATGCGATGGACGGCACCGATGAAGGCACCCCGTCCGCCGCCGACCATTCCGTAACGAATCTTTCTGCTCATGATGGATGTGTGTTGAACGACTGTGATTGCCGTGAGGAAACGCGCATGAACATCGCCGGCCACCTCCAACCGAGTCAACGGCTGACGCACGGGGATGCATGGTGAAACGGGGTTCTGCTCTTCCGCTCCGGGAGTCTTTCCCTGTTGTCATGATCCGGGTCTGCACTAATTTCGCGCCCGATTGGGGTCCCGCCAATGGGGTCTCGACCATTCGTCCATGCTTGTCCATTTGCTCAAATCGAAATTGCACCGAGCCACCGTCACCGCAGCCAGCCTCGACTATGAAGGAAGTTTGACCATAGCCGAGGATCTCATGGAGCGCGCCGGATTGCATCCTTACGAGCGCATCTTGTGCGGCAACATGGCCAACGGTGCCCGCTGGGAGACCTATGCCATCCGAGGCCCGCGCGGCTCTGGAGTCATTGAGCTCAACGGCGCAGTGGCCCATCTCGGCAAGATCGGTGACCGACTCACCATCATGTCATTCGCCGAAGTAGAGGAGTCTGCGGCGGCAGCGTGGAGTCCCAAGGTGATCGTTCTTGATACCAAGAATCAGATCATCAACGAGCGAGGAATTTGAAGCAGGTGATGATCTTTGGTGATCGTGGGTTTCGGACTTCATGAAAATGGCTCATTTGGCCTGAACTGTGAGGTTTTTGGATCAACAGGACGCAAACAGGCTCGATGAAATCGTGACGCTTCGATCGTCGTCGTCGTCGTGACCGGTGAATTTCCTGTTGGTCTGGAGGACCTCTGCGGCGCATAGTTCCCGACCGCCCACACTGGGCTGCCTACTTTGAGCCGATCATGAGAGACGAACTTGAGAAACTGGTTGCCGCCGGAAAGATTCAGAAATCCCACGTTGCCCCGCTGGTCTCGCTGACGGAAGCGGGATTCTGCCACCACAAGAGCTGGGGCTTCGGCCGCATCGTTTCTGTGGATCTTGCCCTCGGTCGCCTGAACATCGATTTCACGACCAAGACGGGGCATTCGATGGACTTGGCCTTCTCGGCGGAGTCCCTCAAGGCCATTGCCAAGGATCACATCCTCGCCCGCAAGGCCCTCGACCTCGACGGGTTGAAGCGCGAAGCCGCCTTGCATCACCTATCGGTCGTGAAGCTGGCCCTCGCGAGTTTCGGTGGCTCTGCCACGGCCGACCAGATCCAGACCATCCTCAAGGATGTCATCAGCAGCGACTGGAAGAAGTGGTGGGAAGTCGCTCGTTCGGAGATGAAGAAAGACGGCCACTTCACCGTGCCGCTCAAGAAGACCGAGCCCATTCTTTATCAGGAATCCGAGCTGAACATTGGTGTGCGTCTGGCCACCGACTTCAAGGCGGCCAAGGGACTCAAGGCCCGTGTCGCGGTGGCTTCGGAAATTCTCAAGAGCGTTACCGACATCAACGACAAGGCTGTGATCACCGAGATCGTGGCCATGCTCAATGCCGACATCACGAACCACGCGGTGACCATGCCGGCTCTGGCGTTGGAAGGCGTGTTCATCCGCGACGACCTCAAAAAGTCGGCGGCTCTCGACATCGCTGAAGGCCCGATCACGGTCCGCGACATTCTCACCAGCCAGAACAAGTTGGTGGATTTCTTTGCGGAGCTGCCGGCGGCCAAGCATCGCCGCACCTTGGAGGCGTTGCGGGATTCAGCGCCGGATTGGGGTGCCAAACTCATCCTCATCATCAACAACGTCAGCGCCAAGTTGGCCGGCGAGTGCGCCCGGTTGCTGCTGATCGAAAACCGCGGACAGCTGCTCAAGCAGGAGTTGATTCGGTTGGTCAGCCAGCACGGAGCCAGCAGCGAACTGTTGCTCTGGTTGGGCAAGGAGCGTGACGATCATTTCGCCGACATTCTCGGGCCTGAGGTTTTCCGCGCCATGCTCACTGCCATGGAGCGTGACGCTTTCAACGAAAAGCGTTCCAACCGACTGCACGATTTCATCCTCGACGACATCAAGCTTCTGCCGGAGTTGATCGAGTCGGCCGACATCGAAGTCATCCGCGATTTGACCCGCAGTTTGCAGCTCTCGCCCAGCTTCGATGACATGGACAAGCGGTCGCTCTTCGCCCGCATCGTGAAGGCCTACCCGGCGATCCAGGAAATGATCACCGGCGAGAACAAGAAGGAAGACCACAATTTCCTCGTCAGCTGGCCCAGTTTGCAGCGCCGTCAGGAGGAGTACCAAGACCTCGTCAACAAGCGCATCCCGGCCAACGTCAAGGACATCGCACTGGCCCGCAGCTACGGCGACCTCCGCGAGAATCACGAGTACAAGTCGGCCAAGGAAATGCAGCGGGTTCTTCAGCGCCGCAAGGCCGAGTTGGAACGCGACTTGGGGCGCGCCCGGGGCACCGACTGGGCCAATGTCCGAACCGACGTGGTTGGTCCGGGCACGGTGATCCACGTCACCGAGATCCAGAGCGACACCAAGGAACGCATCTACCTTCTGGGTGCTTGGGATGGAGATCCCGACAAGAACATCCTCAGCTACCTCACTCCGTTCGCGAAGATCTTCTTGGGCCAACCCGTGGGTGGCGAGGTGAACTTCAGTTCGGAAGGTAAGGTGAAGAAATACCGGATCGACGGCATCACTGCCTACGTGCCGGCTGCCTGATAGATGCAGGATTGGGTCCGGTCGGGATGCTTGGAAAAGGTTTCTGGGCATCCCCAAGCGACGTATGGAATCGCATCCTTCTGATGGGACCGAGCAGGAAGATCCGCTCGCGATGGATCCGGAGTGGACGCAGTTGTTGTGGTTTGTAGCCCACACCCGTCCACGAGCGGAAAAGAAGTTGGCCGAGTTCTGCGTTGAGCAGGGCTACGAACACCGACTGCCAGTTTATCGCAGCGTCAAGACCTATGCCCGCAAACGTGTGATCTTCGAGAAGCCGTTGTTCCCGGGCTATATGTTTGCCCGAGTGGAGCGGCGTCATCGAATGATGCTGGTGCAGAACCGATACGTGGCAAACCTCTTGGACATTGAAGACCAGGAGGAGTTTGTGGGCCAGTTGGATGCAATTTACCGGGCTCTGGATGCACGGGTGGAAATCCAAGTGTGCCCTGAGATCAAGCCGGGTTTGCAGGTACGCATCAAATCCGGACCGCTGCGGGGTACTGAAGGCTGGGTGGAAAGCCGGGCCAAATTGTCTGATGTCCACCTGCGGTTGGATTTCATCGGGCAAGCGGTTGTAGCAAAGATTCAAGCCGATGACCTCGAACTCGTCTGAGCCCGGTAAGGGCACCGCCACCGGAGGTCGAACTGCGACCCGACCACTGCCGCCGCCAACGGCTCGGTCGGTGGTCTTGGAGATCCTTCTTCAACGCGAAGAACCGGGCGATTTTCTGGAACATCGTCTGGATCGTATTCCCGGCATGCTTTCTCTGTCGGAGGGTGACCGTCGCTTGGCTCGGGAGATTGCGTTTGGGGTGCTGCGAAATCGCTCCGCTCTGGATCACATGATCTCCTCGCGTACCGATGGCCGTCCTCAGCGTCCGGTGCTTCGTGGCATCTTGCAGATGGGGGTGTATCAATTGTTGTTCCTCGATCGCGTTCCGGATCACGCGGTGGTGAATGAAGCGGTGGTGCTGGCCCGGCTGCGGGGCTTCTCGGCTCAGAGCGGCTTTGTCAACGCAGTGCTCCGCGGCATCACGCGCGAGAAGGATGTCTGTCGTCACGCCTTGCATGCTTTACGGACGCAGGATGCCGCGCTGGGATGGTCGCATCCCAATTGGTTGGTGCAGCGGTGGGTTGGAGTCTTGAGCGAAGGAGATCTTCAGCGACTGCTGGCCTGGAACAATGCCGCGCCGCCCACCATCGCTCGGGTGAACCGGCTTCGGACCACCGCGCAGGCCTTGATGGCTCGATGGCAGGTGGAGGGAGTCGAAGCCACCCCGGTTCAGGTGGATTGGGCGGATCCCGATACGATCTTTTCTCTGACCCGCCATCCGGCTCTGGAATCCTTGGGTTCCTTCCGCGAGGGAGGGTTTTATATCCAAGATCCCAGCACCCTGATGGCGGTGCAGTTGCTCGATCCGCAGCCAGGTGAGCGCGTTCTTGATCTTTGCTCGGCTCCGGGCGGGAAGGCCTTGGCCATCGCCGAGCGAATGCAGAACACCGGATGCATCGTGGCCCATGACTCTCATGCCGGTCGCTTGGAATTGGTTCGGGAAAATGCCGAGCGCCTTGGGGCAAACGGAATCGAGCTACAACCCAACCCGGAACTGGGCGGACCTGAAGTGCGATTCGATCGGGTTTTGGTGGATGCCCCTTGTTCCAACACGGGTGTTCTGCGTCGTCGCATCGAGTTGCGCTGGCGCATTCAGCCCGAAGAGATCACCCGTTTGGCGGCCGAACAGGCGAAACTGCTGCATCGAGCGGCCGAGCGCGTGCGTCCGGGTGGCGTTCTGGTTTACAGCACCTGCAGTCTGGAACCCGAGGAGAACGAGCACGTGGTGGATGCGTTCTTGAGAGACCATCCGGAATGGACTCAGGTTGTGCGGCGCACCCTTCATCCGGTTCAAACGCCGGTGGATGGCGCCTTTGCCGCGAAGTTGCTGCGGGCTGCTTGATTTGGCATCTTGATCCCGTGCTGCACGCCTCCCTGAATTGCCATGAGACTTGGTCTCCATTTCTTCAATCCAGCCCGGTCTGGGCGATGTGCCTTGACTGGTTGCGGACTTTGACTCCGGAGACGCCGCTGGGGAGTTATGAGGTGGACGGCCCCACGCTGCATGCCTCGGTTCAGGAATACACCACGCAAGACCGAAGCCTGTGCCGTTTTGAAAGTCATCGGGAACACATCGACATCCAGTACACGATCGCGGGTATCGAAACGATTGACTGGATTCCGAGGGATGCCCTGACGCCGGACGGTCCCTTCGGCAACGATGTGCAGTTCTGGTACCCGGCTGATGGGTACACGCCCATCACCCAGTCGGTGGGCCGTTTTTCGATCTTCTTCCCCAGCGATGCCCATCGCCCGAAGGTGATCCACGGGCAACCGACCCTCATACGTAAGGTGGTGATCAAGATCCCGGTAACCCGTTTTCTGGCGAGTCGCTAGGCGGGAACAGCCTTCGGCTTGCTTCCCCGAGTAACGATCCTGCAAGTTGATGGCATGTCCGGCTCTTGGGTGGTGGGTTCTTTCGGGATGCGAGGTGGCCTTGTCCTATTGGCTGGGCTTTTGGTGACACCCATCGTGCGTTCGCAGTCCCTCGCCGGACCGATTGTCAGTCCGGTCAATGGCCACCAATATTACTTGTTGGCCGAGAGTGCCTGGCAGGATGCCGAGGCGACGGCGGTCAGCTTGAAAGGACACCTCGCCACAATACGTAGCCCCGAGGAGCAGGCGTGGGTTTTCGAACAATTTGGTCAATGGGGTGGAGAATCCCGAAGTCTTTGGATCGGTCTGCGCAGAACGGTTCCGGGAGGTTCCTTAGATTGGGTGAGCGGTGAGCCTTTCTCCTACACCCATTGGCTGCCGGGCCAGCCGGACGACTCGCCGGTCACCCAAGGTGAAAACCATGTCCACATGATCAACTCGGGCAATGCCTATGGGCACCCCGGTGGTTTTTGGAACGACCTCGCCAGCCCGAATTCAGTCTTCACGGTCTTTGATCCGGTGTGTGGTGTGGTGGAGGTGATTCCGGCCTCAGCACCGGAGGTCCGTCTCTCCGTGGTTCAGGATACCAAGGGTTGGCTCATTCAGGCCGAGACGCCTTCGAGCACCGTTCGTCTCGTCTGGGAGGTGGCCACCGCTCTGAGTCCGTCCTCCTGGTCGGTGGTCGATGTCCAGTCCGACGCCGTCGGGAGGGCGAAATGGGTTCGACCGTTGATCTTAGAGCGTTCCTCTGAATTTCTCCGGGTCCGTGCTTATGACACACTGGGTTTCAATGCCCGGCTGGATCGATTGATCCGTGAGGTGCGTGCGACGCATCCGGAGGCGGTTTTGTTGGAAGCCAATCCCGTGCTGTCGTCCATCGTGACTGAACTCCCGGAATGGTCGGGCTTGCGAGCGGTTCTTCGGGTGAACGGCGGCACGGTCGTCGCCGAACAAACCGACCTATGGGGCGACCCTCGGATGGATTTCAGGGCGATACCGTGGATGGGTGACATGGATCTTCCTTGGCCTGTGGCCATGGATTTGGAAGAGGCCGAATCGGCTCTTCGGGATGCTGGTTTCGGATCCGAGTACCGGACGGTGACGCTCCGTCGTCCGGTCTATCCCGGAATGACCGAGCCATATTTCATCTTCGGCACGCCCACCCGCGGATTCATTTTCGTCGGCACCGTGACCCGAAAAGTGTTTCCCGGGAACTGATCTGAAAGCGGTTGCAAACCGAGCCGCGGCACCATTCCAACCTGCGATCCCGTCGGGAAGTGGTTGGGTCAATCCGTCGGCGATGTCGCAAAAACCAGGAACGCGGATCGCGATTTCCATTGTCCGAATTTGTCAAAGATTCGGCAGTGGTCGATGAAGAGTCGTCGGGGCAGGTCACTTCGAGGAAGGACCGCGGAAACGGGTCGATGGTGTCTATCCAAGGGTTATCGTGAATGAGGGCGTCGGCTATTTCCGTGGCTTTCGCTGGGTTTTGGCTGAATCTTTCACAGAGGCTTTAAAAAGAGATGAACATAACCCGGCAGACACCGCCTTTGGGCAAGGTTCGGCCTTCCAGCGCGTCGGCTCGCGGGGATGCGGTGCTGCGTCGGCACTTGGGCTGGATGGCGGTAGGCGGGTTTTCGCTGGCGTCGTGGGTGGCTCGAGCTGCTGACGAACCGACCAGCGCCGCTGGGGGCGGTGCCGGGGTCGGGGTTGGGTTACGCCATCGCGAGCTGCCCGCCACGCTCACCCGCGTACCCCAAACGCTCCTGGCCATTGCCCATTCCGACGAGGGACAGCGGGAGTTCGGCGTCCAGGCCGAGACCGAGGCTGGGTTTGACGAAGCGCTGCGCAAAGCGGCGTCGGGTTGGATGCGTTGGCGAAACCTGCCCGAAAAGGAACAGCGCGAGGCGATCGCACGAGCCGAGACGGCGGTGGTGGGCGAGGTGCGGCGTCGATGGGGCGGTGCGGCCGTGGCTCGGTTGCGCCAGTTGGAACTTCAAGGGCAAGGGGCTCGCGCCTTTTTGAGACCTGAGGTGGTCGATCATCTCGCGATTACGGCCGAGCAGAGCTCCAAGTTCGATGCGCTCTTCCAGCGGTCCGACCAAGCGTTGAGCCAGGTGCGATCGGTTGGCAATGCGGGGCGGGCCCAGAGGCAGGCCGCGATGGCACGTATCCGACAGGGCGAGTCCGAGGTTTCCAAAAAGCTGCTGAGCGCCGGGCAGCAGTCGCGATGGCTCGAGTGCTTGGGCGCGGTGCGCGACACGTCAGCCTTCGAGCGCGTGCTGCCGATGGCCCCGGAGTTGGTCGATTCGGGCGTCTGGGTCGACGGTGGCCGCAAGGCCCGATTGGTGGATCTCCGCGGAAAGGTGGTGTTGCTGCACTTCTACGCCTTCCAGTGTCACAACTGTCACGCCAATTTCGACGTCTACCAACGTTGGCACCAGACCCTGCGCGACCAGGGCATTGAGGTGGTCGGGGTGCAGACTCCCGAGACCGACGCCGAGCGCGATACCGGAAAGGTGGTGGCCGCAGCCAAGAAATCCGGGTTCGAGTTCCCGGTACTGGTGGACCTGAAAAGCGCCAACTGGGATGCCTGGGGAACCACGATGTGGCCCACGGTGTACGTCATCGATCGACGCGGCTACGTGCGCCATTGGTGGATGGGCGAGCTCCGCTGGAAAGGCGCCCAAGGGGATCAGGAGATCGAGCGCCTGGCCAAGCGGTTGTCGGCCTGAGTGGCAGTCGCCCCGGTGTTGTTGGAATCGGTCATCGGGTGCCACGATGGACCTTCGTCGGCGTGCTCGGTTTGTCATTAGCCCAGAATGTCGCGCTGAGGGCTTTGTCGACAGTGACGAGCTGGATGCCGTGCGCTCCCCGAAAGAGTCACCGGTAAATCAGGAAGTAGACAGAGGGCTGAGTCTTTCAGCGGATGTCCGTGGGCGTCCTGCCGTGCAGGGAGAACTTGGGCTTTCAAGGTGCCCATTCAAAGCAGACCGCCCCGGCAGACACTGGGTCCGACGGGGCGGTTGAGGTGGATCGATCGATTGGCCACTGGCCGGGTCACTCCGCTCGGAAGCGGAAGAACCGGGTCGGCACGGTGAGGTCCACGGGCACGTTGGTGACCACGACCGTGTCCACCCAGCGCTTCAGGTCGTCGGAGGACTGCAACCGGAAGTTCACGGGTGCATTGGTCGAGATCGGCAAAACGAGTCCATCGAGGCGCAGGTCCGCGCGAGGCGCGTTGAAGAGCCCGTAGGCAGTGGGATCGCCGATGACTTCCCGCCGTCCCGCTAGGCGGTTTTCGGCGATCTGAGCCGGAGTGAACAAGTTGAACGTCGCGGGCGAACCGACGACCTCGGCCTGTCCGAGTCGCCGCAGCCGAAGGAGGGCGTTGGCCTGGGAGCGGGAGGCGGCACGGTCCGGATCGAGGCCGAGTGTCAACAGGGAGACCTCATCCGCGTTGGACAAGCCGTCGCCGTCCGAGTCCTCGGAGCCTTGTACGATGCGCCGATCCAAATCGGACGTGGTGTCGGCCACGGCGAAAGGAGTGCTGGTGTGGAAGGCCTTGAGGTATTCCGCGAATGCGTCCTGCTCGGTTCCTGCCGCGGCGAAGGAGGCCTTGGCGGGAAAGGTCGACGGCAGTGACGGGCTCAGCGTGGCGGAGTTGAGGTCGCGACGATCATAGGCGGCAACCCCGTTGAGGCGGAGGAAGTAGGGGAACGGGTAGTTGTCGCCACCGAAGTCGGAACCCGTGCTCCCGGGGTTGACCAGGAAGTTCAGCGTCACGATCCGAACAGAACGCTCGGGATCCAACACCTCGCCGTCGGCTACCAGCACCTCGGTCGGCTTACCCGAACCATCGAGCAGCGCGGCATATCGGATCCGGGTCCCAGGGGTGACTCCGGTGACCACATTGCTGAGGCTGGTGATCCGTTGTGCGGTGCCTGCCAGGTCGGTCACCACGACCAGACCTCCGAGTTGCGGAAACTGTCCCGGCGTCGCTTTGTCGGCACCCGTGCCGGTGCTCGCCGCGACCCCATGCTCTAGCAGCATCTTCAACTGCGCAGCCTTCACCGTGACCACCGTCAGTGCGTTGTTGAATTTCAGCGAGTCCTCGATGTCGAGGCGGCTGATGTCGCCGGCGATCTTACCGGCGGAGGGGTTGGCGCGGGTGGGGAGGAGCTCACCGCCGGGGCCGGTGGAACCGATGGAATTGCGGATGCCACCGCCGTTCTTGATGGAGACGGCCACCGAGGGATCGTACTGGCGGGCGTACCAGAGGTTGGCGTCGGCGGAGAGGTCGCCGAAATTGGACTCCTGTTGTCGGACGGTCGTACGACGGCCCTCGAGGTAGACCGAGGTGCGGCCGAAGACCAGACCATCCTTGGAATTGATGACAGCGCCCACCGCTTCCGTGAGAGACTTCACCGCGGCTCCGCGGGTGCCTGAGGCGAAGGGATCGGCCGAGCCCCAAACAGCGGTGACCTTGGCCTCGGTCGCGGGTATGGCATCTCCAGCGACGCCGGTGACGTCGCCGTTGCTATCGAAGTCGACGACCAACTGTCCGAGGTACTGGTACTGGCCGTCGGTGCTGACTACTGCGACGCGACGGCCCATCTTGTCGGTCGTGATGTAGGGATAACGACCAGCGGATTTATCCCCGGGAAGAAGGTTGGAGGGGTCGTTCACGTAGATCGTGCCGGATCCTCCCGCCACGATGATATCCACGCCATCCAGAGCTTGGGCGAGCGCCTTCTCGTTGTCGATTTGCTGGAGCTGCGAAGAGAGCAGGATCTTGTTGCAGCCAGCGGCACGGAGGGAGTCCACCACTGGCTGGAGATGCGCAGCCAGAGCCGCGATGTCATACGTCCGCGGGCTGACCACGGCAGACCCCTGGGGACCGGTGACACGGACCGATCCGGGTGACGAGATGTTGGCGAGATCGGGCGGGGTGACTCCCAGCACGCCGATCTTTTGGCCCCCTCGCTCCACGATGGTCGCCCGGGCGATCTTGGGATGAAGGGCGATGTTGGTGGCCGCGGTGCTGACGTACGAGGCGTCGGTGACGGGGTTCGCTCGGAATCGTGAAGCAGGCAGGATGGCGGCCGTTGAACGGGCCGCCAATGCAGACTCCGAAGCGGGAACCGAACTGAAGTCGAGATTGGCGCTCAACAGCGGGAAAGCCGCTCCATAGTGGCGCAATCGGGAGACGCCGCCGGACCGGACATCCGGAAGCACGATGCTGGCGAACTCGGTGGCGCCGAGGTCGAACTCATGGTTGCCGATGCTGGCCACATCGATGCCGATGGCATTGAGGATGGCGATGTCCGGACGTCCGGCGCTTTCACGGAGGTCGCTGTTGGTGCCGGTCGCATTGAATCCAAACAGTTCACCGAACGCGACCTTCAGGGGCGTCACGGTGACGGGGTCGTTGCCGGCGGAAAGGAAGGCCCCCGGGATGAAGAGGTCACCGGCGGCAACGGTCATCGAGGCGTCCACGGCGGGATTGTCCTCGAGGCGATCGACGAGCGCTGCGAAGCGGGGTGCCGTCTGGAGAGTCAGCACGTCGGCCTCCATATCGGAGGCATGCAGGATCTGAAGGCGGAAGTCGTCGTTTTCAGTGTACGGCGCCTCACGTGTGACCGTTGCGGGCGTGGCTCCGGAGAGGGTTTCAACGAGCCACTGGCGTTGGTCGGCGGCTTGGCGTCGGAGGTAGTACTTCGTGGTGACGCCCTTCGGTGTGAAGGTGACGTCGAGGAATCCCCGATTGGCGAGGTTGGCGAAGGTCAGATTGGTGCTGTACCCGAGGAAAAGGTCTCGGAGGATGTCTTGCTGACCCGGGAAATAGCGCTCGATGCCGGGCGAAGAAACGCCCGGTCCGCCAAACTCGAAACCGGCGACCGTGCCGGCTGGAAGTCCCCCAGGCCCGGGGGACATGGTCCTGAGCGTGCTTGCCCAGGCGTTGTGGGTGTCTCCGGCGAGCACCACCAGCTTCTTGCCCAGACCGGCGGCGGTCTGCAGGAGCGTTTCACGCTCGCGGCCGTACCCATCCCAGGCATCCGGGTTGTACGGGAGCGGGTTCGCCCGCTCGAAGGTGGTTTTTTCGTCCGGTGTGAGCGGAACGCCCGCGGCCCGCTTGACCACCGGAGTCAGGTATCGGGTGATGGTCGCAGGCGAGACGGACCCGCCGGCCAGTTCGATGAGGAGCTCGGCTGGCATGGTCATGTTGCCCATCAGCACTTGCTGCCCAAGTACCTGCCAGGTCGCCGAAGAGGACGCCAGGCGCCCTTGCAACCATTGCATTTGTTCAGTGCCGAGCAGCTTTCGCTCGCCGGTGTACATCGCGGTCACGTTCCGTGCGACCATCTCGTTGAGCACGATCGGTGCGAGTGCGTTGCCAAAGCGGGCGATGCCTGCGGTATCGCCGGGGCCGGACGGCGGGGTGAGACCGTGGGTCGTCGCATACTGCGCCAACAGTGTAGCCGTCCCGAGGATCGAGTTGATGCGATCGAGAACCTCGTCGGGTGTCGGAGCCAGTTCGAGCTGGCGATCCCGGGAGGTGAGGCGGGTCTCCAACATGTGCAGCGACAACAGGTTGCCGAAGTCAAAGGATCGATAGGCCTTCCGTAGATCCCCTCCTTGAGGTTCGCGGATCGGCTGCCACTCGTAGTAGGCTTGCAAGGCGGCGGCCACGCGGTTGGTCCAGGAACCTTCCGTCAGCGGGTCGTGGTTCTCCGCACCGCCTCGGAAAGCATCATTGGCAGTTTCGTGGTCGTCCCAGATCACGATGAACGGGGCGGTCGCCCTCGCCGCCTGAAGCTTCGGTGCCCGATGATACTGGGCATAGCGCTGACGATAATCGGCGAGGGTCACGCATTCGCGATCTGGCTGAAAGCCTTCCGATTCGGCCAACGATTCCGCCTGCGGATAGCCACCACGACCGTATTCGTAGATGTAATCGCCAACGTGCAGGAGGGCATCGTAGTCACCGATGCGGGCGGCCTTCAGGTAGGCGTCGAATGGGTCGGCGGTGATGTTGGCACAACTGAAGACCGCCAGGCGGACCCGGGAGACATCTCCGGTGGGCAGAGTCTTGGTCCGACCGGATTGGGACACCACGGCACCGCCGTCGGCGGAGAAGCGATAGTGGTAGATCGTGCCCGGAACGAGGCCGGTCGGGATCACCTTGACGGTATAATCTCGCGCCGCGTCGGTGGTGACTGTTCCGGTGACGACTTGTGTGTCGAACGACGGAGAGGTCGAGATCGCCCAACCAACGGTCACAGGGCCGGCGGTGTCCGGGGTGGCTCGGGTCCAGAGGACGACCGAGTCGGGGGCGGGATCGCCGGAGGCGACACCGTGGATAAAGCGGGTGGCGGCCTCGACCGGGAGACAGGTCGCTACGCCCACCAGCGAGGCGAGGACGCAGCCCCAATAACCCATCCGTGAATGCAAAGAGGATTTCACTCACTCGAGTTACACTTCAGGGACGCCGACGACAAAGGCGGGATGGTAGCGATCCGGTGAAGGTTGGGTTTCGGCCCATCAGTCGGGAGGAAACCGCTCTTTCGGGTGGGAAGGGAATGCTGATACGCGAGTCAGGGCAAATTAGTTCGGAAACTGAGCCCGACGGAGATCGATCCGAACCAGTCGCTGATCGGCGAGTGGTCCTTCTATTCTAGGCCGCTGGTCTGACGTTGTTCACTGCAGCGGTAGAAAGCATTGCGATTTGCTTTTTCGACGCGCCGCGATGAGTCCTACAACGTTCCGTCCTCCCGCCGGCTCAATGCCCTGGCAGCACATCGGCCAGCACGGGTGCCGGAGCCGGCCCGAAGGCGAAGCCCATCGACGCCTGGATCGGATAGCCGCAGATGCAGGACGCGCTGGCCTCGGGAATCACCACACCGCCCTCGACCGGCAGGATGTTGAGCCAGCAGCCCGGGCGGGTTGGCGCCAGCCGGGTGAAGGATCCGTCGCTGAACCGGAATAGCGTTGGGTTGTCGGCCCGGAAGAGCAGGCCGTCGCCCGTGCCAGTCATGCCGCCACAGGCGTGGCCGGGACGCTTGAGAATCCAGCCGACTGAATCACCCGCGGGCCGCCAGGGCTTCCCCGTGTCCACGGCGAAGACCTCGCTCTCGAAGCACACCATATCGGGCATCACGACCGGACGCTTCACCTGCTGGCCGTGATACAAGTCGTGCACCGGGTTCAATCCCGATGCGGCCCACGACTCGGTCCCGTCGGAGGCGCGCCAGCACCGGAGATGGTAGGCCGCCTGCGATCCGGCGCTCCGGGCGCAGGAGAGGAACAGTCGTCCGCCGGAGACCGACAGCCCGAGGATGTCCTCCGCCTCGGGCCAGCGCAGCGGCCGTTCCCAAAGCCGGCGCCCGTCGGTTGCGTCGAGGCACACCACAGCGGCATCCTCCAGCAGGTCGGTACAGGTCAGGCGGCCGGTGCGGTCGGCGCGGGCCTTGGCTCCCCGGGCCTCGACCCCGTAAACGCGTCCGGCCGCGGCGCAGAGCGTGGCATTCACCCACGCTCCCTCGGTCGGGACGATCCAGTCGACGCCTTCGCCCGCCTCAGACGGGCGAAGCAATGCCTTGGAACAGACCATCGGCCGACGCGATCGGTACTCAAGGTCGACCAATTCGTACCCCTTGAGGCTGCGCGGGGCCCCCGGGAAGAGCGAACTGGCCAGAAGCACCCCATCGCTGCGGGCCACCCAGCCCCAATGCCGGCCCTGGATGGGATGAGGCCGCTTCCGCACCACCGAACCCGCCCGGGCGTCGGCCTCCCAGAGCTCGGCATCGACCGCTGCCCAGACCCGGGACCCGTCGTCGGCGAGTACCAGATAGCCGCCGTCGTAGGGCATGGCATACCGCATCGCCTCGGGGAGGGCGATGGACCAGCGGAGGGTGCCGTTGCGGGCGTCGGTGCCGATCAACCCATCCTCTGCCACCGAGACCACGAGGCCGCCGGCAGCCAGCGGCGCATGCCCTCGGGTGTGCCGGTCGGGCATCCGCTCAGGTCCGTGGCCCCCGAACCAACGCAGGCGCGGAGCACCGCGCATCGACTGGGTCGTAGCGCACGAGTTGCCCGGGGTGCCGTACTGGTGTGTCCAGGCGCCGGCGGTGGGATCGGGGGCCAC